>SFNW01000134.1 GCA_004554105.1 Clostridiales bacterium | reverse complement strand
AATTCTTTGCAATAAATACAATAAAAATCCGTAAAAAAGACGGCTCTGCCGGCTTTTTTACTCCTTAGAGGGCGCGAACGGTCGAGTGAGACGCGAGTGAACGCCCTCCTCCAGTCGAAAAAGCTTGCTTTTTCGACTGATTCTCTATATATATTTCTTCGCGATTAAACGAAACCGCCCCTTTTTCGTCGGGTCGGACACGCTCTCCACCTCGAATTTGCCGATGCCGCGCACGCTGATGACGTCGCCCGCCGACACCGGTATATCGGTTTTTTCAGCGGTCTCGTAATTCTGCTCGACCTCTTTTGAGAGGATTTTTTCCTTTGCCGCCTCGCGCGAGAGATTGCAGAGCGCGGCAACCACGCCGTCGAGCCGCGCGGACGCGACCGTATCGGCAATCGGCTTGAACTTCCGCACAATTTCATACCCTGCGGGCAATGCGGCACGCGCGACCTTGACGCGGTCGTTTGCCACGCGCAGCTCGCTGCCGAGCAGAAAGCCCGCAACGCGGCGGTCGACGAAAATATACGCCGAATAGTCGTCAATCGGCGCAATGTCGCCGAGCACGGCGCGTTCGATGCCGAGCGAGAGCAGACTGCCGAGATAGTCGCGGTGCGAGAAATCGCGGAAGCCGCCGCCCGAGAGCTTTAATACCTGAATGTCGCCGAACGCGTCCTCGCCGAGGAACTGCCGCGCCGTATCGAACAAATCGCCGTCCTCCGTCAGCGCGACGAGGTAGTCGGGCAGGACAAAGAGCTTTTTGCGCTGTGCGCCGGGCGCACCGCCGAAAAAGAGGGTGCGCGCCGACCGTCCCGACGCGGCAAGCCGCCGCGCGGTGAAATACTGCTCGGCGGGGGTGAGAAACCGCGATGCGGCAAGGTCGCCCGCCGCGCGGTCGAACAGCTCGTCGACCCGTGCGCAAAGCAGTTTGAATTCGTCGCTTTCCTCGTATCGCATGGAAGCCCTCCGCTATCGGTCAAAATCGGGTAAAATCCGGATAATATGAAAATCCGCACCGCGGGAAAAATCCGGCGGTGCGGCAAACTTTGCTTGATTATTCGGCAGACTCCGCCTCTGCTTTTGCCGCGGCAGCCTTCTGCTTAATCTGTCCCTCGCTGACGTCGACATTCGAGGGCGTGACGACATAGGCACTGTTCGCGACCTTCTTGATGTTGCCGCCGATGGAGTATGCAACGCCGGTGAGGAAGTCGAGAATGCGGCGCGCCGCCTCCTTGTTGGTGTCCTCAAGGTTGAGAACGACCGTGCGCTTGGAGAGCAGATGATCCGCAACCTGTGCCGAGTCCTCGAAAAGCTGGGGCTTGACGACCTTCAGTTCGATTGCGCTGCCGCCGCCCATGATGTCGTAGCCGCTGCCGCCGATGGTCGCCGCGTTGTCTGCGGGTGCGCCTGCATCGTCTGCTGCGGGCTCGTCCTCATAGCCGTACTGACCGTTGCCGTCGTCCTCGTACAGATAGCCGTTATCGTATGTATCCTTGCTGAACTTGTCCTTGATATCGCCGAAAAATCCCATTTTTCGCTCCTCCGAAGTATATATTCTAAAAAATTATTCTTTCTCAAATGCCGCCCTGCCCACGCGAATGAGATTTGCGCCCTCGGAGAGCGCCGCCTCGAAGCTGCCGCTCATTCCCATCGACAGGATAGTCCTATCTACATTATGAAGTTTTTTTTCGCAAATGTCAATAAAAATATGATAACTTTCTCTAAAATATTTCCGATATTCGTCGTTTGATGTGCATTTCGGTGCCATTGTCATGATGCCGCAGAGCCGAATGTGCGGGAATTCCAGCACTTTTTCGGCAAAATCGAGCACATCGGTCGGGGCGACGCCGCCCTTTGCCTCCTCATTGCCGATGTTGACCTCGATTAAGCAGTCCATGACTTTTTCATGCTTTGCCGCCTGCTTTTCGATTTCCTCGGCGAGCGAAAGGCTGTCGAGCGACTCAATCATCGAGACCTTGTCGACGATGTACTTGACCTTGTTTTTCTGCAAACTGCCGATGAAGTGAATGTCCAGCCCGTCGCGGTCAAGCTTGTCGTATTTTTCGAGCAGACTCTGCACGCGGTTTTCGCCGATTTTCTTAACGCCGAGCGAATGCGCAAAATTGATTTCCTCGGCGGTCGCGTATTTGGTGGCGAGCAGCAGCTCGTAGCTCTGCCCGTAGGGCGAGGTCGCCGCCGCCGCGTCCGCCCGTGCGCGGATAGCGTTCAGATTGTGTTCGATATAGGCATAATCGTTCATGTTTGTTTCCTTAAAATAATATAGGTTCGGTGAAACGGTTTAACCGCTTTTTCATACCCGTAGGGGCGACTGTCGAATCGCCTGAAAGCGGCGGGAGCAAGCCCCCGCCCTACCGGTTTGTACGCGATTTCATTCAAATGCGGAAAACCGCCGCGGCGGTTTTCAACCGTTTCTTTTCACTTTTCTCTTTTCTCTTTTCACTCTTCTCTCCGCCCTCGGGCGGACAGGAAAATCGCGGAAAGATTGTTTTAATTGATGTGTTTATCGTGAAATAAATCCTTTGCCCCGCTGACGATCACCTCGTCGTAGAGCGTCAGACCCTTGCAGGTCATGTCGTTTGTCTCGTCTTCGTCGTCCGCATAAAAGGTCACGGGCGCACTCTCGGTGCTGACATAGGCGTATGCGCCGCTCTCGTAGAGGACGTCCGCCGTGCGGAACAGAATCGTACTGCCGCTTCGGACATAGACGCCGACAACCCCGTCGACCACGCGCAAAGCACCGGACGGCACGCGGTAACCCGTGACGCTGCCGTACACGACCGACGCGCGCTGAGTGCGCGAAAAGTCAAATCCCTCGGGCATCGACTGCGTTCTGAACACGAGCAGTACCTCGCCGTTTTCCTCGTTTTTCGCGACGAGCGTCATGTTGATTCGCTCGTCCGACGCGGCAAAATCGACCGCATAGGATGAGCCGACCGAAAGGGGGAGCGCGTCCTCCTTTTTGACGGCGGAGACAAAATACCAGCCCGCGCGAAGCACGATTTTGCCGACGGCGTCGGTCGCCTGTGCACCCGCATTCAGCACGGTGCGATAGCCCGACGGCGTCAGGCTTTCGACTGAAGCATAGTCAAAGCCCGACTCGTACCCGTCCGCGGTACTGTAGAAATAGCCCGCCGTATTCGTGTAGACGTCGGTGCTTGACCCCGCAATCGACGCGGCAACCGAAGCGCGACGCGTTTTCAATGACGAAAGCAGTGCCGACGCGCCGCCCTCGCCCGTGAGGATTGCGTCGCGGCGCAGCATGGCGAGCAGCAGCGTCTCGGTCTCGCGGGACGCGCCGCCGTATTCGCCGCGGCGGGTCTTGTCGGCAAGCGTAAGCAGCGAAGCGCGGATTTCGGCGTCCGCCTTGACGCCGTCCGCGACCGAGGACGTACCGTCCACCTCCGCGTCGGCAAGCAAATCGGTCAGACGGTCGATTTCGGCAAGCTCGCCGACCGTTTTCGCGTCGGCATAGCCGCTGTAGACCGAGGCGACCTTCGCACCGACGCGCACGCGCGTCCCGTCGGCATACAGGTAGCTGACCGCGCCCGTCGCCGTGGCGGGGAGCAGAACTTCGTCGCGGACGACCGTCCCGTCGAGCGCGAGCGTCAACTCCTCGGTATAAGCCTTGGCAAGCGAGGTCTTCATCGGCTCGGAAAACCCGCCGGTCAGATGGCTGAGAATATAGACGATAAGCCCGACGACCAAAGCGACGCGCAGAGCCGAAAGCCAAAAACGCGCGACCGGGTCGCGCTGTTTTTCTTCGCCGTCCTGCGGCTTTCTGACTTCGGGTTCGTTCATATCGTCCTCTTATTTTTCGTTTTGTCCGACGCCGTTTGCGGAAAACAAAGCAAGGCATTCGGAGAGAATCGTTTCAAACGGCTTTTCGCGCCCCTCGCCGTCGTCACACCAGAGCGGCAGGACGTAGGGCTTGGCGGAAAACCAGGTGATTTGCCGTTTTGCATAGCGCCGCGTCGCGGTTTTCGTATGCAAAGAAGTGGGAGTGGAGTGGAAAGCGGTTGATGGCGTTGACCTGCAGGTCGTGCCACTCGGTGAATGTAGGCGCCGCCGCCTTGCTCTGCTGTTGTGCCGTCTTGCGCTGCGTTGTCGCCTTGCTTTGTTGTGCCGCCGCCGTAGCCGTGCATAGTGCCATCGCGGCAAGTGTCAAAAGAAAATGTCTCATATTGTCATGGTTTATGTTTTGTCTACAAAGAAGAAATGCAAACAGCTCGTCTACTTGTCTACTTGTCAACTCGTTAACTAATAGCTTGTCTACTTGTCAACTAAAAAAGCAAACAGCTTGTCTACTCGTCTACTCGTCTACTCGTCAACTAAGAAAAAAAGCAAACAGCTCGTCTACTCGTCTACTCGTCTACTTGTCAACTTCTCTTCTAATCCACAAAGATATTACATTTTG
>SFNW01000022.1 GCA_004554105.1 Clostridiales bacterium | reverse complement strand
ATTCAATCACCATGACTTTCAGGAGGAATTCACAATGTTCGATAAACTTAAAGCAATCCTTGTAGAGGAGCTTTCGGTCAACCCCGACGATATCCGTCTTGATGCGGAGCTTGAAAACGATCTCGGCATCAACTCGCTGGAGCTTGCAGACCTTGTTTTTCTCTGCGAAGACAAGTTCTCGATTCAGATTGACGACGACGACATCAAGAGCCTGATTACCGTCGGCGACGTTGTCAAGTATCTCGAGGAGCATACCGCAAACGCTTGAATCTGTTTTGTAAAACGCTCATAAATCGTGTTTTTCGCAGAAAAACACGATTTATTTTTTTGCATTGATGAAAAACAGCGTGATGCCCTCGTTGCCTTTGCCCAAATCCTTATCGGCGGCGACCTGCGGAAATTTTTCCGCGAGATAGCGCGTCTGCGGATTGGAGAGCGAAAAATCCTCACCCTTGACGATAAAGCCGACGCGCTTGTCCTCTCTGCCCCAGCGACGCACCTCGGTACGCAGTTTTCCGCAGCCGCGCAAGGTCGAACCGCAGCCGTGAATGACCTTGACCACGCGCTCACCGACCGCGGCGGCGGAGGCAAACCGATATTCGAGCGTGCGCAGTGCCGCGTCTATATCGGGTAAGCCTTCTTCGATATTGATTTCGTACAGCTTTGTTTCCATGAAGTTTAACCCTTATTTGACCTCGACGACGGTAACGCCCGCGTCGCCCTCGCCGAACGTGCCGAGCCGATAGGAGTCGACCCGCTTGTCGCCGCGCAAGAATTGCCAAACCGCGGCTTTCAGTGCGCCGGTTCCCTTGCCGTGGATAATCCGCACGGTATGAATGCCGGCAAGCGCGGCGTCGTCGAGATACTTGTCCAGCATAAAGCAGGCGTCGTCGCCGTACATACCGCGAATATCCAGCTCGGGACTGAAGGACTTGACCACGGTTTTCCGATAGGCGCTCTTGTCCTTGTCCTTCTGCGTCTTGCTTCCCTGCTTTTCAATCAGTTTCAGATTGGTCTGCTCGGTGCGCGTAGTGACTCTGCCCGCCTGCACGCGGACAATGCCGTTTTTGTCGGCGGGACTGAGGACCGTGCCGACCTGCCCGATGCTCATGACGAGTACCGTGTCGCCCTTGACGACGGGGCGCGGCAGAACATAGGATTCGTCGGTCAAATCCTCAATCGGGTCGTATTCGCCGCTTTTGGCACGCAGTTCGGCGCGAATCGACTGCCGTGCCTTTTCGAGTTCTTCCTTTTTGACCTCCTCGGCGCGTTTCTTTTTCAGCGTCGAGATTTCGTTTAAGATATATTCGCTCGATTCCCGTGCGCTCTGCACCATGCGCTTTGCCTGTGCCTGCGCCCGTTCGGTCTCGCGCCTTGCCTCGGCGCGCGCTTTCTCGATTTCCGCTTCGGATTTTGCCTTGAACGCCTCATATTCGACCTTCAACCGCTCGGCTTCCTCGCGGGCACGCTCCATGCGGATACGGTCGGCTTCAAGCTTTTCGATGACATTCTCAAAGCGCTTGCTGTCGCCCGAAATCAGCGTGTTTGCGTGCGCAACGATTTCGGCGGGCAGTCCGAGCCGCTCGGAAATGGCAAACGCGTTCGACTTGCCGGGCGTACCGATGATGAGCTTATAGGTTGGGCGCAGCGTCTCGATGTCAAATTCACAGGAGGCGTTGGTCACGCCCTCGGTCTCGATGGCATACGCCTTGAGTTCGGCATAGTGCGTCGTCGCCGCAATCAGCGCGCCGCGGCGGCGCAGTTCTTCCAGAACAGACACGGCAAGTGCCGCGCCCTCAATCGGGTCGGTCCCCGCGCCGAGCTCGTCGAGCAGCACGAGCGAATTGCCCGTGACACGCTTCAAAATCTCAACAATGTTGACCATGTGCGCGGAAAAGGTCGAGAGCGACTGCTCAATACTCTGCTCGTCGCCGATGTCGACCAACACGTCGTCAAAAACGCACATGACCGAATTCGGCGATGCGGGAATTTGCAGCCCCGACTGATACATCAGCGCAAGCAGTCCCGCCGTCTTGAGCGTGACGGTTTTGCCGCCCGTATTCGGTCCCGTGATGACCAGCGTGTCAAATTCCCCGCCGAGCCGCACGTCGATCGGCACGGCGGTCTCGCGGTCGAGCAGCGGGTGCACCGCGCGGCGCAGATTAAACGCCTTTTCGGACGAATGGTTGACCGCGCTCGCCCGCATCTGTTCGGCAAGGCTCGCGCAGGAAAACGCAAAGGAAATCTCGGTAATCAGATGATAATTGCCCGTCAGCGTGTCCGCCGCCTCGGCGCAGAGCGCCGACAGCGAGTAAAGAATCTTTTCGATTTCGCGCTCTTCTTTGTTTTTCAGCAGCTTCAGCTCGTTGTTAGCCTCGACAATCGAAATCGGCTCGATAAACACGGTTGCGCCCGACGCCGAGGTGTCGTGCACAAGCCCCTTGACCTCGTTTTTATGCTCCACCTTGACCGGAACGACATAGCGGTCGTTGCGCATGGTCACGATATTTTCCTGAAGCAGCTTGCCGTAGCCGCCGCTGATAAACTTCTGCAAGGTATCCTTGATTTTGTTGTTGGCAGTGCGGATTTTGCGGCGAATGTCCGCAAGTTCCTCGCTCGCCTCGTCGGCAATCTGATCCTCCGCGAGAATCGAGCGCGTGATGGTGTCCTCAAGCCGGCGATTGGTCACGATGAGCGAAAAAGTCTCGTCGAGTACGGTTTCAAACGGCTTGTCGGTCTTGATATAGTCAAACAGACCGCGCGAAACGCGCAAAAGGTCTGCCACCGCAAGCAGCTCGAGCGGCTGGAGCATTGCGCCGCGCTGTGCGCGTGACACCGCCCCCGACACGTCCTTGACGCCGCCGAAGGACGGATAGCCCTTGGCGTCCGCAAGTCTGCGCGCGTCCGCCGTGACCTGCTGACGTCGCAAAACGGTTCTTTCGTCTCCGCTCGGCACAAGGCAAAGTGCCTTTTCCCGCGCGCCCTCGGTGAATGCACAGGCGGCGAGCATAGCAATGACCTTGTCATATTCGAGCATCGACAGTGTTTTCTGTGTATATGGCATAGTTCCTCTAAAATTACAGTGCCGAAACCTCGTGATAAAATTCGAGGGTTTTCAGCTTTTTTTCAAGTCGGTAGACCAAATGATCCTCGCAGAGCTTGGCAAGCTTCGCAAGGTCGCCCTCCGGCATGGTAAAGCCGTAGATTTTATCCGGCGGGCAGGTGATGATGTAACGGACGGCTTCGCGCACATTCTCCGAAATCAGGTAGACCTGCGACGCATAGCGTCGCTCCTCCTCCGCGTTGACGCTGTGCTGCGTGGCGTAATACTCTTTTAAGGTCTTTTCGCGGCAGTCGCCGCAGACAATTTCGCCGTCCATTAAGCTGAAGCAGAGCGAGGGCGCGTCGCGCCTGCCGCAGTGCGCACAGCGCTCGACATTCGGCGCAAAGCCGAGCAGCAGGCTTGCGCGCATTTCAAAAACAGCCTTGATGACCGCGAGCGGACGCAAATCGGTCGCAATCGCGTGCAGCGAATTCAGCGCCAACCGAAGCAGTTCAACCTCCTCCATGTTCTCATAGACAACAAGGTCGAGCACCTCGCAGAAGTACGAGGCAAGCGCAAGCTTTTGAATGTCCTCGCGAATCTTGTAAAAATTCTCGATGAGCAGCCCCTCGCGAATCCAGAAGTAGCCGTCCTTCTCATACAGCACAAATTCCGAATACGAAAACGGCTCGATGCAGGGCAGCAGCTTGCTTTTTGCCGAGCGCGTCCCCTTGGCGCAGACCGTAATCTTCCCGCGCTCTGCGGTAAACAGCACGATCAGCCGGTCGCTTTCGGTGCGCGGAATGACTTTGAGCACAAGCCCCTTGATGCCGATCAGCATAGCCCGCTCCTATTCGTCGCGATAGCCGAAATTGCCGACCGTCGCGGCACTTTCCCGCCAGTTTTCCTTGACCTTGACCCAAAGATTGAGATAGACCTTCGTGCCGAGAAATTTCTCAAGGTCTTCGCGGGCATAGGTGCCGACCAGTTTCAGCGCGGCACCGTTTTTGCCGACGATGATGCCCTTGTGCGAAGCCTTTTCGCAGAAAATTTCGGCGCGAATGCGGATCAGATTCTTTTCTTCCTTGAATTCCTCAATGACGACCGCCGTGCCGTGCGGAATTTCCTTGTTCAGCGTGCGGAGCAGCTTTTCACGGATAATTTCCGCCGCAATCTGCCGCTCGGGCTGGTCGGTGACGGCGTCCTCCGGGAAATACCATGCGCTTTCATAAAGAAAGTGCGACGCTTCCTCAAACAGCGCGTCGACGCCCTTTCCGCTCTTTGCGCAAATCGGAACAACGGCGTCGAAAGTATGCACGGCGGCATACGCCGCTATCGTCGCCGCGATGTCCGCGGGAGTATGCTCGTCCACCTTGTTGACAACAAGAATCGACGGCGTTTTCGCCGCTTTGATTTTCTCGATGATGCCCGTCTCGATGTCGCCGACGCTCGGTACAGGCTCGATGACGAGCAGAATTGCGTCCGCCTCGCCGATACTGCCGTTTGCCGTTTTGACCATGTAATCGCCGAGCGCAGTGCGCGGCTTGTGAATGCCGGGCGTGTCGAGGAAGACATACTGGTCCTCGCCCTTTGTATAAATGCCGGTAATGCGGTTGCGGGTCGTCTGCGGCTTGTTCGAGACGATTGCGATTTTCTCCCCGCACACGGTGTTGAGCAGCGTTGATTTGCCGACATTCGGTCTGCCGACAATCGCCAAAAACGCGGTTCTTGTCATAACAATCCTTTCAAAATCCTACTGAATTTCCAGTCCGAGCGCGCGCATCACCGCGCGCTGTTTTTCACGCATGAGCTTGTCCTCGTCCTCGGAACGCTCGTGGTCGTAACCGAGCAGATGCAGCACCGAATGCACGCACAGAAACGCGACTTCGCGCTCAAACGAATGCCCGTAAGTCTCCGCCTGCTCGGCGGCGCGTTCGAGCGAAATCACGATGTCGCCGAGCACGGCAGGCTCGCCGTCGACCGCGCAGATGTCCTCTGCGGCAGTGTCAAACATCGGGAAGGACAGCACATCGGTCGCCGCGTCCTTGCCGCGGTATTCGCTGTTCAGCGCGCGAATGCCCGCGTTGTCGGTATAAGTGAGCGAAAGCTCGCAGTCGAAGTCGACGCCCTCGGAAAGCAGCGCCGCCTCCGCCGCGCGGAAAACCAAGTCGCTGAGCGCGTCCGTAACTTCGATTTTATCCTGCTCGTTTGAAACCTCGATTGTCAGCTTCATGACTGTCTGCCCTGCCGCGGTTTAAACGTCTTTGAAGCATTGTTTTTCGCGGCTTCCTTTTCGTATTTTTCGTATGCCAGAATAATTTCCTGCACGAGTCGGTGACGGACGACGTCGCGCTCGGTAAAATGATGCACGGCGATGCCCTCGATGCCGTCGAGGATCTTGACGGCGGCGGCAAGCCCGCTCTTCTTGCCGAACGGCAAGTCGGTCTGTGTCAGGTCGCCCGTGACGACCGCCTTGGAATTGAAGCCGAGTCGGGTCAGAAACATCTTCATCTGCTCGGGCGTGGTGTTCTGTGCCTCGTCGAGAATGATAAAGGAGTCGTCGAGCGTCCGCCCGCGCATATAGGCAAGCGGCGCGATTTCGATGGTGTTCTTTTCGAGGTGCCGCGTATAGTTCTCCGCGCCGAGCATCTCAAACAGCGCGTCGTAAAGCGGACGGAGATAGGGGTCGATTTTGCTTTGCAAATCGCCGGGCAGAAAGCCGAGGCTCTCCCCCGCTTCGACTGCGGGACGCGTCAGCACAATGCGGTTGACCTGCTTTTCGCGAAGTGCCTTGACCGCCATCGCCACCGCAAGAAAGGTCTTGCCCGTACCGGCAGGACCGACGCCGAGCACAACCGTGTTCTTCTTGATGGCATTGATATACTTCTTCTGTCCGACCGTCTTTGCCTTAATCGGCTTGCCGCTGTTCGTGATGCAGACACAGCTGTCGTCAAACTGCGCAAGTTCGTCTTCGCTGCCGTCCGCGACCATGCCGATGATGTAATCGACGGTCTGCTCGCTCAAATGGTCGCCGCCGGCGACCATATTCTTCAAAAACTCGATTGCCTTATAGGCTTTCTCGACGCCCGCTTCCGAGACACCCTCGATAATCACGGCGTCCCCCTCGGTGCTCTCCTGCTTTTTGTTGTAGATACGCACCTCAAAGCGCTGTTCGAGCTTGTTCAGATTCGCATCAAACGGACCGAAGAGCATCGCGGTGGTATCGGCGCTGTCGGTATAGATGACTTTGCGCGGCATTCGCATTCCTTTCAGCGGTCAGCGGACATGAAACTCCGCAACCGCGGCAATATTTTCGATTGCTTCGACTCTGCACTGATAGACGAGAACGCCGTCTTTGACGGCATAGCTTTCCTCGCGCGCGAGAATCTCGGCATAGGTATCTTTTGCGGCAATCCGGCTTTTCAGTTCGGCGCGCGCCCGCCTTAACGCCTCGTCTTCGTCAAGCGTGACGGGCGTCTCCTCGTAAGGCAGTCCCACCGTCGTGCAAATCGACAGCGGCAGGCGGTCAAGCCCTAAAAAAGCAAGATTGTTTTCTCTGTTTATTGTATCATAATTCTCATAGGAAATGGAATAGTTTTTAAAAATATTTATGGATTTTCCGAAAAGGCAGAGCGTAGCCTCCAGCGTCTTTTCCCCGACATAGTGACGTTCGGCGCACTCGAGCGGGATTTCAATCGCGTAGTCGTCGCTGACTGCGGCAAATACGGCGCCCTCCGCATAGACATAGCGCGTCCCCATCATCTGCGAATCGACCACGCCGCTGACCAAAAGATCGCCGGCTTTGACGGTTTTTCCGTTCTGCACGGCGAGTTTGCCGCGAACGATGTCTGCACCGACAATCTGCCCGCTCTTTGACGCGACGAGATTGGCGGCGTCGGCGCGCGTCTCGGACACGGACGGCGCGTCCCGCTCGATAATCTCGACATTGGCGCTGCTGCCGCGCAGATTTACCGAAATCCACGAAATCTCATCTGCCGACCGCAGCATATTCAAATAAACCTGCTTTCGGTCAATCGCCGGCGAAAATGCGCCGATTTGAACGCCTTCCTTTGCCAGCAGCTCACAAACATATTCGCGGCTCAGTTTATCCAACCCGTCTATATTGATTTCCCAAATAAAGAGCGGCGCAATATAAATTGCGGCAAAAAACAGCACAAGCCCCGCGAGCATACCGACTCTGTGCCGATAACGCCGCCATACAATCGGCACGCCGAAACGGCGCAGCGGCGCGACTTCGATTTGCTCCCGCTGTAAAAAGTCCCGTACTTTTTTCTCGTCCGACAGCAAAAAATAAACCTTTGATTTGTCGTTTTCCTGTCGGATTTTCCGCATCTTCACGCCGCTGCGATTGCAGAAATTCAGCAGCGCGCGCAGGTCATCGGTCGGCAGGTCGAACACAACATAGCCGAGCAGCAGATAGAATAAGAATTTCATTTTTTCAGAATCCCTATACCTTCAATTTCGCCGCGCACCTCAATCGTCCCCTCAAAAAAATACACGCACTTCAGGTGTGCGCCGCGCACGCTGATTTCCGCCCCCTTGGCAAGTGCCGTAATTTCGTCGGACTTATACTTCAATATTTTCTTGCAGCCGCCGATCAGCACGCAGTCACCGATCAGCTGCAAGCGGTAAGCCGCGCCGAGCGCATCCTCGGGCAGTTCCAGTTTTTCGGACAGCCTGTGCCGAACGTATCGGAATCTGGTCATTCTCTATTCCTCCGCTCATAAAAGTCCCTGCGGGAAAATATACTCGTATCACGATAAATGTATGTTGCGATGCGGAGGCACATGACTTGAATCAAGGATTTGCAAGGCTGAAATTTCCCGCCGCTCTTTTCGGCGTTCTTCTGCTGCTGTTTCACATTTCCGCCGTCGTCGAGGGTGTGCGCGGTGCGCTGACCGTCTGTGCCGTATCCATCATTCCCTCGCTGTTTGTCTTTATGATTGCCGCCGACCTGACGGTGACGCTGACCGCAGGAGACACCTGCGGTTTGCCGCCGAAATACGCAGTGTTCCTGCTCGGCGCACTCTGCGGATTTCCTATCGGGGCGGTCGTCTGCGAGCGCATGACGGCGGCGGGCGCCCTCTCAAAAGAAGACGCCGCACGACTGCTCCCCTTTACCAACAACGCGAGTCCGGCTTTTGTCATCGGCGCGGTCGGCGGGATGCTCGGCGACCGCAGGCTCGGTGTTTTCATCTGTGCTTCGCAAATTCTCGCCTCACTGCTCTTTTTGCTTCCGATCCGCGTAAAGCACCGCGATTTTGCACCGTCTGCCGTGCAAGTGCCGATAGGCGACGCTTTCTTCTCGGCAGTTGACGCCGCTGTCCGCAGTATTCTCCGCATTTCGGCACTGATTTGCCTGTTTTCGGCGCTCCTCGCCGTGCTTCGCACCTATCTGCACGCGCCGCTTTTTTACGCCGCGCTCGCCGCACTGCTCGAAATCGGCAGCGGCACTTCGTTTTGCGCCTCGCTTTTCCCAAGCGCGCCGTTTGCCGCCGTCGCGCTCTGCGCCTTTGCCTGCGGTTGGTCGGGCATCTGCGTGCATTTGCAGATCCTATCGACGTTAAAGTCAATAAAGGTCAATCGTACCGGACTGCTTCTCTGCAAGGCGGCGCAGGGACTGCTCACGACTTTTTTCGCAATGATCGGCTGTAAATTCCTGTTCGGGTATTGAATTTACTGTCGGAATGTGATACTCTAATACTTGACAATAGTTTCGGAGGACGACATGAAAAAAAAGCTGCTCGAAGAATATGACATCGCTAAAAAATGTGCTTTCTGTGAATACGCCTCGGGAACGCTGTGCCCAGACCGCATGGTCTGCAAGAAAAAAGGCGTGGTCAATGCGGATTATTCCTGCCGCGCGTTCGTCTACGATTTGATGAAGCGACAGCCGAAGCGTATGCCCCCCCTTCCGAAAGAAGTGCTTTAATTCATTTAACGTAAAAAATCCCTTGCTCAAGGAGCAAGGGATTTTTTTCATACGAAAACTTATTCGGCAGAAGGCCAGAGTTTTTCAAACCATCTCGAATATACCGCGTAGGGCGAAGCCGAATCTTCTGCGGTGCTGAGTGCCGCCTTATAGGTCTCATCGGAATACAGTTCACCCTTTACGTTCACGAAGAACGCGGCAAGCTCGGCTTCACTCGTGCAAGCGTTCATTTTCTCAATATACGCATCGGAAAGCTCGCGCATATCGTCGAGCAGATCCGTATCAATGCTGTCCGCAACATCGGAGAAGCCGAAGTAAGGCGAAATTCTCGAATCACGGTTTGCCGCCTTGCCGTTTTCACGAATATCGGCAGCCTCACCGGGCGCAGGGTACGCGAGCAGCGCATTGCCGGTGTAGAGATTGTTCATGCGGTAATTGTCATTCAGATAAATCATATTACCGTCGTCGTCAAACTCATAGTGTACGCCTTCGACACCGTATTGCAGGAGATTCTTCGCCTCGGCATTGGTGTTCAGCAGCGTGATGACCTCCATCGCGCGGTCAAAGTTTGCGGAATAAGAGGTGACGGCAAACATCGACTCATAAGCAATCTCTTCGGTCAGCGTCGGAACCGAAAGCACCTTGACCTCGTAATCCTCGGCATAGCGGTCACGCAGCGAATAGTCGCCAGTCATGACGGCAACGCCAAAGGTCTCGGTATTCTCAGGATCTTTTGCAAACCAACCGTTGTCCTTGCACTTCTGCATGAAGAGCATATGGTCGGTAAAGTTCATCGTGTCAAACGCGGAACGCATTGTCGTGCGGCTGCCGAGCGTAGCAACGGCGGGAACATAGGACGCAAAGATCGACATCGAGTCATCGCCGAGCCAATAGTGCATATTGACAGGGTCGACATAAGAGAGCACCGGCGCGACGTCCGGCTCGTTTTTGCCGATATCTTCAATCAATGCGGCGCAGCTTGCAAGGGTGGTGAGAGAAGCCGTGTCGATATAGTACTTTTCGGCAAGTGCCTTGTTAACCAGCAGATAGGTGTACTCGCCGATGACATGGTTGTTCGGAATCGCGTATGTATTCTTGTTATATTTCGTCTGCTCGAGGAAAGAAGGATAGATGTAGTCTTTCAGAATTTTCGACGTCGAATTCAGATTGGTGTCCATCGAAGCAAGCTGACCCGCAGACGCATACGCCTCCAGCTTATCCTTGCCCGAAAGGAGAATGATGTCGAGCTGTCCTTCGCCGATGTCGGGATACTTCAAAAGACGCTGACCGAGTTCGTTGACAATCGTCTCCGCCGTCGTCTCCTCGGTCTCCTCCGTGGACTCGGCAATACCGGGCAGAACAATCTGCGATGCGGCGTTGTTTTCTTTATACTCCGCAGCCGTCTTCAGCTTGGTGTCGAGCGCCGCATAGTACTCGTCCTCGGTAAAGTAAACGAGGTCGACTTTCGTCGTAAATTTGGACTGCGTCATCTCGTTGAACGCCTCTTCGATTGCAGCCTCGGTCTCGGTGGAAACTTCCTTTTCGGAAATCAGCCAAAGGTTAATCGAAACGGCGGGACGCGCAGAAGCCTCCTCATCGGTCGTATCGGTTGAGTCGTCGGAGCCGCAGCCGGTCATCGCAATCGGAAGCAATGCGGCGGTCAGGCAAAGCAGCAGACAAATGAGTTTCCTTCTCATCTAAAAATCCTCCTGTGCAGGTAAAAAAACCAAAATGACTTTTATAAGTTTACTACAAAAACGCGCCTGTGTCAAGGCATATTCGTCAAGTTGTCGGGAAGGAATCCTCACTGATCCAAATAGTCCTTCAAACGCTTGGAGCGGCTGGGGTGACGCAGCTTTCTGAGTGCCTTTGCCTCAATCTGGCGGATACGCTCGCGCGTGATGTCAAATTCCTTGCCGACCTCCTCCAGCGTTCTCGTTCTGCCATCCTCCAGACCGAAACGCAGCTTCAGCACGTGCTCCTCGCGCGGCGTCAGCGTATGCAGAACGGCGCAGAGGTGCTTGCGCAGCAGCGCATAGGACGCGGTTTCCGCAGGCGCGGGAGAATCGTAGTCCTCGATGAAGTCGCCGAGGTGGCTGTCCTCTTCCTCACCGATCGGCGTTTCGAGCGAAACGGGGTCCTGCGCGATTTTCATGATTTCGCGCACCTTGTCGGCGCTCATGCCCATCTTTTCCGCGATTTCATCGGCGGTCGCCTCATGTCCGAGTTCCTGAAGCAGCTGGCGCGAATACCGCGAAACCTTGTGAATGGTTTCGACCATGTGAACGGGAATGCGAATCGTCCGCGCCTGATCTGCAATCGCGCGCGTAATCGCCTGGCGAATCCACCAGGTTGCATAGGTCGAGAACTTATACCCCTTCTGATAGTCGAACTTGTCAACCGCCTTCATCAGACCGAGGTTGCCCTCCTGAATCAGATCAAGGAAGAACATGCCCTTGCCGACGTAACGCTTCGCAATGCTGACGACAAGGCGGAGGTTTGCCTCGACAAGCTCGTTTTTGGCGCGCTCGTCGCCCTGACTGATTCGCTCGGCGAGTTTCATCTCCTGATCGGCGTCCAGCAGCGGAATTTTACCGATTTCCTTCAGATACATGCGCACGGGGTCGTCAATGGCAAGCCCCTCCTGTGCGAGCATCTTCTCCATGTCCTCGGCGGATTCGAGCTGGTCAATCTCCTCGTCGTCCTCGTCGATGTCGTCGATATCGTCAATCGACACCGAGTCAAAGCCGGTGATTTCAATGCCGCTGTTTTCAATCTGCTCGTAGATTTTCTCCATCTGGTCGATGTCACAGTCGTTCATCTCCATGACTTCGAGGACCTCGGCGTTGGTCAGCGAGCCTTTGCTCTTGCCGCGCTCAATCAGATCGTTAATATCAATCGGTTTCTTTTGTGTTTCGTTGCTCATTCCGTTTTCCTTTCATGCCAAAGGCACTATGTATTTCGTTTTTCCTTGATAATATCCAAAAGGTCTTCAACACCGTCGCCGGTTTCCTCGCCGGCGAGGCGTTCGCGCCGCAGCGCGGCGACACTCTCGGCAAACACCGCTGCGCCGTTGTCGCTGAGTTCGCTTCTGGAAAGCTGCATGCGCGTGATGCGCCCCTCCTCCTCGGGCGTGAAGTACTGTCCGAGGACAGACGGGCTGAACGTGCCGTCCTGATCGTTTTCGGCAATCGCGCCGAACACGCGCTTGCCGAATTCGGTGAAGAAATCCTCTGCGGTAAGTTTCACCTTGCCGAGGCGCACCGCCTCACGGTGCTCGGGGTATAAGAGCAGCATACCGAGGACGGCTTCCTCCGCCTTGGCGGCGGCAAGATTCTTTGCGTAATCGGGGTTGACGCGGTCACCGTAGCCGGCGCTCTGCCGCACGATTTTCTGCGACTGCTGCTTTTTATACTCGCTTTTTCGTTTTCGTATCTTGCGCTCGATGTCGGCGCGAATACTCTCTGCCGGAATGTCGAGCCGCCCCGAAGCCGCGGCGATGTAAACCTCGCGTTCTGCGCTCGAATAGATGCCGGCAATCAACTCCGCCAGTTCGGCGCACGCCTTGATTTTACCGTCGGGCGTCGAAACGTCATAGCGCGCAAGCACGCTGTTCATGTTGTAATCAAACTTCCCTGCGCTGCCCGCGAGCTGTGCGCGAAATTTATCCGCGCCGAACTTTTTGATGAACTCATCGGGGTCTTTTGCCCCGTCGATTTTCAAAACGCGGACGTCCAGACCCACCTCGCCGAGAATAGCGATGGCGCGGTTGGCGGCTTTCTGCCCTGCGGCGTCGCTGTCGTAGGAAATCAAAACCCGCTTGGTATACCGCGACATGATCCGCGCCTGCTCGGGCGTCAGCGCGGTGCCGAGCGTGGCGACCGCATTGGTAAAGCCCGCGGCGTGCATGGCGATGACGTCCATGTAGCCCTCGCAAAGTACCATTTCCTCGGCGCACGCCGTCCGCGCAAAGTTGAGCGCAAACAGATTGCGGCTCTTTTTGAACACGGGAGTGTCCGATGAGTTGAGGTACTTCGGCGTCGAGTCGTCCATGACGCGACCGCCGAACGCGATGACATTGCCCGACACATCGATAATGGGAAACATGATACGGTTGCGGAAATAGTCAAACGGCGCGCCGGTCTTTTTGCTTCGCCCGCATAAGAAGCCCGCCGTCATCTCGGCGTCGGTGTAGCCGAGGTCGTGCAGATGCTTGGTCAGCGCCGAGAAGCCCGGCGGCGAAAAGCCGAGTCCGAAATGCTTGATCGTCGCAGTGCTCAGCGCGCGCTTTTCAAAATAAGCGCGCGCAGGCGCGCCGATTTCGGGGTCAAACAGACATTCGCGGAAAAAGCGCGCCGCCTCTTTGTTCATATTCAGCATACGCGTGCGGTCAAAGCCGTCGCCGCGCCGCGTCATGTCGGCGGGAATCGTAATGCCGACCCGCTTCGCCAAAAATTCCAGCGCGGGGACATATTCGAGGTTTTCAATCTGCCGCACGAAGGTAATCGCGTCACCGCCCGCACCGCAGCCGAAGCAATAATAGCCCTGCCGTGCCGGAAAGACCGTAAAGGACGGCGTTTTTTCCGAATGGAACGGACAAAGCCCGAGCATATTCGAGCCTGCCCGCTTTAAGCTGACATACGAGGAAATCAAATCGACAATATCGTTGCGCGACTTGATTTCTTCGACGATATTGTTGTCAATCATAGCTGCTTGCCTCGCCAAACCTGCGGAATAAACAACTCGGTATAGCGGTCAATCGCATAGCGGTCGGTCATGCCGCCGACAAAGTCGCAGACGCAGCGCTCGACCGGCTCGTTTTTCGTATTCCGATAGTAAAGCTCGGGCATTTCATCGGGGTGCTTGACGTAATACTCAAAGAGACGCGCAAGCAATTCCTGCGCCTTGTTGTCCTCGGACTTGGCAAGCGGATTGGTGTAGACATTCTCAAACAGGAATTTGCGCAGCGCCATCGTCGCCTCGCCGACTTCATCGGTAAACGCGATCTCGGGCTTACCCTCGCTCGCGGTAATGACCGAAGTCACCATGCGGTTGATGCGCTCGCTGTGTCCCCGTCCGAGCACCTCGAGCAGTTCTTTCGGAATATCGTCGAGCGAAAGAATCCCCGCGCGGCAGGCGTCGTCGATGTCGTGATTGATATAGGCGATGCGGTCGGCAAACTTCACAATGACGCCCTCCAGCGTCGAAGCCATGCACTTGCCCGTGTGGTTGAGAATACCGTCGCGCACCTCCCAGGTCAGGTTCAGCCCCTGCCCGTCTTTTTCGAGTTTTTCAACCACGCGCACGCTCTGCTTATAATGCGTAAAATTGGGCGAAAAGCACTGCTGCATGGCGACCTCGCCCGCGTGTCCGAACGGCGTGTGTCCGAGGTCGTGTCCGAGTGCGGCGGCTTCGGTCAAATCCTCGTTGAGCCGCAGCGCGCGCGCAATAATCCGCGCGACCTGCGTCACTTCGAGCGTGTGCGTCATGCGCGTGCGGTAATGCTCGTCCGCGGGAAACAGAAAGACCTGTGTCTTGTGCATCATGCGGCGGAACGACTTGGAATGGATAATCCTGTCGCGGTCGCGCTGAAATTCGGTGCGGTTTTCGCAAGGCACATAAGGATAATCGCGTCCTCGCGTATTCTTCGTCAAAAACGCATAGGGGGAAAGTGTCTGCTCCTCTCGCTCAAGAAAAATGTCGGCGATCCTTTCCGCCATAATTATCCCTTCTTTCGGTCCGAATTATAAGTTTCGTTCATTTTACGACAATAATATACGCACAAAAAAGGGAAACTCCTCTTTTGTGCGTAATTTTTTTGAAAATTATTGCTTATCATAGCGTTCGCCGCGTTTTTCCACCGCCACGCGCCCCGCAAACAGCTCGCGCACCGCGTCGCGGAAGCGTGCTTCCTCGGTCGCTTTCATGGCGATGTCCAGCGTCACCTCGCTTGCAAAATCGGTCGCGTCGGTCAGCGTGCCGAACGCGGGCAGCTTGGCAAGCAGCTTGCGGTAATCGCCGTAGGAAAGGACAACGCGAAGCTCGACATATTGCTCATAAGTCACGATACCCGCATCGTCGACCGCCGCCTTAGCGGCGGCGGTATACGCGCGCACCAGCCCGCCCGCGCCGAGCAGAATGCCGCCGAAATAGCGCGTGACGACAATGCAGGCGTCGGTAATTCCGCTTTTGCGAATCACGTCAAGCACCGGAATGCCCGCCGTCCCCTGCGGTTCACCGTCGTCGCTGTAACGCTGCACGCTGTCGCCGCAGACATAGGCGAACACGTTATGCCGCGCGTCGTGGTGCTTTGCCTTGATGCGCTTGACAAACGCCTGTGCTTCCGCCTCGTTTGCAATATGCGCGGCATATCCGATAAATTCCGAGCGTTTTTCCTCGAAAACGGCAGTTCCCTCGCCGCCGAGCGTGACATACGCCGCCAAACTCTCCCGATTTGTCATCTTGTCTTTCCTTATACGATGTATTTTTTGAACATCCCCTGCGCGCGGGTGTCGAGCACCGCCGTCACCTCGGCAAAATCCGCCTCGTAGCGCACATCTTCAACCGTTGCAAAACGGTAGAGCTGATTCAGAATTCCCTGCTCCGCCATCGGAATGCGCAGCGTGCAGCGGCGCGTCCCCTGCTTGGCGAGTTCTTCGAGCACGGCAAGAAACCGGTCGATGCCCATGCCGGTCAGCGCCGAGATAAAAACGGCGTTCTGCGTCTCACCGCTGATAAACGCCATACCGTCCTCGGCGAGGTCGGCTTTGTTGAACGCATAAAGCACAGGCTTGTCCCCTGCGCCGAGCTGCGCAATCAGGTTGTCGGTCACGCGAAGCTGCTCCTCGCACTCGCTGTCCGAAGCGTCCGCCAGTACGACCAAAATATCCGCATAGCGCAGCTCGTCCAGCGTCGAGCGGAACGCCTTGACCAAATGGTGCGGCAATTTGCGGATAAAGCCGACCGTGTCCGAGAGCAGCACCTCGGTGCCTCCCGGCAATTCAAGGCGGCGCGTCGTCGGGTCGAGCGTGGCGAACAGTTTGTTCTCCGCAAGCACGCCCGCGTCGGTCAGACGGTTGAGCAGCGTCGACTTGCCGGCGTTGGTATACCCGACAATGGCGACCTTTTTCAGTCCGCTGCGCTCGCGTGCCGCGCGCATGGTCGCTCGCGTGCGTTCAACCTCC
This sequence comes from Clostridiales bacterium, assembly GCA_004554105.1. Lineage (GTDB taxonomy): Bacteria > Bacillota > Clostridia > Oscillospirales > CAG-272 > UMGS902. The sequence goes on along the minus strand of SFNW01000022.1, from coordinate 3,882 downwards.
CGAAGTGCCTCCTCAAGCGCGGCGGCGCGCTGCGCCAGATGCCGACGGTCGGTCTCAAGTTTGGATTCGCCCGGTCCGCGCGTGCCGATACGCCCCTCCTGACGGGAAAGCTGCTTGCCCTTGCCGATAAGGCGCGGCGCGGTATATTTAAGCTGCGCAAGTTCAACCTGCAATTTCCCCTCCGCCGTCGTCGCGTGCAGCGCGAATATATCGAGAATCAGCATACTGCGGTCGATGACATCGACGCCGTCAAGCGCGTCCTCGATGTTGCGAATCTGCGACGGCGACAGTTCGGTGTCAAAGACGACAAGCCCGATTCCGTTGTCCTTGCACAGCGTTTTCAACTCCTCGAGCTTGCCGCTGCCGATGCAGGTTTTCGGATTTTCGGTCTCCTTGGATTGTATCATTTTTGCGAACGTCCTGCCGCCCGCCGTGTCAAGCAGGCGTTCAAGTTCGTCGAGACTGCGTTCGCACTCGCCGTTGTCAACGCCCTTTTTCGCAACGCCGACAAGCACCGCGTCCGAAATCTGATTTTCGTTCATAGAATCCCCCCAAAAACAAAACAAACGGGCAAATGACCGCAAAGCGTTCACTTACCCGTTTCAAGCCGATACTGTCGCTTATTTTACCATGCTGAGACGCTTCTTGAACTTGTCAACGCGTCCGCCGGCATCAACGAACTTCTGCTTGCCCGTGAAGAAAGGATGGCACTTGGAGCAAATTTCAACCTTAACGTCGTCCTTGGTCGAACGCGTGGTGTACTCTGCGCCGCACGCACACTTTACGGTAATCACTTTATATTCCGGATGAATACCCTGCTTCATTTTTCTCACCTCATTGCATTCGTAATCACAGTACGCTCTATGTTACCATATACTTTTCAAAAAATCAAGTGTTTTTGCAAATATTTTTCGCTATATTTTTCCCGCGACCTCGCATTTCAGCCTTGAAATGATTTTCTTTTCAAGTCGGGAGATGTAAGACTGCGAAATGCCGAGCATATCGGCGACCTCTTTCTGCGTTTTTTCGCCGCCGCTTTTCAGCCCGTAGCGCAGTTCTATAATCAGTTTTTCGCGCGGGCAAAGCGACTCGACCGCGGCGCGGAGAACGCGCTTTTCCTCGGTGTTTTCAAGGTTGCGGTACACCATGTCCTCGTCGCTGCCGAGAACATCGGAAAGCAAAAGTTCGTTGCCGTCCCAATCGACGCTGAGCGGCTCTTCGATGGAGACCTCGCAACGCTTTGCGCTGTTTTTGCGAATGTACATCAGAATCTCGTTTTCGATGCAGCGCGAGGCGTAGGTCGCGAGTTTGTTGTTCTTCTCCGCCTTAAAGGTGTTGATTGCCTTAATCAGTCCGATTGTACCGATGGAAACCAAATCTTCGATGCCGATGCCGGTACTCTCGAATTTTTTCGCGATATAGACGACAAGCCGCAGATTGTGTTCGATCAGCAGACTGCGGTAGCGGCTGCTGTGCGCGGCAGCACTCAGTGCCTCGCTCTCCTCCGCCGCGCTGAGCGGCGGGGGCAGCGTATCTGCGCCGTTGACATAAAAGGTCGAATCGTAGGAGCGCAGAATCTTGATTTTCAGCCTGATAAAAAACAGTTTGATCCGAATCAGTAAGTTTTTCACGGTTGCCTCCTTATGCAATCAGGGACGGGTGTGCGATGCCGTCAAAGCCGCCGAAGCCGCGCTCGGTCGGCGATACGGCAATATAGGCGTCAAGTTCCGCCTGCCGCTTGCCGTCGGTCAAAACAATCTTTTTCGGCGCAAAGCCGTACAGCGTCCGCCGCACGCCGTCAACGCCGGTCGCACAAATCAGGCGAAATCGCCGCCGCAGCAAAAACTCGGCGTCGCCCTCGCGCAGTGCGCGGATTTCTTCGGCAGAGAGCAGCGGCATCGCCGCGTCGATGCCGACCAAAATAACATACTTGCCGCTGATCGGCTCGCGAACGAGATTGCCCGAATCGAGCAATAAATGCAGCTGACGTTTTTCATCTTTGTTTTCGACAACAATCTCCGCCTCCCGCTTGTCGGTCACGTCCCGCCCGAGTTTGGAGAAGACGACCGCCAAAACAAAACTGACGGCGGCAAGCGTTGCAAACAGCCAAAGCGGAATATGCGTATACGAATACCCGCGCGGGTTGCCGAACAAATCGGAATGAAAACTGCCGAGCAAATAGTACGCACCGTACATCAAGCCGCCGAGCAGCGCGGACACGGCAAAGAAAATCAAAGCCGAGCGCAGAAATTTATACCCGCCGAACGCGACGTAGCACATCAGAAGTCCGACCGCAAGGCTTGTCGCCTTGGCAAGCAGATTGTCGGTATTCAGCATAATCTCGGCGACGTTGTAGATTCCGCCGAGCAAAGCCGCGCCGACAAGGCAGAGCCCCTTGATGCGGCGGCGGAGAAAAAATCCCGTTATGTAAAGCGCAAAGCAATTCATGCAGAAATCCACGAGCAGCAAAACGTCTCCGTAGATGACGCGAACCATACAATCACCTCATGCCACCATTGTAGACCGCGCGGCGGCAAAACCCTGTCGTGTCCTGCGCGATTATTTTGTAATAAAAAGATATGAAAAACCGAACGGGAAAATTCCCGTTCGGTTTTGGTCATTGCCCGTTTGATTCTGTTATTTCCCGGCACTCCATATAGTAGCGTTTGTCCTCGGCGTGTCCCATTGAAAAGGTTTTGCGCGGCAGCGCGCCGTCCGCCTCGACCGAGGGAAACAGCTCCTCCTTGCGGATGCCGTCGAACAAAAAGCCGATTCGCCCCGGCTTTGCGGCAAGCCGCCGCAGCGTTTTCTCTCCGTGTATGTAATCGACCGTGATGCCGCCGTGCGCTTTGATATATGCGTCGAGGAATTTTTGCAGCGTGCCGACCGTCAGTGTGTGCGTCCCCGCCCCGAGGTCGATTCTGCCGTTTCCCGCCGCGCCGACATACTCTACGAACTGTTTCCCCGCGCCGCAGCTTTTGCCGTGTTCACGCAGCGCGCAAAGCAATTCTTCGGGCGCGTCGGTCTCTACAAGGCGGTAAATCGGCTCAAATTCAAGCGCGGTGTCATGCAGATTGACCACCTCGCAGAGCGCGTAGCGCAGCGGGTGACGCTTCGCCGCGTCGGCGCCGAGCTGCATCTTGATTTCCTCATACCGCGCCTTTGCACTGGCGAGCGAATGGTTGCCGTCACCGACGGCGAAGAACAGCTCCGAGCCGTTTTCGGCAAACAGTGCCGTCATTCTGTCAAGTGCCGCATCTGCCGTGCCGCCGTCAAGCAGATAGCCCTCCAGTCTGCCGCCGCCCTGCATCAGTTCAAAGTCATAGAGTTTTTGCATCTCACCGTGCCGCGCTTCAAGCGCACCGATTACACCGTCCTTGGGGTCGTCAATCAGCAGCATGACATGCGGCGCTTCGAGCGTCGCGGCTCTGCGCACCGCGACACGCGGCGGAATTCGCTCAAGTACAGTCCCCTCGGTCGCGCGAATGTGCGAGGTCGAGCCAACCGCATAGTCGTATGCTTCAAGGTCAACCGCGCCGACGATGCCGCGGCGAATTTTCCCGTCCGACTGCGTGCGCCGCACATAAATCAGCGCATTCTTGTAGGTTTCAAGGACATTCTTCCGATAGTCCCGCATCGCCGCGGAAATCTGAAGAAGGCGCGCTTCATTGTCCCTGCCGAGGAAGGCTTCGGGCAAAATCAGGCGCAGCGTGCTCGGCGCATCGCCGACAAAGTTCTCCGCCCGCTGCCAGTATTCCGGCTCGCCGGTGAACTGGTCACAGGCGACAACCGCCCATTTTTCACACTGTTTCGCGTCGCTTAAAAAATTCGGGAGCAGAATATCCGCTTTTCCGAAGCAAAGGTTTTCTTTCATGTCGCCAC
>SFNW01000133.1 GCA_004554105.1 Clostridiales bacterium | reverse complement strand
AATCAGAATGACGACAATCGGGAACATCTGCACCGACTGCACGGCACTGAGCACCGCGCTCTTTCCGCCGAACTTGAAGCGCGAGAAGGAATACGCGGCGGGAATCGCAATCAGCAGCGTCACAAGAACAGTGCCGCCCGATACGATAAAGCTGTTTGCAAAATAGCGGAGATATTTTGCCTGCGAGAAGATTTTCAGATAGTTTTCAATCGTGAAATTCTTCGGATAGAATGCGACGTCGTCAAGGCTGATGAGCGTGTAATACGGGCGAAGCGAGCCGACGAGCATCCACCAGATCGGGAACAGAAGAATCACGACGAGCAATGCGAGCGCAAGGTATTTGACAGCCTGCCCCGCAGCCTTTTTCGTCTTACCGACTTTTGTCACTCTTCTTCCCTCCTTACAGATTCTCGGCGCTCTTCGCGCTGAGCTTATTGATGATCACGGTCACAACGGTTAAGAAAATCAACCACATGACGCCGATTGCCGCGCCCTGACCGAAGTTGTAGTCGGTGAACGCCTTTTTATAGGCTGCAATCGAAAGCGTGTAGGTTGCCTCGTTCGGTCCACCGCCGGTCATCAGCTGGATAATGGTGTACATCTGGAAATTGTTCATAATCGCAATCCAGATCGACGAAAAGATAACCGGACGAATCGTCGGCAGCGTGACATGGCGAAGCGTCTGCATAAAGGTCGCGCCGTCAATGCGCGCCGCCTCAATCTGCGAGCGGTCGACTGACTGCAGTCCCGCAAGCAGCATGACCATCATATATGGGAGCTGCCGCCATACCGCGGCAATCACGACCGCAGGCAGGGCGAAATTCGGGCTGTTCAGCCAGTCAAACGAGGTCGTCTCGATGATGCCAACCCGATTCATCATCCAGTTGATGATGCCGTAGCTGTTGTTCAGCATCAACCGCCAAAGCAGCGCGACGACGACAGACGGAATCGTCCACGGCACGAGAAACAGTCCGCGGAAAACGCCCCTGCCCTTGACCTTGGTATTCAGTAGCAGCGCAAGCGCAAGCCCGATAACGAACTGCACGACGACCGTCCAAAATACGAAGTTCAGCGTCGTTAAGAAATACTCGACAACGTTGCCGTTGATTCCGCCCGAATGAAACAAATCCGTGTAGTTTTTGAAATTGTTCCACACAGGCGCCGCCTTGCCGCTGACCTCCTTGATGCCGTAGTTCATGAAACTCATGTACACGCCCTTGAGAATCGGCGCGGCAATGACCGTGAGCAGCACGGCAATGGCAGGAACCGTCAGCAAAAAGCCGAAGAAGCCGTCGCTCATGTGATATTTGCCCTCAACGTCGCGGCGGAAAAAGGCCGCGGCGAATTTATTCTGCTTTTTCGGCATTTTTTTGACCTGCGTTGCCATCTTACACCTCCGAATTTTAAAATGCGCCCCTTTCGGACACGCCGAAAGGGGCGCAACTCATGTGAAATTACTTGTCTGCAAGTGTCTGAAGTTCGGTCTGCATTGCCGAAACGACAGTCTTGACGTCCTCGCCGTTCGCGATTCTGGAAAGTCCCTTGACCATGATGGTGTCCGCCTCGCTGAGGCTGATCTGCGTACCGGGCAGATCCTTTGCGGTTGCCATCGCCTTAACGTAAACCTGCGTGGTCTCGTCTGCATTTGCAAAGACCTTCTCGTTTACGCTTGCGCGGCTGGACATCTTGCCCTGACCTGCCTCATAGAGGATATTGATGACGACATCGCTCGACATATGCTCGAGGAATTTCGCCATTGCGGGCATCTGCTCGTCGGTCGTCGTGTCAAAGACGACAAGCAGGTGGGTAACGAGGTAGCCGGAGCCGTTCTCGTCCGCGCCCGGGATCACCATGCAGCCGAAGTTCTTGTAGAACTCTTCTTCACTGGCGGCCGCCGAAGCGCAGGTCGAAATGACTGCCTGGAGGTCATAGTAGAAGCCGATCTTGCCCTGACCGAACAGGTTGCGCAGGTCCTTCAGGGTTGCGCCCTTCGGGGAAAGTCCCTTCTGGAAAACTTCCTGAAGTTGCGTATAGGTCTTGATACCCGCTTCGGTGTCGAGCGTGACCTTGCCGTCCTTCATAAACTCGCCGCCGTTTGCCCACAGCGCGGGAAGAATGTTGTAGCCCTCGCCGGTCTCGACCTCACTGTCGGGGAATGCAAGTCCGTAAATGTCGTCGCCGAGTGCGCTGACCTTTTCGGCAGCCGCGAGCAGGTCGGTCCAGGACTTGATGTCCTCAACCTTGACATTCGCCTTTTCAAGCAGTGCCTTGTTGTAGAAGAGTGCCTCGGTGTTTGCAAACCAGGGCATTGCAACCATCTCGCCGTCAACCGTGACGCCGCTGATTGCGCCTGCCGAATAGTCGTTCATGACCGCATCGGAGATACCGACAACCGACTTGACCGCACCGGTCTCAAGCAGCTGGGGCAGCCACTCTGCCTTGATGTGCGCGACGTTCGGTGCCGTGCCGCCGATTGCGGAGACGATCAGCTGATCGAGGTAAGTGGAGTACGCCTGCGAGCCGTCCATCTCAATCGTGATGTCCTTGTTGGCTTCCATGAAGGTGTTTGCCATCGCGGCGTAGGTCGGATAGAGTTTTTCTTCCGCCAGTGCCCAGGACGCCCACTTCAGGGTCACGGGCTTCGCCGGCGTTTCGGGCGCGTCGGTCTTTTCGGTCGACTGACTGCCCGCGGGATCGGTCATGGCGGGCGCTTTCTCGCCGCAAGCGGCAAACAGTCCGACGACCATCAGAAGCGAAAGCGCAAGTGCGAGGAATTTCGTAAATTTCATAAGAATTTACCCCTTTCTGATTTTCAATTTGCATTTTTGCTTTTGCTCGGGATTCGGCGCGGTGCTTTCCCCGCGCCCTTGTTGTCTTCATTGTAGCATTTGCACACCATTGTGTCAAGCAATCGGCACTACTTTCGTCAAGATGAACAAAAGTTTTTTATTTGACAAAGTGGTCCGCTTCCCTCGCCTTTGTGAAAATGCTTGTTACCACGCCCTTTTTCGGCTGTTTTTCTATCTTTTCCCAAAGCCGACTTATTTGTATTTTTAACAGCTTTTTGTGCAATATGCAAAAAACTAAGAATCACATCTGATAAAAATGGGGATTGTTTCCTCCGGCCCACGTTCGCATGCCGTTTTTAGGCGAAATATTCCACATTTTCAAACGCAAATTGCCGTTTTTCAAATTCAATTCTTCAATCTTTTCAAAAATTAAATCCGTTTCGATTTAAATTAGCCGCAAACGCAAAAAAAGCCGCGCGGCTCGTTTTTGCAAGCCGTGCGGCATTTTTATCAGCACCCCCGTCGCAGCTCAAAGAGCGGCGAGCAAAGCGCATATTTCTTCTTGGGACAGCGTGTGAACATCGGGCCATACGGCAATGCCCATTTCGGAAGCGCGGCGGGTAAAATAGGCGTCGCGCTGCGCGTTGCCCGACAGTCCGGTCGCCGCCAGCACCTTTTTGGCGAAACGCCCGCCGAAGCGGTGCGCGACTGCGGCGAGCTTGTACAGCTCGTCCTCGCCGACGCTGCCGTTTTTGCAGGAAATGAAAATCGGAATCATACCGCGCGTCAGAATCACGTCGACCTCGTTGACCGTAGCGGCGTCGCGCGTCCGCCTGTCCCAGTCAAGGACGACGCCGGTGCGCGCGTCGGCAAACACGGGCGAGCCGTCCGCATTTTTCGCAAGCAGCGCGGACAGATACACCTTGAGTTCGAGCAGCAGTCCCGCGCGGCACAGGCAGGCGTGTACGCAGCGATTCTTATAGGCAAACGCCACTGCCCCGCCGCCGATGCGCAGTTTCTCTATCAGTCCCGCCTCCGCAAGCGCGGGCAGAAATTCGCAGAGCTGCCGATAGGCATTTTCTTTTTTCTCACGCCGCGCAGTCTGCGCAGTAAGCGAAAAGGACAGCCCGCGCCGACAGCCGAGCGCCTCGAATGCCGAGAGAATGTTCGCGTGGCGATTCCACGCGGAAGAATCCGCCGCGCTGATACGCCACATCGCGTCGATGTCGCCGAGCAGCGCGGCAATGCCGTCTGCCGGCAGCTTCTGCGCGCCGACGTCGGTGCTGCCCGTGACTCTCCCGCCGTGCAGCGCCACGGTCTCCTCCACACTCAGCGAAGGATTCTTTTCTCTCGGGGAAAGCGGTTTTGCGCCGTCGAGCGAAAGAAAGCGATGCGTCGGCGCACTGCCGTAATGCAGCGAAACCTGTGCGGGCTTCGCCCGCTCCACCGCCTGCCCGAGCAAAAACAGCAAAACCTCGTCGCCGCCCGCAAGGTCAATCAAATAAGAATCCGGTTCGTGAAACAACGCAGCCAGTATCTCGGGCGCTCCGTCGCCCGGCGTAACAACAACCGATTCCACGCGCGTCTGCATTCCGCGCGCCGCAAACAGCGCGGCATAAACGCGGCACTCGCGTTCAATCTCACGCCTGTCGCGCCCGATGTAGATGACGCGCTCTGCCGCATAGGACAAAGGCGCGAACAGATTTTCGACCGACGCCTTGTCCAGAACCTCAATAACGGTCATGGCAAAACTCAGTCGCGGCAGAGAACGTCCGCAATCCGCTTCGATGCAAAGCCGTCGCCATACGGATTGGAGGCGTGCGCCATCTTTTTATAGGCTTCCCCGTCTTCGAGCAGTTCCTT
>SFNW01000021.1 GCA_004554105.1 Clostridiales bacterium | reverse complement strand
GACGCTCTTCCGATCTGTCTTGTAGACAATGTCGACATTCTCAATCGTGCAGTCGCCGCCGAACATAAAGGTGCCGCCGAGTTCGAGCTTTGCGCCCTTGGTCTTTGCATAGTCCACACCCCCGTAGGTCGAGGTAATCGTAATTCTCCCCTTGGTTTCGGGCATGACGACAATCGTCTCGGCAGTCGTGCCGCAGACGACAATCGTGCCGCCGTTTTCGGCGAGCATCGCCGCCGCGTGGGTCAGGGTCTGCACCGCATCGCTCGGCGAAGTGCCGCCGTTGTCCATCGAGCCGCTCTCCGAGACAAAGACAACCCCGTTTTCCGCCTGTTTGACCGTCGGCAGCTCGAGTTTACCGCCAAAAACTTCGTTATAGAAGTTGACCGCCAGCGCACGGTAGGTCTTGTCGGTGGGATGCACCTTGTCGCCGTAGGCGAGCAGACCGGTATAATAATCGCCGACATTCTCCGCCGTGTCGACAAGCGGAAGCTTCAGCTCGTCCGCAATCTCGCGAATGACGTCGGGCAGAATCCACGACGTGCCCTGATAGGTCGTATGTCCGTTGACCGCGGGAATCATCGTCGAGAGATAAATCTGCGGCTTTGATTCAAGCGACTGAAAATCCGAAATCAAGTCCTTGTACCACTTGACAAAGTCGTCCTTCGCCGCGCCCTCGCTCATGCTGCGCGCGTCGTTTGTGCCGAGCATGACAATGATGATGTCGGGGTTTGACGCCATCGCCGTCTTATACTGCGCGGTATTCTTGTACCACAGTTCGGGCGTGGACGCCTTGACGTTGTACTCGCTTTCGGGCGACATAACGTAAGCACTCGCTTTGCCGCAGTTGACCACCTTAAAGCCGTCGCCGAGCAGCTTCTGAAGTTGAGACGGATAGTAGTTTGCCGAATTCTTCGCACCCGTGCCCTGCGTGATGCTGTCGCCGACGCAGACGACCGTAATCTTTTCGCCCGCGGCGATTTTCTTTGCCATTGTGTACTGCTCCTCTTTAAAGACGTTCTGCTCGGTCAGGCGGTCGGCAATGCCCTTGCCGGTCTTGCTCTTCGCGCCGAGCGCGTTCCAACAGATGAGAAAGGCGTCGCCGCGCTTGAAATCGGCACGCGCCGCCGTATTTACAACCAAGCCGAGCTTTCCCGCAAGCGTAAAGGGGTCGCTCCAGATAAAGTCGCCGCTGCCGTCGTTTTTGTCGGCATAATCCATCGCGCGCAGCAGGAGCGTCAGGAACTCCGGCTCGCTGATGGCGGCATCGGGGTCAAAATAGACTCTGCCAAGAGCGTCCTTTTTGCCCGAGACCAGTTTATTTGCCGTGGCGTAGCCGACATAGGGCGCAGCCCATTCGGGCACATCATCAAAGGGTGCTTTCGCATTTTCGCTCTTTGCCGTTTCAAATACGCCGAGGTAGCGTTCCAACAGAACGACCGCCTGTGCACGGGTCAGGTTGTCGTCGAGACCGAAATCGCTTCCGCCCTCGCTGTAGCCCTGAATCAGCCCGAGCGCGTAAAGCCCGTTTGCCGCATTTGCATTCGTCGTTTCGGCGGACGCCGTCACAAGCAGCGCAAGCGCAAGGCAAAGCACCGCCGCAATCGAAAAGAGTTTTTTCATTGTCTTCCTCCGTTCATTTTTCCTTGCCGAAAAGGAATCTTCAACACCTCTATTATACACACAGCGGTATGGGAAAACAATGCAAAAAAGCAATCAATTTACTAAAAATAATCGTAGATACAACTGTTTTTACTGCTTTTCGGGCATGGTGCAACGCAAAAAGCCGCCCGCTTTGCGTTTTTGCAAAGCGGGCGGCAATAGGACAATTATTCGGTCAGAAACGCATAGGCAACCGCCGCGTGCAGTGCGGCGGCGGTGAGCAGTGCGTCGTCACTCGGCAGAAATGCCTGCGAATGGAGCGGTGCCGTGCAGCCCGCGCCGATGTGGTAAAACGACCCCGGCACGACGTCGAGGAAGCAGCCGAAATCCTCGGTCGTCATGGTCGGCTTATCGAGAATGCAGACCGCGTCCGCGCCGAGGCAATCGACCGCCGTGCGGCGGACGAACTCGGTTTCGGCATCGGCATTGACGACCCCGCCGTAGCTCTCGCGGAGCAAAATTTCGGCGGTCGCGCCGCATTTCTTTGCGATGTCATGCACGGTTTTGCGGAATGCGTCTTTCATTGCCGCCCGATTTTCGCGTCCGAGCGTGCGGATAATGCCCGAAAATTCGGCTTTGTCCGCGATGATGTTGCCCGCCGTCCCCGCGTGAAAACTGCCGACCGAAAGGACGGCGCGGTCGCCGCCGCGCGTTTCGGGCAGGGCTTTCAGCCGCGGAATCATCTGCGCGGCGGCAGAGAGCGCGTCGATGCCCTTCTCCGGCTCTGCACCGTGCGCACTTTTGCCGTGTACCGTCACGGTAAACACGTCCGACGCGGCGTAGAACTTGCCGAAGCGGACGCCGACCTTGCCTGCGGGCAGTTCGGGCGAGACGTGTGCGCCGAACACCGCGTCGACACCTTGCAGCGCACCCGCCGCAATCATGCGTTCGGCGCCGCCACTCCCCTCCTCGTCGGGCTCAAACAAAAAGCGCACCTCGCCGCAAAACCGCTCTCTGTAAAGGCTGAGCAGCTTTGCCGCGCCGAGCAGTGCAGCCGTGTGCACGTCGTGTCCGCAGGCGTGCATCACGCCGTCGGTCTCGGAGGAAAAATCCGCGCCGGTCTGTTCGCAAATCGGCAGCGCGTCCATATCCGCGCGCAGCGCAACCGCCTTGCCGCCGCCTGCACCGCGCAGAATCCCCATGACCGCCGTTTCGCAGAGGCGCACCGTCTCAATGCCGCAGTCGTGCAGAAAGGCTTCGACCGTCTCGGCGGTCTTAAATTCGCGGTTGCCGAGTTCGGGAAAGCGGTGAATCGACGCCCGCACGCGGCAGATGTCCGCAGAGAGACGCTTTGCCTCTGTCAAAAAATCAGGTTCCATCGCCGCGCCTCCTTTCGGTTATTTGAGCGATTCGACGAATCTTTGCAGTCTGTCCATGCCCTCGGCGAGAATTTCGTCGCTGTAGCAATAGGACAGCCGGATATGCCCCTCGCCGCCAAAGCAACTGCCCGGCGTTGCGGCGAGCTTGCCCTCGCGAATCATGCGCGTGCAGAATTCGGACGAGGTCAGCCCAAAGTGCGCAATCGACGGAAAAACGTAGAACGCGCCCTCGGGCAGGGTGACGGGCAGCCCGATTTCCGCCAGCCTGTCAAGGACATACCGCCGCCGCTTCCGATAGGTTTCGAGAAAGTTGCTGACGTCGCAGTCGAGCGCCGTTGCGCAGGCGTTCTGAAAGGGCGCGGGCGTCGAAACGACCGAAAACTGGTGAATCAGTTCCAGCCGCTCCCGAATCGCCGCATCCGCCATGAGATACCCCACGCGCCAGCCGGTCATGGCATAGGGCTTGGAAAAACTCTGCACGAGGAGAATCTGCTTTTTCAACTCGCGAAATTCGGCAAACGAATGATAATTTTCGGTATAGACAAGCTGACGGTACACGTCGTCGCAGACGACGAAAATCGGCTTGTCCTCGACTGCGGCGCGCACGGCTTGCAGGCTCTCGGAATCCAGCACGCAGCCGGTCGGATTGTTCGGGGAATTGAGGAGTATCGCCTTTGTTTTCCCGGTCACGCAAGCGTTCAGCCGCTCCGCGCGAATCTGAAAGCCGTCGGGCGACGTATCGAGAAAGACGGGAACGCCGCGGCAGAGTTTGACAATCTCGGCATACAGCACAAAAGCGGGCGTCGGGATAATCACCTCGTCGCCCGGATTCAGAATACCGAACAGCGCCGTAAAGAGTGCACCGGTCGCGCCTGCGGTCACGATAACCTCGTCCGCAGCGTAGTCGAGACCGTGCTTTTCGCGCTCAAACGCCGCAATCTTCTCGCGCAGCGCATACGCGCCGTTGTTGGCAATATAGTGCGTCTCGTGATTTTCGAGCGAAGCGTGCGCCGCGTCGCGCACGACCGTCGGCGTGTCGAAATCCGGCTCGCCGAGCGTCAGCCCGATGCAGCCCGGCGTTTGTGCGGCAAGCGCGGTATACTGCCGAATCGCGCTGTGCGATGCCCCGTACAGCGCGGTGTTCAGAAATTCTTTCATGCGAAAATCCTTTCAGATACCGAACGCGGGGTCAATATCCAGCGTCGCAAAATAGTCCTCGGGCGTTTCCGCGCGGCGGATTTTCACAAGACTGCCGTCGGATTTCAGCAGAAATTCCGCGCAGCGCAGCTTGCCGTTATAGTTGTAGCCCATTGAACGTCCGTGCGCCCCCGCAGCACCGATAGCGAGCATATCCCCAAGTTCGGTCGGCGGAAGCGGACGGTCAACGGCGAATTTGTCATTGTTCTCGCAAAGCGAGCCGACCACGTCGCAGACAAGCGTTTTCTCTTCGTCTTCCCTGCCGAGGACGGTGATGGGGTGATACGCGCCGTACATCGCCGGACGCATCAGGTCGCAGGCGGTGGCGTCGACGCCGACGTATTCCTTATAGGTATGCTTTTTGCCGATGACGCTCGTCAAAAGATAGCCGTAAGGGCCGGTCATGTATCTGCCGAGCTCGGTGAAAATCGAAACCTCCATGCCGTTTTGCAGGAGAATTTCGTCATAGGCTTCTTTCACGCCCGCGCCGACGGCGAAAATATCGACCGCCTGTTCACCCGGGCGGTACGGAATGCCGATGCCGCCCGAAAGGTCGATAAATTCGACGGCAACGCCGGTCTGCTCGCGCACGCGGAGCGCAAGCGAAAACAGCTCCCGCGCAAGCTTCGGATAATAGGTCTCCTCGAGCGAGCAGCTTGCCAGCATTGCGTGAATGCCGAAATGCCGAACGCCGCCGTCGCGGAGATTGCGGAAGGCTTCGATGAGCTGCTCCTCGGGCATACCGAATTTCGTGTCGGCAAGATGCCCGATAATGTCGTTCGTAATCTGAAATTTGCCGGGGTTGTACCGACAGCAGACCGTGTCGGGCAGTGTGCCGCAGGCGGCGCGCAGGTTTTCAATCTGCGTCAGGTCATCGAGATTGACAATCGCGCCGAGGCGCACCGCCTCGCGGTATTCCTCACGGCGGGTCTCGTTGGAGGAAAACATGATGTTCTTTCCGACGATTCCGCATTTTTCCGAAAGCATCAGTTCGATGAGCGAGGCGCAGTCGACGCCGCAGCCGAGCGACGCAAGCAGACGGAGAATCGCGGGCGTGGGCGTCGCCTTGACGGCGAAGTATTCCTTAAAGCCCTTGTTCCATGAAAACGCCTTGTAAAGATCGGTCGCGCAGGCGCGAATGCCCGCCTCGTCATAGACGTAAAACGGCGTGGGAATCATCTCGCGCCACGCTTTTGCCTGTTCTGCCGTAAACGGCGGGTGTCGCTCCTCTTGCATGGTTCTTACCTCGAAAGTCAACGGTTAAATGGTGCGCAGTGCGGCTTCAAGCGCGGTCTTGGAGTTTGTCGCCGCATCGCGCTTCTTGATGACGCGTGCCGGGCAGCCCGCGACTACCGTGTCGGCGGGTACGTCCTCAATGACGACCGCGCCTGCGGCGACGACCGCGTTTTCGCCGATGTGGCACCCCTCAATGACGACCGCATTTGCGCCGATGAGTACGTTGTCCTCGACGATGACCGGCGTTGCGGAGGCAGGCTCAATCACGCCCGCAAGCACCGCGCCCGCGCCGACATGGCAGTTCTTGCCGACGGTCGCGCGACCACCGAGTACCGCGCCCATGTCGATCATCGTGCCGCTGCCGACGACCGCGCCAATATTGAGAATCGCGCCCATCATGATGACCGCGTTCTCGCCGATTTCGACCTGCTCGCGGATAATCGCGCCCGGCTCGATGCGCGCGTGAATGTCCTTTTTGTCGAGCATCGGAATCGCGCTGTTGCGGCAGTCGTTTTCGATGACAATGTCGTCAAAGGCGTCCTTGTTTGCTTCAAGAATCGGCTTCAGTTCCTTCCAGTCGCCGAAGACGATTTTGTCCCCCGCGCCGAACACCTTGGCACTGCCGAAGTCGACGGGGCGGTTTTCTTTTACATAGAGTTTGACCGGCGTTTTCTTTTCCGCCGTGGCGATATAGTTGATGATTTCCTGTGCGTTCATCTATGTTCTCCTAACTGACAATGTCCTGCATGGTATACAGCCCGGGCGCTTTGCCCGCAAGAAATTCGGCGGCTGCAATCGCCCCGTCGGCAAACAGCTTGCGATTTTCAGCTTCGTGCTTCAAAGTAATCGTTTCGTTTCCGGTCGAAATGAGAATTTCATGCGTGCCGACCTCGCTGCCGATACGAACCGCGTGAATGCCGATTTCGGTCTTTGTCCGCTTGCCGTCGAGATGCCTGCCGATGACGTACTGCGCGTCGGTACGCGCTTCCTTGATGCGGTCGGCAAGCAGCAGCGCCGTGCCGCTCGGTACGTCGAGTTTGTTGTGATGATGCTTTTCCACGATTTCAATATCCGCGTCGGGAAAGAGTGCCGCGGCGGTCTTTGCAAAGGTTGCAAGCACCGCAACGCCGACCGACATATTGGCGGAAAAGAAAATCGGAATGCGCTCTGCCGCGCCGGCAATCGCCTCGCGCTCGTCGGCGGTATGTCCGGTCGTCGCAAGGACGAGCGGCAGATTCTTCTCCTCGCACCACAAAAGAAGCTCACGCGTCGCCGCATGGTTTGAAAAGTCAATGACGCAGTCGGCGGCGGCACTGACGCCCGAAAGCGAGGCATACCGCTTCTCTTCGGGCGCGTCTGCCCACTCGGGGCTGACGAGCGCGGCAATCCCGTGCTTGCCGCCGTCTCGGATTGCCTCGGTGAGAATGCAGCCCATTCTCCCCGATGCGCCATGTACGATAAAGTTCATAAACGCTCCTTACAGAAGCCCGTGCCCGCGCATCAGGTCGAGCAGCTTCTTCTCATGCTCCTCTTCCATCGGCGTCAGCGGCATACGGACATAATTCTTGCACCAACCCATCGCCGCCATCGCCGCCTTGACGGAAATCGGGTTGACCTCGCAGAACAGCGCATTGATGAGCGAAAGATATTCGCACTGCAGCTTTGCCGCGCCCGCGATGTCGCCGTCGAGCGCCTTTTTGCAGAGTGCCGCAGTCTCGGCGGGCATGAGGTTGGACAGCACCGAAATCACGCCCTTGCCGCCCATTGCCATCATCGGCACGATCTGGTCGTCGTTGCCCGAATAAATATCGAGTTTGTCGCCGACGAGCGCAAAGGTCTCGACGATTTTCGAGATATTGCCGTTTGCCTCCTTGATGCCGACGATGTTGGGGTGCTCGGCGAGCGCGGCGTAGGTCGACGGCTCGAGGTTGCAGCCCGTGCGTGAGGGGACGTTGTACAGAATCAGCGGCTTGGTCGAAACGTCCGCGATTTCGGTGTACATCTTGATCAGACCCTTTTGGGTCGCCTTGTTGTAATAGGGCGTGACAACGAGCAGCGCGTCGCAGCCGATGCCGCAGGCATAGCGCGACAAATCAACGGCATACGCCGTGTCGTTCGAGCCTGTGCCCGCGATAATCGGCACTCTGCCGTCGGCGCGCTGTACCGCGTAGTGCAGCACCGCGCGATGCTCCTCGTCGGTCAGGGTCGAGCCTTCGCCCGTCGTCCCCGCGACGACCAGCGCGTTGATGCCCGACTCAATCTGCCAGTCAATCAGTCTGCCGAATTTTTCGTAGTCGACGCCGTTTTCGTCAAGCGGGGTGATGATGGCGGTCGCCGCGCCGGTAAATACGGTGGTTTTGGTCATTTTTTCATTCTCCTTAGGTGGTTGCTCGGTACATTATACCATAAAAGTTGTGGCTGTAGGCATTTTTTCACAATTATTTGAAATACAGCACCGCCGCTTCAAACATACGGTTGTCATAGCTGCCGGGAACATTCTTGTACAGTCCGTCGCCGATACGCTCGCTGTGTCCCATTTTGCCGAACACTCTGCCGTCGGGCGAGGTGATGCCCTCAATCGCATACACCGAGCCGTTGGGATTGAAGTGAATGTCGCTCGACGCATTGCCGTCGATGTCGACATACTGGGTCGCAATCTGCCCGTTTGCCGCAAGGCTTCGCACCAGTTCTTCCGAGGCGAGGAATCTGCCCTCTCCGTGCGAAATCGGCACGTTGTAGACCTCGCCGACCTCGGTCAGGGCAAGCCACGGCGACTTGTTCGACGCGATGCGCGTGCGCACAATCTTCGACTGGTGGCGCGCAATGGTGTTGTAGGTCAGCGTCGGGCAATTCTCATCGGTGTCGATGATTTTGCCGTAGGGGACAAGCCCGAGCTTGATCAACGCCTGGAAGCCGTTGCAGATACCGCACATCAGACCGTCGCGGTCCTCGAGCAGCTCGGTCACGCGCTCCTTGATTCTGGCGTTCCGCAGAAACGCGGTGATAAACTTGCCGCTGCCGTCCGGCTCGTCCCCGCCGGAAAAGCCGCCGGGCAGGAAAATCATCTGCGACGCGGCGATTTTTGCGGCGAACGCGTCGATGCTCTCGCGAATGTCCTCGGGCGTGCGGTTGTTCAAGACGAAGATTTCAGGCTCGCCGCCCGCGTCGCGCACGGCTTTTGCACTGTCATATTCGCAGTTCGTGCCCGGGAAGACCGGAATCAGCACGCGCGGCTTTGCGACCTTGACGCGCGGCGACGGACGGACGCCCGCCGCATAGGAGAAGGTCTCGACCGGCGCGCGGTCGTCGGGGAGATTGCAGCGGTAAACGCCCTCGAGCTTGTTTTCGTACAGTCCGAGAATTTCGTCGGCGCAAACCGCCTCGCCGCCGCAGACAAACTTCTTTTCCGCGGTTACGCGACCGACTTTCCTGCCGACCTTTGCCGCTTCGGAAAGCTCGAGAATGAACGCGCCGTACTTCCAGCCGAACAAATCTTCGGCACGCAAATCTTCTTCAAATGCAAAACCGAAGCCGTTGCCGAACGCGCATTTCATCACTGCCTCGGCAACGCCGCCGTGTCCGAGCGTATAGCAAGACACAGCCTTGCCGCTATCGAGCAGCGTATGAACGGTCTCAAAGACCGCAAGCAGCGAGTCGGTTTTCGGCAAACCGTTTTCGTCGGTCTCGGGCGTGAGCAGAACGACCGGATTGCCCGCTTTCTTGAACTCGGGCGAAACGATGCTTCCCGTCTTTTCGGTCGTCACGGCAAAGGAAACGAGCGTGGGCGGCACATCGAGCTGTTCAAACGAGCCGCTCATCGAGTCCTTGCCACCGATGGACGCGACGCCGAGATTCTTCTGCGCCTCAAATGCGCCGAGCAGCGCGGCGAGCGGCTGTCCCCAGCGTGCGCCGTCGTGTCCGGGCTTCTCAAAATACTCTTGGAAAGTTAAATAAACATCTTCAAACTTCGCGCCGCTCGCAATCAGCTTGCAGACCGATTCGACGACCGCGAGATACGCGCCGTGATACGGGCTCTGCTCGGCGACGAACGGGTTGTAGCCCCACGCCATCAGCGAGCAGTCGTCGGTGTGCGCCTTCTCGACCGAAATTTTCTGCACCATCGCCTGCGCCGGCGTGAGCTGATGCTTGCCGCCGAACGGCATCAGCACCGTGCCCGCGCCGATGGTCGAGTCAAACCGCTCGGCAAGCCCGCGCCGCGAGCAGGTGGCAAGGTCCGAAGCAAGGCTTCTCATATTCTCCGCAAAGCCGCCCGAAACAATCTTCTGCGGTTGTTTTGCCGCATTCGGGGTAATCGTGATGTGCTTCTCCGCACCGTTGGTGTTCAAAAATTCGCGGCTGATGTCGACAATCGTCTTGCCGTTCCAGTGCATGGTGAGGCGCGGCTCGTCCTTGACGACGGCAATCGGGCAGGCTTGCAGGTTTTCGCTGTGCGCGAGGGCTAAAAATGCGTCGACATTTTCCTTTTCGACAACGACCGCCATGCGCTCCTGCGACTCGCTGATGGCAAGCTCGGTGCCGTCCAGCCCTTCGTATTTCTTCGGTACGGCGTTGAGGTCAATCTCCAGCCCGTCGGCAAGTTCGCCGACCGCAACCGAAACGCCGCCCGCGCCGAAGTCGTTGCAGCGCTTAATCATGCGGCAGGCAGTCTCGTTTCTGAACAGTCTTTGCAGCTTGCGCTCCTCGGGTGCGTTGCCCTTCTGCACCTCCGCGCCGCAGGTCTCGACCGAGTGCGCGTTGTGCGCCTTGGACGAGCCGGTCGCGCCGCCGATGCCGTCTCTGCCCGTACTGCCGCCGAGCAGAATGACCACGTCACCTGCGGCGGGCACTTCCCTGCGCACATTGGCAGAGGGCGCTGCGGCAATGACCGCGCCGATCTCCATGCGCTTTGCCGCGTAGCCGGGGTGATACAGTTCGTCAACAATGCCGGTCGCCAGTCCGATCTGGTTGCCGTAGGAGGAATAGCCCGCCGCCGCCGTGGTGACGAGCTTTCTCTGCGGCAGCTTGCCGGGAATCGTCTCGGAAACCGGCTTTGTCGGGTCGGCAGCGCCCGTGACGCGCATCGCGCCGTAGACGTAGGCTCTGCCCGACAGGGGGTCGCGGATTGCGCCGCCGATGCAGGTTGCCGCACCGCCGAACGGCTCGATTTCGGTCGGGTGGTTGTGCGTCTCGTTCTTAAAGAGCAGCAGCCACGGCTCGCGCTTTCCGTCGACCGTCACGTCGATTTTGACCGTGCAGGCGTTGATTTCTTCCGACTCGTCGAGCTTGTCGAGTTTGCCCTGTGCTTTTAAATATCTTGCGGCAATCGTCGCAAGGTCCATTAAGCAAATCGGCTTGGTCCTGCCGAGCGCCGTCCTCGTCGCGAGGTAATCCTCATAAGCGCGCTGCAGCAGTTCGTCCTCAAACCGCACGCCGTCAATCACGGTCAAAAAGGTCGTGTGGCGGCAGTGGTCCGACCAATAGGTGTCGATCATGCGGATTTCGGTAATTGTCGGGTCGCGATGCTCGCTTCTGAAATAGTCGCGGCAGAAGCGCAAATCATCGAGGTCCATCGCAAGCCCGTAGGCTTCGACAAAGCGCGAAAGTTCGCCATCCTCATACGCCGTAAAGCCGTTCAGCGTCTCGACCGTCTCGGGAATCGAATACGCGGTTTCCAGCGTCGCGGGCAGATCAAGTGCCGCCTCGCGGGAATCGACGGGGTTGATAACATATTTTTTAATCTGCGCAAGGTCGCCCTCCGAAACGTCGCCGTAGACCGCGTAAACCTTGGCGGAACGAACGACGGGACGCTCGGACTGCGAAATGAGCTGAATGCACTGCGCCGCCGAATCGGCGCGCGCGTCAAACTGCCCGGGCAGGTATTCGACCGCGAATACAGCCGCGTCCGGCAAATCGAGCGACGGATAGGTCAAGTCAAGCTGCGGCTCGGAAAAGACGGTTTTCACCGCATAGTCGAACAGCGTCTTATCGAGGTTTTCGACGTCATAGCGGTTGAAAACGCGGATATTCTCCACAGCACGCAGCCCGAGCAGGTTTCTGACCTCGCCGAGCAGCTCCTCGGCTTCGTTGGCAAGCCCCTGCCGCTTTTCGACAAAAATTCTGTATACCATTACTGTTCCTCCGCTTGAAGTGCTTTTGCGCCGATGTCACGGCGGTAATAGGCGTTGTCAAACCGAATGTGTCCGACCTTTTCATACGCCGCGCCGATTGCTTCTTTCAGGCTGTCGGCGACCGCGCAAACGCCGAGCACTCTGCCGCCGCTTGTGACGAGTGCGCCGCCTTTTTGCTTTGCGCCCGCGACGAATACGCTGTCGCGCAAGGCTTCGGGAATCGTGATTTCAAAGCCCTTTTCGTAAGAAGCGGGATAGCCCGCCGACGCCATGACCACACAGCAGGCATGCTTCTTTGCAAAGCGCACCGCGCAGTCGGCAAGCCGCTCGTCTGTCACCGCCTGCATGACGGTGAGCAAATCGCTTTCGAGCAGCGGCAGAACGACCTGCGTCTCGGGGTCGCCGAAGCGGCAGTTGTACTCGATGACCTTCGGACCGTCCTTCGTCAGCATCAGTCCGAAGTAGAGACAGCCCTTGAAGGGTCTGCCCTCGGCGTTCATCGCGTGAATCGTGGGGAGAAAGATTTTCTCCATACACTCCGCGGCGATTTCTTCGGTGTAATAGGGATTTGGAGCGATTGTTCCCATGCCGCCGGTATTCAGCCCCGTGTCGTTGTCGCCCGCACGCTTGTGATCCATGGAGGAGACCATCGGGACGACGGTATGCCCGTCGGTAAAGGACAGCACCGAGACCTCGGGACCGCTCAAAAATTCCTCAATGACGATTTGGTTGCCGCTCGCGCCGAACTTCTTGTCCTGCATGATCGACCGGACGGCGTCCTCTGCCTCTTCGCGGGTCATCGCGACAACGACGCCCTTGCCGAGTGCCAGTCCGTCCGCCTTGACGACGGTCGGAATCGGCGCGGTCGCGAGATAGTCGAGCGCCGCCTTGGGGGCGTCGAACACGGCGTAATCCGCCGTCGGAATGCCGTATTTCTTCATCAGGTTTTTGGAAAAGACCTTGCTGCCCTCGATGATTGCCGCATTCTTTCGCGGACCGAAGCAGGGGATACCCTTTGCTTCGAGCGCGTCCACACAGCCGAGAACAAGCGGGTCGTCGGGCGTGACAACGGCATAGTCCACGCCGTTTTCGGCAGCGAACGCGGCGATTTTCGCGACGTCGGTCGCGGCAATGTCGACGCAGGTCGCGTCGTGTGCAATGCCGCCGTTGCCGGGGAGCGCGAAGATTTCGGTCACGCTCGGATTCTCGCGCAGTTTTTTAATGACGGCGTGTTCTCTGCCGCCGCCGCCGACCACAAGTAGTTTCATCGCAGTCTCCTCTTTCGTTTAATGGTGGAACAGGCGCATACCCGTAAACGCCATCGTCATGCCGTACTTGTCGCAGCACGCGGTCACAAGGTCGTCGCGAATCGAGCCGCCGGGCTGCGCGATGTAGCGAACGCCGCTCTTCTTCGCGCGCTCGATGTTGTCGTCAAACGGGAAGAAGGCGTCCGAGCCGAGCGCAACGCCGTCGATTTTATCGAGGAATGCCCGCTTTTCGGCTTCGGTCAGCGGTTCGGGCTGCTCGGTAAAGTAGCGCTGCCATACGCCGTCCGCGCAGACGTCCTCCTCGTTGTGATTGATGTAGCCGTCAATGACGTTGTCGCGGTCGGGTCTGCCGAGCGTAGGCAGAAACGGCAGATTCAGCACCTTTTCATGCTGGCGCAAGAACCAGGTGTCCGCCTTCGTTCCGGCAAGGCGCGTGCAGTGTACGCGGGACTGCTGCCCCGCGCCGACGCCGATTGCCTGCCCGTCGACCGCGTAGCAGACCGAGTTCGACTGCGTGTATTTCAGCGTAATCAGCGCAACGATAAGGTCGCGCTTCGCGCTTTCGGGCAGCGCCTTCGACTGTGTAACGATGTTGCCGAGGAGGTCTTCGTCGATTTTGAAATTGTTTCTGCCCTGCTCAAAGGTAATGCCGAACACCTGCTTGCGCTCTTTCTCGGCGGGAACATAGTCGGGGTCGATGCGCACGATGTTGTAGTTGCCCTTTTTCTTGGTTTTGAGGATTTCAAGTGCCTCGGGCTCGTAGCCGGGCGCGATGATGCCGTCCGAAACCTCGCGCTTGATGAGCTTCGCCGTCGTCACGTCGCAGACGTCGGAGAGCGCGACCCAGTCGCCGAACGAGCACATTCTGTCGGTGCCTCTCGCCCTCGCGTAAGCGCAGGCTAAGGGAGATGCGTCGAGGTCCTCGGCATCGTCGACAAAGCAAGCCTTTTTCAGCGTGTCCGACAGCGGCAGTCCCACTGCGGCGGAGGTCGGGCTGACGTGCTTAAACGAGGTCGCCGCAGGCAGACCGAGCGCCTGCTTTAATTCCTTGACAAGCTGCCACGCGTTGAACGCGTCGAGAAAATTGATGTAGCCGGGTCTGCCGTTCAGAATCTCAATCGGCAAATCGCTGCCGTCCTCCATATAGATTCTTGCGGGCTTCTGATTCGGGTTGCAGCCGTATTTCAGTTCAAATTCTTTCACGATGTACGCTCCTTATCGGTTCTTGTTGACAATGCGGGTCTCGGCAATGCCGGTTTCGAGGTCGGTATAACGGACATAGAGGGAAATCTTGTTTTCGGCATTCAGCGCATTCCAGAGCTTGTCGGTAAAGGCGTCGATGCCGTCCTCGGTGGCGACCCGCTCGGGCTCACCGCAGAAGGTCGGCAGGGGATTTCCGTCCCCGATATAGGTGTGAATGAAGTGTCCGAGACCGGGCGTCGACGGATAGGCAAAGGTGTATCTTGCGCAATCGCTGCCCGCTTCGTCGATGCTTTTCAGAATGCTCATCTGATAGGAAAAATCGCGGTTTTCAAAGGTGAGCAGCCCGCTGATGCGCGGGGTGAAGTTCGGCGCGTCGGGCTCAAACGCACGCTTTGCAAGCGCGTCCGCAAAGGAAAGACCGCTTTGCAGTCCCTCGTATACCGTGTCGGTCTGGTCGCCGTTTGTGACGATCAGATGCTTCTGATACGTGCGCACGGCGGCGTAGATAATCAGGCTCGGGTCCTTGACCTTGGACGCGTCAAACGGCTCGGTGAAGAGTGCGCCGTCCTTTTCGGCAAAGACGCGGTTGCGGCTGTTTTCGCTCCGCCCCATGATGAAGTAGGCGGCAACCGCCTTTTTTCCATTCGGGGTTTTGCCGATGACGATGCCGCGCCCCACATAGGGGTTGTCGCGAATCAGCTCGGCTATATCGCTTGTTGCATAGACATTCATATTTTGTTCTCCCTTTTTCGCAAGCATATCCTTGCAGACCTTCTCCGCCGCCTGCGGCAGGAGAATCCACTCGGCTTCTTCCATGACCCGCTTTTGCAGCGTCTCGGGCGTGTCGCCGTCCAGAACGGCAACGGCTTTTTGCAGAATAATTTCCCCGCCGTCGGGGATCTCGTTGACGAAATGCACCGTCGCCCCCGTCACCTTGACGCCACGTTCGAGCGCGGCGCGGTGGACGCGCAGACCGTAAAAGCCCTCTCCGCAGAACGCGGGAATCAGCGACGGGTGAATGTTGATGATGCGCCGTGCAAAGTGCGCCGTGAAGCGCGCGCTCAGAATGCGCATAAAGCCCGCGAGGACAATCAGGTCGATGCCGTTTTCCTCAAGAAGTTCGGTGAGCTTTGCCTCAAAGGCTTCGCCGCTCGGATATTCGCTCTTCGGCAGTACGGCGGTCGGAATCCCGGCTTTTTTCGCCCGCGTAAGGGCGAACGCGTCCTCCTTATTGGAGACGACAAGCGTAATTTCCCCGCTGTGCAGAATGCCGCTTTGCCCGGCGTCGATGAGTGCCTGCAGATTCGTGCCGCCGCCCGAAACGAGGACGGCGATTTTCGCTTTCTCTTTCATCGCGCCGCCCTTACCGAATGATGATTTTTTCGTCCGCGGCAATCACCTTGCCGAGGATATATGCGTCCTCGCCCGCCGCGTGCAGGATTTCCAGCGCGCGCTCGGCGTCCTCCTTCGCCACGACGACGCTCATGCCGACGCCCATGTTGAAGGTGTTGAACATATCGCGCTCCGAGATGTTGCCGGTCTTGGCGATGAGGTCGAAAATCGGCAGAATGCGGACTGCGGCGCGGTCGATTTCGGCGCAGAGCCCGTCGGGAATGCTGCGCGGAATGTTTTCATAGAAGCCGCCGCCCGTGATGTGCGAAATGCCCTTGACTTTGACTTCTTCAAGCAGGGCGAGAATCGGCTTGACGTAAATTTTCGTCGGCGCAAGCAGCGTCTCGCCGAGCGATTTGCCGCCGAGCGCCGCAAGCGGCGAGGTCAGGTCGGCGTGCTCGACGTCAAAGACCTTGCGCACCAGCGAAAAACCGTTGGAATGCACGCCGCTCGACGGCAGGGCGAGAATCACGTCGCCCTCGCGCATCGTCTTGTTGTCGATGATTTTGTCGCGGTCGACAACGCCCGTGCTGTAGCCCGCAAGGTCGTACTCGTCCTCGGGGTAAAAGCCGGGCATCTCGGCGGTCTCGCCGCCGATCAGCGCCGCGCCCGCCTGCACACAGCCGTCGCAGACGCCCTTGACGATGTCCGCGATGCGCTCGGGCACATTCTTGCCGCAGGCAATATAGTCGAGGAAGAACAGCGGCTTTGCGCCGCAGCAGATGATGTCGTTGACGCACATGGCAACGCAGTCGATGCCGACCGTGTCGTGCTTGTCCATGAGGAACGCGAGCTTTAGCTTTGTGCCGACACCGTCGGTGCCGCTGACAAGTACAGGCTTTGTGATGCCGGTCATGTCCAGTTCAAACAAGCCGCCGAAGCCGCCCACGTCGGAGCAGGCACCGGGGGTCGCGGTCCGCGCGATGTGGCTCTTCATCAGTTCGACCGCCTTGTACCCCGCGGTGATGTCGACGCCGGCTGCGGCGTATGCCTCGGATCTTGAATTCTTATTCATGTTCGGTCGCTCCTTTATCTTTATACTTATCGGAATCCGAAATCTTCCCCTCAAACCGGCTCTTGCGGGTCTCGGTGGGAATCTCGGTGGGATAATCGCCGTCAAAGCAGGCGGTGCAGTAGCCGCGCGTCGGGTCAAGGCAGGCAATCTTCTTCACATTTTCAACGCTTAAATACCCGAGGGAATCCGCGCCGATGCTCGCGGCAATCTCCTCGACCGTGTAGCGGCAGGCAATCAGGTGGTCGCGCGAATCAATGTCGGTGCCGTAGTAGCAGGGATTCATAAAGGGGGGCGCGGAAACGCGCATATGTACCTCGGTTGCCCCCGCGTCGCGCACGAGACGGACGATTCGCTCGCTGGTCGTGCCGCGGACAATGGAGTCGTCGATGAGGACAACCCGCTTGCCGCGCACGACGCTCGAAATCGGGTTGAGCTTGATTCTGACCTTGTCCTCCCGGCTCGACTGCCCGGGCGAGATGAAGGTTCTGCCGATGTATTTGTTCTTAATCAGACCGATTTCATACGGAATGCCCGACTGTTTCGAATAGCCGAGTGCCGCGTCGAGTCCCGAATCGGGCACGCCGATGACGACGTCCGCGTCGACGGGGTGCTGCATGGCGAGAAATTCGCCCGCGCGGACGCGCGCTTCATGCACGCTGCACCCGTCGATTGCCGAATCGGGGCGTGCAAAGTAGACATATTCAAACACACAGCGGCGCGGCTCGACCCTGCCGCAGAGGTCGGTGATGCTCTTCACGCCGTCTCTCGAAAAGACGACGATTTCGCCCGGCTCGACGTCGCGGATAAACTCCGCACCGACGGCGGCAAGCGCACAACTCTCGGAGGCGACGATGTACCGCCCGTCGGGCGTCTGCCCGTAGCAGAGCGGGCGGAAACCGTAGATGTCCCGCGCCGCAATCAGCTTGGAGGGCGACATA
The DNA here is from genome assembly GCA_004554105.1 of Clostridiales bacterium. Classification (GTDB taxonomy): domain Bacteria; phylum Bacillota; class Clostridia; order Oscillospirales; family CAG-272; genus UMGS902. Next base: position 3,348 of record SFNW01000021.1, on the reverse strand, counting down.
ATGACGAGCGAATACGCGCCCTTGATGCGCTCCATCGCGCGGCGTACCGCAGCCTCGATCGTCGGCGCGGTCAGCCGCTCCTCGGTGATGATATAGGAAATGACCTCGGTGTCCGACGTCGTGTGGAAAATCGAGCCCTTGAGTTCAAGCTGCTCGCGCAGTTCAAACGAGTTGGTCAGGTTGCCGTTGTGCGCCAGCGCCATTCTGCCCTTGATGTGGTTGACGACGATCGGCTGCGCGTTGTTGCGGTCGGTCGCACCCGTCGTGCCGTAGCGTACATGACCGACCGCCATGTTGCCCTTGCCGAGGGCATTCAGCCGCCGCTCGGTAAAGACGTCGTTGACAAGCCCGATGTCCTTGTAGGTCGTAAATACGCCGTCATCGTTGACCACGATGCCGCAGGACTCCTGCCCCCTGTGCTGGAGGGCAAACAGCCCGTAATAGGTCGTCTGCGCGACCTCCTGCACATCGCTGCAAAAGACACCGAAAACGCCGCATTCTTCTCTGAGTTTCTGCATAAGCTCTCCCAAACCGAATTAACCGAATACGCGGTGCATCATTTCCTTGTAGGCGTCCTCAACGCCGCCCATGTCGCGGCGGAAGCGGTCCTTGTCGAGCTTCTCGTTCGTCTTTGCGTCCCAGAAGCGGCAGGTGTCGGGCGAGATTTCGTCGGCAAGCACAATCGTGCCGTCCGCCAGTCTGCCGAACTCGAGTTTGAAGTCGACAAGTTTGACGCCGAGCGTAAGGAAGTATTCTTTCAGCACCTCGTTGACCTTGAACGCCATTTCTTTGATCGTCGCGATTTCTTCCTTGGTTGCGAGTTTCAGCGCAAGCGCGTGGTACGAATTGATGAGCGGGTCGTGCAATTCGTCGTTCTTGTAGGAGAATTCAATGGTCGGCTCGTCGAAGACGATCCCCTCGGCAACGCCGTAGCGCTTGGCAAACGAGCCTGCCGAAATGTTTCTGACAATGACCTCGAGCGGCACGATCGAAACCTTTCTGACGACCGTCTCGCGGTCGTTTAATTCCTCGACGAAATGCGTCTTCACGCCCTGCTTTTCAAGCAGCTGCATCAGGTAGTTCGACATTCTGTTGTTAATCGCGCCCTTGCCCGCAATCGTCCCCTTCTTGAGACCGTCGAGCGCGGTGGCGTCGTCCTTGTACGAAACGATCACAAGGTCGTCCTGCTCGGTTGCAAAAACCTTCTTTGCCTTGCCCTCATAGAGCTGTACCGTCTTTTCCATTGTTCTTTCTCCTCTGTCTTTGAAAATTATAATCTTTCCGAAATTGTTTTGTCTTTCTCGAGCACCTTTTCGGCGTCCGCGCGGCGCTTTGCGTCAAGCCTTGCGGCAAGTTCCGCATCGGTGACGGCGAGAATCTCCGCAGCAAGCAAAGCGGCATTGGCACCCCCGTCGATTGCCACTGTCGCAACCGGAATGCCCGAGGGCATCTGTACAGTGGAAAGCAGGGCGTCAATGCCGTCTAACTGACTGGATTTGCAGGGAATGCCGATGACCGGCAGGGTTGTATTGGCAGCCAGCGCGCCCGCCAGGTGCGCCGCCATTCCCGCCGCCGCGATGATCACGCCGAAGCCTGCGCTTCTCGCATTTTCCGCAAAAGCTTTCGCCTCTGCGGGCGTTCTGTGCGCCGAATAGACGTGTGCCTCGTAAGGAATGCCGAGACTCTTCAGCAAATCGGTCGCTTTCTGCACAATCGGCAGGTCGCTGTCGCTTCCCATGACAATGCCAACTTTTTTCATGATTTACCTCCTTGAAAAGTAAAAGGGCGCACTTCACTTTGAAAATGAAGTGTGCCCAGACGGTCGACAGTATCGTTCCTCACTCCCATTGCGGTGCTCCGCCTATCCGTCAGTTGCGGGGAACTTCTTGTTTTCGGTCACAGTGTAACATATTTTTTCGCCGCTGTCAACGATTTCGGCGGCATTTTATCGCTTTTTCGGCAGAATATACGCCGCGTAGCGCTCAAATGCAAAGCAGAGCGCACCGCTTTGATGGCTGTCGCTCGACAGCACGAACCTGCCGCCGCGCGCGGCGATATAGTCGAGCATTTCGGGCGCGGGGTAAGCGACGGTTTTATACCCGCGGAAAATCGCGCCCGTGTTGATTTCAAACGGCTTGCCCGATGCGATGAGCTTATCCGCCGCCGCCTGCCATGCGGCGACATAGCGGGGGGTTTGCGGATCGAACAGCGGGGTTTGCTCATTGAATTTGGAAATCAAGTCGAAATGCCCGATGATGTCGGCGTGCGTTTTTTCGACCACGCGCGAAACCGTCTCAAAGTACAACTCGGCAAGCGCGTAAATATCCCCGCCGAAGTACCGCTCTGCCGCGTCCTGCAAAAGCGCCGCGCTCTCGTCGATCGGCAGATATTCGTCGCCGACCTTCAAATAATGCACCGAGCCGATGACATAGTCATACGGCTCGGTCGGCTCGTCCGAATAGAAGTCCTGCTCGACGCCGCAGAGGATTTCAAGCCGCCCGCGATAGGCTTCCTTGAGCTTACGGACTCTTTCGAGGTAGCGCGGAATGTCGCTTTTCTTCATGCACCAGCTTTCGTCAAACGCCGTGTACGAATGGTCGGAAAAGCCGAGCGTATCAAGCCCGCGCGCCGCCGCGGCAAGCGCCATTTCTTCGGGTGTGCAAGTGCCGTCGCTGAAGATTGTGTGCGTGTGTAAGTCGCGTCCGCTCATACCATTTTTTCCTGCTTGACCTTGTGGTCGATGATGTGGCGGGAAGCCAGCTCGCGGTGAATGTCCTCCACGCTGATACCCGCCTCGACCATCAGCACCATGACGTGATACGCGAGGTCGGCAATCTCGTAGATTGTCTCCTTTTTATCCTGCGCCTTGCCCGCGATGATGACCTCGGTGCATTCCTCGCCGACCTTTTTTAAGATTTTATCCAGTCCCTTTTGGAAGAGATAGGTCGTGTAAGAGCCTTCGGGCATCTCGGCTTTTCTGCCCTCCAGCAGCGCATAGAGGCTTTGCAGCGAGAATTCGTGCAGCTCGTCGCTCTGCCAGACCGGGGCTTCAAAGCAGGAAAAGCTGCCCGTGTGGCAGGCAGGACCGTCGGGCTCGACGACAACGACGAGCGCGTCCTTGTCGCAGTCTGCGGTGATTGAAACAATGTGCTGATAATTGCCGCTGGTCTCGCCCTTCAGCCAAAGCTTTTGCCGCGAGCGGCTGAAAAAGCAGGTCAGCCCCTTCTCCATCGAGATTTTCAAGCTCTCGGCGTTCATATAAGCGAGTGTCAGCACCCGCTTGCTGACCGAATCCACGACAATGGCGGGAATCAGCCCCTTTTCGTCGAATTTCAGTTCTTCAATGTT
>SFNW01000132.1 GCA_004554105.1 Clostridiales bacterium | reverse complement strand
TGTGATTTGAATGCACGGAGGAAGTCAATGAGCGAAAAGAAGTTTAAACTATTCGATTTTAACAAGGACGGCAAGGGCGTCAGCAAGCAGGAAGAAGCGGATATAAAGCCGAACCTTTCGGGCTTTTTCAAGCAGTTTAAGCGCAAGTTCAGCCGTTTGCTCAGCGTCAATATTTTTATGGTGCTCGGCAATTTCCCGATTTTCTTTGCGGGTCTTGCCCTTGCGGGCTACGGCGCGATTCGCAGCACCGCGCCCGCTTCGGTGCTCTTCCCGATTGTCAGGGCGATGGAGCACTTCGACCCTTCGCCCGTAACCGCCGCTCTGAACACGCTTTACGGCTTGCAGTCTCCGCTCACCGCGTTTTCGACCGGCTCGTTTATCCTGTTCGGTCTGTCGCTTTTAACGCTGCTGACCTTCGGTCTGACCAATGTCGGCACGACCTACATTCTGCGCAATCTCGCGCGCGGCGACGCGGTGTTCATGTGGTCGGACTTTTGGTATGCGGTGAAGCGCAATCTCCGTCAGGGGATTCTCCTCGGCATTCTTGATATCGTCATTTCTTTTTTGATGGTCTTCAACGTGCGGTATTACTACGCGGGGCTGAACGGCGGCTTCGGCGGCGGGCTTTTGTTCTACATCGCGCTCGCCATGCTGATTTTGTGGTTCTATATGCGCTTCTATATGTATCTCCTGCTTGTGACCTTTGACCTTTCGATTTTCAAGATTCTCAAGAATTCGCTGATTTTCTCGATTATCGGCTTCAAGCGCAATTTTATGGCGACGCTCGGCATTCTCGTGCTCGTCCTGCTCAACTATATGGTCTTTGTCTATGTTCAGCCGCTCGGCATCGTCCTGCCGATGGTGCTGACGCTGGCGTGCGGCGCGTTTATGTCGACCTACGCGGCGTATTTCAAGATTAAAGAAATCATGATAGACCCGTACTACACCGATAAGCCCGAGGAGTCTGCCGAGCCGCCGCTCGCGCAGGACGACGTTTCAAAATAAGCAAGATTGATTTCTGCAAAAAAGAGGCAAATAAGCCTCTTTTTTTGTGCAACTTTTAAAATCGACTGAAAACTCTGCACCTCATTTTGGTTGGTCGAGCCGCCGAAGTTATATTATAATACAAGTATAAACTTGTGCCGAGGCACATAAAACGGAGGAGATTATGCTGAAACGGATATTTACGGCGGCTGTGACGGTGATTCTGCTTGCGGGTATGCTCTGCACGCTTGCAGGTGCGGCGGGAGATGCCGTCGTCTTTATGGGCACCGACATCGGCAATGACGATTACAGCGGACTGAGTGCTGACGAGCCGAAAAAGACCTTCGGCGCGATTGACGGAAAAGGCGCAATGAGCGTTATTCCGGAGGGCGGCACTTTTGTCGTCATCGGCAAGGCGTATTACGGCGGCACGGGTACGCTTGCCGCAGCGACGGGACCCGTTACCTTTACCAGCGTGTACGGCGGCGTTGATTACCGCAATTACGAGCCGGCGACCAATCCCGCCTGTGCGTTCAAAATGAAGGGCGGCGCGACGATTACGTTTACAACCGACGTCATTTTCGACAATATCATTCTGTTCCAGGAAAACTCGCAGAACACCTTCCAGGTTGACACAGGCGCGACGATTACGATTACAGATACCGTCGACCTGCTTACCAAGGAGGGCAACGATTATCACTATAAGTTGGTTTTGAACCCCGGTGCAAATGCCGTACTTTCCAAAGCCGCGCAGGAAACGCTTGAAATCGTCAATCTGAGCGGAAACGAAATTCAGACCTACGGTGAAGAAGGAAAAACGCCTGCTGTGACAACCGCGGCAACAACTGCGGCAACAACCGCGGCGACCGAAGCGGCGGCAACCGAAGCCGGCACCGAGACAAGCAAGCAGCCCGCGACCGACGCCGAAACCGAAAGCACAGAGCCTGCGGAAACGACCGAGGAAGTCTCTGCCGAGGCCACGACGGAGAAAACCGAGTCCCCTGCCCCGACTTCTCCCGAAACGACGGAAGAATCCGCGGCGCTTTCGGTTGATACGAGTGCTTTCGCGCCTGCATCGACCGATTCACAAGCTCCGACGATCGAAAGCGGCGGCATAAGCGTTCCGCTTGTCATTGTCATTGTTGTCGTCCTCGCCGCTTTGACAGTCGGCGCAGTCCTGCTTGTTAAAAAGAAAAAGAAGTAAACCATAAGCGAAAACAGCGCCCTGCGGGGCGCTGTTTTTGTCGTTCAGTTTTGCGAGCGCTTGTCGAGAATCTGCGAATACTTTGCGTAGAAACTCTCGTAGCAGCCGGCGTCGAGGGCGTCGCGGATTTTCTGCATCAGCTCGTTGTAGAAATAGAGGTTGTGCAGTACGCAGAGCCGCATGGCGAGCATTTCACGCGCCTTGAACAGATGGCGGATATAGGCGCGGGAATAATGACGGCAGGCGGGACAGCCGCAGCCCTCGTCAATCGGGCGCGGGTCGTCGTAATACTTCTCGTTGTTGATGTTCATTTTGCCGTGCCAGGTGAACAGATTGCCGTGTCGGGCGTTGCGGCTCGGCATGACACAGTCGAAGAAGTCCACGCCGCGGTGTACGGCTTCGAGAATGTTGAGCGGCGTGCCGACGCCCATCAGGTAGCGCGGCTTGTCATACGGCATATACGGCTCGACCGCCTCGATGATCCGGTACATTTCGTCCGCCTCCTCGCCGACGGCAAGACCGCCGATGGCGTAGCCGTCAAGGTCGAGCGCGGCGATTTCCTTCATGTTGGCAATGCGCAAATCCTCATAAGTGCCGCCCTGATTGATGCCGAAGAGCATCTGCTTCTTGTTGATCGTATCGGGCAGCGCATTGAGGCGGTCAAGCTCCGCCTTGCAGCGATAGAGCCAGCGCACCGTGCGTTCGCTCGAATGCTTGACATAGTCGTAGGGCGCGGGATTTTCGACGCACTCGTCAAATGCCATGGCAATCGTGGAGGCGAGATGCGATTGTATCTGCATACTTTCCTCGGGACCCATGAAAATGCGTTTGCCGTCCATGTGCGACGAGAAGCTGACGCCCTCCTCGGTGATTTTGCGCAGCTTGGCGAGCGAAAAGACCTGAAATCCGCCGCTGTCGGTCAGAATCGGGCGATCCCAGTTGAAGAACTTATGCAAACCGCCGAGACGGTAAATCAGCTCGTCGCCGGGGCGGATATGCAGATGATAGGTGTTTGACAGTTCGACCTGGCAGTTGACCTCGCGCAAGTCCATCGTGGAGATGCCGCCCTTGACGGCGGCACTCGTGCCGACGTTCATAAACACGGGGGTTTGAATCGTGCCGTGAACGGTTTCAAATTCGCCGCGGCGCGCCTTGTTTTCTGTTTTGAGAATTTTCAGCATGAATTGTTCCTTTTTATACTCTGCCGAACTGCTTGTCCAGCGCGTATTTTGTCAGATGCGTGACCACGGGTCTGCCGTGCGGGCAAACCGTGAGGCTCGGCGTGGTGAGAAGTTTTTCGACAACATAACGGACGTCGCTCTCGCTGTCGGCGCGTCCGCCCTTCATCGCTGCCTTGCAGGACGCCTGATACAGCGCCTTTTCATAGGCGTCGCGCTTGGCAACCTCGACATCGCCCGCACCGCTTGCGAGCAGGTCTGCCGTGACGGTGAGCAGGTCGCTTGCCTCGGAAGCGGTTAACGCGGACGGAATCTGCGTGATTTTAACGCGTCTTGCGGCGTCGTCGACATCAAAAGCGTAACCGATCGCGGCAAATTCCGCGCGATAATCGCACAAGGCGGTATAATCGCTCTGCGGCAGCTCGACCGTAATCGGCACAAGCAAAATCTGCGGCGCAGGCGCGGCGTCGTGCAGTTTTGCGCGCATTTCTTCAAAGAGAATCCGCTCGTGCGCGGCGTGCTTGTCGATGACGACCAGTTTGCTTTCGACCTCGACAAAAATGTAGGTGTTAAACGCCACGCCGACGATGCGGTATTCGGGCAGCGGAAGCGTTTCTTCTTTGGTGAGCGGCGGTATAGCCGTCTGTGACGAAGCCTTGTCTTCGGTTGCCGCTTCCGATTTCGGACTTTCCACGGGCTTTGTCGGCATCGAATCGGCAAGCGGGGCGACATTCACCGGCAGGTCGTCTATGCTGTCAAGCTGCGGTGAAAAGCGCGGCGGCTCGTCCGACGGCTTTGCCTGCGTCTGCTCTGTTCTTGCAAGGCGTTCGGCGGTCAGTTCGGCACGCGCCGCCTCCCGCCACCTGTCCGCGCGGTCGGAGGCAAAAGAGATTCTTCCCTGCCTGTCAAACCGCGCCTGCTCGGGCAGCGATGCAAGCCGCTGCATTCTGTCCATCACCGGGACAAACGAGTTTGCGGTGTGCGTTGCGACGGCGGGCTCGCTGGAAAGCACCAAATCGGGACGGTCGGTATTGCTCTCCAGTGCGCAGCGCACCGCGTAGTACACCGTGTCGAAGATCGCCTTTTCGTTTGAAAACTTGACTTCGAGCTTGGCGGGGTGGACATTGACGTCGACCGCGCCGGGATTGATGTCGATAAAGAGGACGCACGCCGGAAATTTTTCGGGCGCGATATACGAGGAAAACGCCTGCTCGATTGCCGCCATTGCCGTGCGGCTCTTGACATAGCGCGAATTGACAAAGAAGTTCTGATAATTCCGCGTCGGCTTGACGTTATCGGGTGCGCCGATGAAG
>SFNW01000020.1 GCA_004554105.1 Clostridiales bacterium | reverse complement strand
TTGTAAACGAAAACCACGCGATAGTCGCGTGGTTCAAAAGAGGCTAAGCCGATAAAAAGGAATCCTCCGTTTGTGATAGAATAGAGATGACCTGCCAGTCAAGCAAAGAACACAAACGGAGGATTAATCTATGAAAAAAGAAACCATAGACAATAATAGTTTAGCACATACGACATGGAATTGCAAGTATCACATAGTGTTTGCGCCAAAGTATAGGCGGAAGGTGTTTTTCGAAGAAAAACGGTTGGAGATACGAGAAATACTGCGGAAACTATGTCAATGGAAAGGGGTAGAAATCATAGAAGGAGAAGTGTGTCCCGACCACATACATATGCTGGTGAGTATCCCGCCCAAAATGAGCGTTTCGGGGTTCATGGGATACCTGAAAGGGAAAAGCGCGCTACTCATATTTCAGAAATGGGGCAATATGAAATTTGCGTACCGAAACCGCGAATTTTGGTGTAAGGGATATTACGTTGATACCGTGGGGAAAAACACAAAAGCGATAAAGGAGTACATAGCGGGGCAATTGAAAAGAGATCAAGAGGAAGATCAACTGTCAATATTTGACCCACGGGACCCGTTTACGGGTAAGTAAGTAGCAGTTGCATGGCTGGCAGGCCAATCTTTAACGCACTTGTGCGTAGCCAGTATTATTAGGGCTATGCCCGAAAATGAAATACCCCCCGTTTTACGGGGGGATATTTATTTGATTGCTTCTTACTTCGCCCGTTCGCCCTTGAGCGCGATGCGCGTGAAGATGACGCACGCCTCGCTCCGCTTGATGCTGTCGTTCGGGCGGAAGTTGCCGGTGCCGGCGTCGCCGCCGACGATACCCGCGTTAAAGAGTTTCCGCACCGCGTCAAAGCAAGCCATGCCGCTCGTTACGTCGGGGTTTGAGCCGTCGCGGACCGCCGCGTACTCGCTGTCGGGCAAAATGTTTGCAAAAACGATAGCCATATCGCCGCGCGTGATGTTCGCATCGTAACTTGCAAACTGCCCCGCCTTGATAATGCCGTTTTCAACGCAGTAGTTGACATAGGGGTCATACCACCTTGCCGCGCCTGCGGTGTTGACCGTCTTGCCGTAGTAGATGCTGTGGATATTCGCCGCCGCGGTGATCGCCTGCGCGACCGTGAAGGTCGTGTCGGGCGAAAACTTCGTCGCGCTCGTGCCGTTTGCAAGCCCGATGCGGTAAGCGTCGCGCACGAAGGAGTGGAACCAGTGCGCCGCCGTCACGTCGGTGAAGGAATCGCCGTACAGACGGGTGTATGCGAAGCTGACCTTCTCGCCGTCGACCTTGCCGAAGCCGCTGACCTTCTTGCCGAGCGGCGTCTTATTGACGTTGACGGTGTAGACCTTTGTGGGGTCTTCGGGGTGCGTCGAGCCGTTGCCGATGACAACGCCGTTTGCGTCCGCCTTGTACGGCTCAACATAGGCAAATCTGCCGCTCTGCGTGTCCGTGCCCTTGTAGGCGTGATAGCAAATCCAGCCCTGTCCGTCGGTGTCGGTGACATAGGAGGCATGCCCGCAGCCGTTCAGCTTATCCGACTTTGAGAAAATCGGCGTAGGACTCTTCTGCCAGCTTGCTGCATCGGTGGGGTCGCCGCCGATGTACTTCATCTGACCGAGCTGATAGAGCGTCGTCCAGTAGCCGCTGCCCGAATAGACGATGTAAACCGAGCCGTCGCTGCCGTAAACCGCCGTCGAGCCCTCGACGACCTGCGGGTGAATGCCGTCCTCGGAGCCGCCCTTCTCCCAATCGTACTCGGAGCGGCAAATGACTTTGGGCTGACCGCTGATGCGCCAAGGCTTGTCGAATTTTGCGATGTTGATGGTCTGATAGAAGTTGACGTTCGGCGTGCCGCTCGTCTCTCGACCGACCTCGCTGATAAAGGTAATGTACTTCTGCCCGCCTATTATAATGACCGAGCAGCCGCCGCAAAGTTCTTTATCGTTGAAATCGCTGTCGGGAAATTCAATCTTCTGCGGGACGTTGACCTCGCCGGTCAGCGGGTTGCCCCAGCGTCCGAGCAGGTTGTCGCCGTCGAGACACTTGATGACATAGGCGCGCTGTCCGCCGAAGCCCGCATTTTCGCCCGAATCGGTGCCGCTGTCACTGCCGAGGAAGCAGTACCAGCCCGCGTCCGCCTCGCCGACGTCTTCCGCGCTGAAATAGTGGATTTCGGGCGACCAGAGGTTTTTCGACCATGCCTTGCCGCTCTCGGGCTTGTATATCACCGTGCCGTAGGTGGTGGCAAGGTCGCCGATATTCGCCGCCTTGTAGAGATACAGCGCCGTACCGCCTGTCGCGATGTAATAGTAGCAGCCGTTATGGAAGAAGAGCCACGGGTCTGCGCCGTTCGAGCGAATCGGGTTTTGGAAGGTCATCGTGCCCGAGATTTCGGCATTGATGTCGAAGTTCTCGCCCGTATGGAGCGAACTTGTCATCGTGCTGTTTGTCAGGCTGGCCGTGCCGACAAGGTCGGTCAGGTGCGTGAAGTCGCCGCCGTTGACAACGACATTATAGCTGCCGGAGAAACTGCCGATGTTGCTGACCGCAGGAGCAATCATGCCGTAGACCGTACCGTCGTTGAAAGTCATGCCGACATTGCCGCTCACCGCCTGATCGGCGGCGTCCATGGACGCGTAATAGATGCCGGCAAGGAAGGTGCCGCCGTTGACGGTCAAATCAATGTTGCCGGTATGCGACGTTGCGGACGCGAGCATGAATTTCTCCTTGAACGTGCCGCCGTTTACCGTGATTCTGATGTCAAACGCGCTGTAGCCGCCCGCAGACGAGCCGCCGCGAATACGCTGCCATGTGCCGCTGTTTATCGTCAGGTCGGCGCTCTTTTGCTTGTCCGCGTCGGTCAGTTCAACGCCGAGATTGGAGCCTGCGACAATGCTGGGGACGGTCGTGACCGCGCCGACCGCCTTGCACTCGACGTCACTGCCGATGACGAGCTTGTTCAGGTTGCCGTAAATGCCGCCGTAGCTCTTCTGATTGGCGAGCAGAATGTGGTCAAACTCGGTCTCGCCGCCGCAATAGAAGTTGCCCTTAAAGGTCAGCTTTGCGTCGGCGGTCTTGCGATAGTCCACGCCGTCGTACAGCGAGGTAATCGTAATTTTTTTCGCGTTCGTATAACCGATAAACGCCGCGGTAATCGTGTATTCGTCGCAGAGGACAATCGTGCCGCCGCTGTCCTTCAGCGCGGTGTAGGCGTCGGCAAGCGAGCCGCCCGCCGTCGCCGCGCCGGTACCGCTGCCCGTGCCGCCGTCCTTTAAGAAGTAAACCTTTTCTTCGCTGACCGTGAAGAGTTCTGCCGCCGCGCCGAGCGAATCGGCAGTGAACTTCGTTTCGTCAAGCGTCAGCGTGCCCTTGGCGCACTGCCCCTCGACCGCCCATGCGCCGACACTGCCGCCGTACAGCAGAATATTCAGCGATTTTGTGATGTTGGCAAGGACAACTTTTTCGACACTGCCGCCGGTGATTGCAAGGTCAAAGGAAGCAATCGAAGTGTCGGTCGAGCGGATTTCGCCGATTTTGCCGTCGGCAAGTTCGATTTTCGTCGCCGCCGTGCCGCCGACGACCGAATCGACCTCTGCGCCGTTAATGAGAACCGACTGATTCTCCGCGCCTGCAACAATCTTGCCGAAAACGCCGGTATAGAGCGCCGCCGAGCCGACAATATCCGCCTTGCCGTCGAGCGTAACGTCCGCAGCCAGCTTCAGCTTGCCCTTCTCTGCATGGAAGGTGAGACTGTCGCCGCCGAGGGCAAGCGCTTCAAACACCGTCTCGCCGCCGAGCGTGTAGCTGCCGGCAAGCTCAAGCTTTGCGTTCTTGTCCGCGCCCTTGACAACGATTGTTTCGGTATGCGCAGGCTCGGCAAAGTCGACAAGCGAAATCTTGCCGACAACGACCACGTTGCCGTTCGTTTTTGCTGCGGTTTCAAACGCCGCCGCAAAGGACGCGGGCTTGCTTTCGCTCGTGCCGTCGCCGCTGCCGCCCTGCGATGCGTAGATGTTGGTGATGTTTTCAACCTTGTCGAAGGTCTCGCCGAATGCCGCAATCTGCTCCGCCGTATAATAGTGCGCGTCGTAGCAGAGCGTCTTCTTCTCGTTGGCTTTCTTCGCCATGGCTGCAAGCGTTTCGTTCTGGTAGCGCACTGCCGCCGAGCCGATCTTTGCGCCGGCGATCGTAATATCCGCCTTGCCGATGACATTGTTGACGTCGAGATTCTCGATACTGCCGCCCGTCAGATTGAGCGTCGCGTTGCCGTCGAGACGGCGGGTAACGTCGCCGCCCGTGCAGCAATTTTTGATTTCGCCGCCGCTGACGTTGATAACCGTGCTATGTCCAATCTGGTTGGAAAGCGGTCCGCCGTAGAGATATTCGATTTTGCCGCCCGAGATGTCGAGATAACTCGTGCCGCTGTAGGCAACGCCGGTTGCGCCGGTCCCCTTCTGCCGCGAGCCGCCGACAATGACGTAATAGTCGCCGCTCTTGACGGTAATATGCGAGTCGAGCGTGGTGTCGACGGTATCGGCAGGGCTCTGATAGCCGCCGATGACGTAAATGCCCTTGCCCTCGCCCTTCAGCGTCGTCTTGACGCCCGTGTCAAAGGTAATGGGGTGATAATTTGCGACAACAACGAGCGAATACTCGTAGTCAATCGCGATGTCGCGGAAGGTCGTCTCGCCGTTTAAGACATAGCGGAGCGTGCTGGCAAAAACGAGCTTTGCCCCCTGCGCGCCGTAGTCGACCTCGCCGTCGTTCGTCGTGATGACAAACGGCAGATCGTGCTTGACCTCGGTCACCGTCTTCGGGAAGACGTATTCGTTCGTAACGACAATCGTGCCGCCCGTGCGCTTTGCAAGATTGCAGGCGCGGGTAAAGGTCTTGACCGCATTATTCGCCGTTCTTCCGTTTGCGGCGTCGTCGCCGGTCTCGGAATTGACGTAATAGAAAATTTCCTCTTCCTCATCTGCCGCAGAAACGCCGACAAGCGTCACAGACGACAGCAGCATACAGGCGGTCAGAAGGAACGCGAGCAGCCTGAAAAAGGGACTTTTGGTTGTTTTCCTCATATTTCGTTCTCCTTTTCCGAAGTTTTTGTCTATATTTATCATAGCACACGGATTTCGACTTCTCAACGCAAAAAACGAAAATTTATTTCTTGTTTTTCGTACAGCAACACGTTAATTTCTTCTTTTACGAAAGCCTTGAAAACGCAGAGCAATCATGCTATAATAGCAAGCGTCGGTGAGTTCGAAACCCTCCTCACCTAAAACAAAACTAGGAGATGAATGTATGAAACACAATGTCCGTTTTCTCTGCCACGCCGCGCTGATTGCCGCGCTCTATGTCGCCCTGACCTTTCTCGCCGCCCTGCTCGGGCTGTCGAGCGGCGTCATTCAGGTCCGCTTTTCCGAAGCGATGTGCGTGCTGCCCGCCTTTACGGGCGCGGCAGTACCCGGTCTGTTTGTCGGCTGTCTGCTTGCCAATCTGCTGACCGGCTGTGTGCTGCCCGACATCATTTTCGGCAGTCTCGCCACCTTAATCGGCGCAGTCGGCGCATATTTTCTGCGGAAAAACAAGTGGCTTGTCCCGATGCCGACGGTCGTCGCCAATACGCTGATCATTCCGCCGATCCTGCGGTTTGCCTACGGCGCGGAGGGCTCGCTTCCCTACTTTGCGCTGACCGTCGGCATCGGCGAGATTCTTTCCGCCTATGTGCTCGGGCTTCTGCTCTACGCCGTGCTGAATAAGTACAAGGCGCAGCTTTTCAAATAAGATTCAAAACATAATAATAGGGTTCAAAAAACCGCGAAAGCAAAGGCTTTCGCGGTTTTTTCATGCTTATTCAAAGAGTTTATCTGCATCGATGTCCGCAAGGTCGTTTGCGGACGCGCCCGCTTCCATCTTGTAAATCAGGGCATCGCCCCGATATTTTTCGACCGAAAGCAGTACCGCGCTCTCAAACGAGAAATTGTAGACTTCGCGCAGACCGTTTGCCAGCGTGCAGTCAAAGGTGAACAGATTCTCTCCCGCGCCGCGCGCAGGCGTCAGCGCAAGCGAATAGGTCGTAATCCCGCCGCCGTAGGAAACGGCTTCTCCCGCGCCGACCGCGCCGATGATTTCGGCAATGCGGTCAATCGGCAGGACGCCCATGCGCTCCTCAAGACGAATGCCCGACGGCGCCTCTGCGGAATAGGCGTCGGCTTCAACCGTCAGATTCTCCGTGTTGTCGGTGATTTTCACCCTGCCGTCTTTGCACACGGCAGTAGACAGCGTCACGCCGCTCTGCGCGGTCTGCACCCACCAGTCACCGCCGCGCACGACCGCGTAATAGTCGGTCGACAAAACCGTCTTGCCCGAATAAATGCTGACGGTATACGCGCGGTAATAGGCGTCGGGAATCTTCATGCCGGCGAGTGCGGCGGCATATTCGCCGCGGGCGACCGCTTCGGCAAGCGCGGTTTCCGCAGGCGCGGGCGAAATCTCCGCCGTCGGCGCGGGTGCGCGGGTCTCGGTTTCGCCGCCGAACAGCGCAGAGAGCGATGCGGGCGGACGAATCACGCCGAGCGAATACATGCCGAACAGCGCAAGTGCCGCAAGCAGCAGCAGCGCCGCGACCAGCAGCATAATGCCGCGCGGGCTGTAGAATGCGGTATTATTCTTCGCCTTGGCTTCCCGATTCGTTTTGTTTTTCTTCATGTTCCGGCTCCTTCGTCTCGTCGGTTTGCGCATCTGCGGGAGCGGCAGCTTCGGCTTCGACCGAGGGAATTCCAATCACATCGTCAAAGGTTTCGACAGGCGGCTTGGCGCCGTCGTCCTCGTTGTAAATACCCGAATGAATCCGCAGTTTCGGATTCTTCAATATCATAAAGGTGACAAAGAAGATGATGAGTGCCGCGACCAGCACCAAAACGCCGCCGAGCGTCGATTCGTCGGTCAGCATAATCGCGGAGATACCGAGGATTGCGCAGAGTGCGTAGAGAATCCGCACGCTCTGCTTCTGCCCGAAGCCCATGTCCATCAGTCTGTGATGCAGATGTCCGCGGTCGGGAGCAAACGGGCTTTTCCCGTGCGCAAGGCGGCGAATCACCGCAAACGCCGTATCGGCAAGCGGGAAGCCGAAAATAACCAGCGGCACAAAGAATGCCAGCAGCATATCAATTTTGAATACGCCCGAGACCGAAATGACCGAAAGCGTATAGCCGAGGAACAGCGCGCCGGTATCCCCCATGAAGATTTTAGCGGGGTTCGTATTGAACGGCAGAAAGCCGAGGCAGGACGACGCAAGGATTGCCGTAATGAGGCAATGCGCCCCGCTGCTCCCCGAGAGCAGCATAACGAGAAAGAGCGAAATCGAGCTGATTGCCGACACGCCGCAGGCAAGCCCGTCGAGCCCGTCAATGAAGTTGACCGCATTGGTCAAGCCGACAATCCACAGCACCGTAATCGGCACAGACCATGCGCCGAACGGGATATATCTGCCGCCGATGCCGATGAAGTCAATCGTAACGCCCTGCGAGACCGCAAAGAGCGCGACGACGATCTGCACGGCGAGCTTGAGAAACGCATTGAGACGGTAAACATCGTCGAGAATGCCGAGCAGCACCAACGCGCAGCCGCCGACGAGAATCGTCGCAAGCTCGCGGTCGAGCCTGCAAAAGCCGACCGAAGTAATCGTAAAGGCGAGAAAAATCGCAAGCCCGCCGATGCGCGGAATCGGCTTGTGATGCATTCGTCTGCCGTCGGTCGGCACGTCAATCGCCTTGATTTTGATGGCGAGGACGCGCACAATCGGCGTCAGCGCAAAGGCAAGCAGACCGGCGCACAGCACGGCGCAGATGCCGTAAATCAAATCGGTGTTCATTCTGTTCCTCCGAAGTCCTTATCGGACCGACGTAAAGCCGACCTTGCGCTTGACCTTAGAGAGCGTCTTGCGCGCGAAATACGCGGCTTCGTCCGCGCCGTTTTTCATGACCTCTTCCAGATATGCCTTATCCGCCATCAGGCGCGTAAACTCTGCGCGCACGGGCGCAAGCTCGTCCGCGCAGACCTCGCCGACGGCGAGTTTGAAGTCGCCGTAGCCCTTGCCCTCAAACTCACGTTCGATTTCGTCAAAGGACTTGCCGGTGAAGCAGGAATAAATCGTCATCAGGTTGTTGACGCCGTCCTTGCCCTCGCCGTAGGCGACGCGCGTGTCCGAATCGGTCACGGCGCGCTTGAATTTGCGCACGATGTCGTCCTTCGTATCGAGGATATAGACGACGGCGTTGACGTTTTCGTCCGACTTGGACATTTTCTTCGTCGGGTCGGCGAGCGACATGATTTTCCTGCCGCTCTTCGGGATATACCCCTCGGGAATCGCAAAGGTGTCACCGTAAACGCCGTTGAAGCGCACCGCGATGTCGCGGGTGATCTCGAGATGCTGCGACTGGTCGACGCCGACCGGCACAAGGTCGGTCTGATAGAGCAGAATGTCCGCCGCCATCAGCGTCGGATAGGTAAACAGCCCCGCGTTGACGTTGTCGGCGTGCTTGGCGCTCTTGTCCTTGAACTGCGTCATGCGCGACAGCTCGCCGAACATGGTGTAGCAGTTGAGAATCCACGCAAGCTCGGCGTGTGCCGGAACGTGCGACTGCACATAGAGCGTATTTTTCTTCGGGTCAAGCCCGCACGCCATGTAGAGCGCGAGCGTCTCATAGGTGTGACGGCGGAGGTCAGCGGGGACCTGCCGCACGGTGATGGCGTGCATATCCGCCACGCAGTAAAAGCACTTGTATTTCTCGGAAAACGCGTCAAAATTGCGCAGTGCGCCGAGGTAGTTTCCGATTGTGAGGTTGCCCGAGGGCTGCACGCCGGAAAAAACGACTTTCTTGGTGTCTAACATGGAAACGGAATCCTTTCGTGTCGGTCAATTTCTGTGCGCGGCGATGTACTCGCGCGCGCAGTCGCCGAGAATCTCGACGCCGCGGACAATCTCTTCGTCCGAGGGCATCGAATAGTTGAGACGGAACGAGGACGAAATCCCGCCCTCGTCCGATAAAAAGGTCGCACCGGGAACGACGGCGACCTTGCGATTGACGAGCAGCTTGGCAAAATCCGCGCTGTCCAGCCCGCTTGGCAGCGTACACCAGACGAACAGACCGCCCTCGGGGTGCGTAAAGGCAACCTCTGCGGGCAGGCAGCTGCCGAGGCAGTCGAGCATCAGCGTGCATTTGCGTCCGTAGAGCGCGCGAATGCCGGCAATGTGCGCGTCAAGGTCGTGTTCGGTCATGTATTTGTGGCAGAGCATTTGGAAAAAGATATTGGTGTGTACGTCCTCACTCTGCTTGGCGACGACCATTTTGGAAACGACCTCGGCGGGTGCCGTGACATAGCCGACGCGCATACCCGCGGAGAGAATCTTGGAAAACGAGGAGCAGTAGATGACCAGTCCGTCCTCGTCGAAGGATTTAATCGTCGGTACGTCCTCGCCCGCAAAGCGCAGTTCGCCGTAAGGGTTGTCCTCGAGAATCATCACGCCGTACTTTTTGCAGAGTGCGTAGACCTCTTTGCGGCGCGAAAGCGGTGTTGTAATGCCCGACGGATTCTGAAACGTGGGGATTATATAGAGCAGTTTGACATTCTCGCAGGTGCGCAGCTTGTCCTCAAGCGCGGCGGGAATAATGCCCTCGCCGTCGCAGCGGACGCCGACCGGCACCGCGCCGTTCGAGCGGAATGCGTTGAGCGCGCCGATGAAGCTCGGCTCCTCGCAGAGCACGACGTCGCCCTCGTTGCAGAACGCCTTGCAGGCAAGCTCGATGCCCTGCTGTCCGCCCGAGACGACTATCGTCGTATCAAAATCGCGCCCGATGCCGAATTTCGCCTTCTGCCTTGCGGCAATCGCTTCGCGCAGGGGCGGATAGCCCTCGGTGATGCTGTATTGCAGTGCCGCCGCAGGCTGCGTCTTGAAAATGTCCGCGGCAATATCCGCAAGCGCCTCGGTCGGGAACGACTCGGGCGACGGGTTGCCCGCCGCAAACGAGATGATGCTCGGGTCGGTCAGGCTCTTGAAGATTTCACGGATTGCGGACGGGCGCAGGTTTGCCAGCTTGTCCGAAAAAGAATAATCCATAGTGTGATTCCTTTATCAAAAGTGATAGCGGAGCCGCTTATACGGGGATTTTGAAAATCAGCTTTTTCGATGCGTCGGCATGCAGCTTGACCGACGGGCGGTGCGCATCGCGCGGCTCGAGGAACGCAAAGCAGCCGGTCGTGAGCGCAATCTCGCTGACCGAAGCGCCCGCCTTCGGCGTGGGGTGGCTGACGTCCTTTTCGGCGTCGTACTCCGCTTCCTCGACCTCCTCGACAGGCAAATAGCCCATGCTCTCGTCGCCCTCAATCAGATACTGCAAATCAATATACTTTTTGTGCGTCTCCCAGCGTGCGGCCTCGCGCGTCTTGGGCGTAAAGGCATTGACGACGACGCGGACGCCCTCGCCGATGTCGTACTTTCCGACCTCAAGCGCGTGAATATCGGTCTTTGCGAGGTAATCGCATACGACTTTAATCTTCTCGTTATAGGGTATGTAGAGTTTCAGGTTTTCAATTCTGTCAGCAAACATTTTTCTGTCCTTTCGCGGTTTTACCGCCGATAAAATAGTATACAACTACATTATACAATCCGCCGCCGCCGATTGCAAGGCAAACTTGACGTTATGCGGCAACTTTTACCGAAGTTTTATGGTCGTACACGCTGTACGCCGTGATGACGGCAATCAGAAAGACGCCGCCGAGCAGCGCGAGCGGCCCGGGGACGCCGCCGCCCGCAAGCGCAACCCACACGGGATTGAGCAAGGGCTCGATTGCCGCGAGCACCGAGCAGGTAATCGCGTTGCACCGCAGCGTTGCAAGCGCGTAGAGAATATACGGAATGCCGAGCTGTACGACGCCGAGCAGCGCGAGAATCGCGACGCCGGTCGAGTCAAAGGTGTTTTCGGTAAACGCCGCAAACGGCAGACCGACGGCGGCGCAGAAAAGATGACCGAGCAGAATGCCGCTCATTTTCTCCTCCCCCTTTGTATTGCCGACCGCGACAAACATCCCGCCCATAAACGCGCCCGCCGTGATGCCGAGCAGATTGCCGACCAGATGCCCCGCGTCAAGGCTGTCGAAGAAGAACAGCGAAACACCGGCAAGCGTTGCAATCACGACGGCAATATCCGCCGCGCGCGGCTTTTTGTGCAGAAACAAAAAGGAAAAAATCAGAATGAAAATCGGCGCGGTATACTGCAGCACAATCGCGTTGGCGGCCGTGGTGTACTTGTTTGCGGTAACGAAGCAGAGAAAGACGCCGCAGAGCAAAACGCCGCTGACGAGTGTGCTTTTCGAGAGAATAAACTTTTGCTTTGTCACCGCCATATAGACGACGACGGTCAGCGCCGCAAACAGCGAGCGTCCGCCCGCAATGACAAAGCCGTTCATGTCGACACGACCGATAAGCACGCCCGCGATGCTCCAAAGCACCGCGCAGGCGATCATTTGAAAAATGCCGATATTCCGAGATTTTGAAGCTGCCGAATCCATTGTTTTCACCCTGTAAAACGCTACAGGCACGGGAGACCCGCACCTGTAGCGTTCCTGTAACGATTGTAAATTTTGACTATGCCTTCGTGCGCGCAGGCGTGAAAATCAATTTTTCAAGGATTTCCTGCGAGCCGAGGCAGTTTTGAATCAGTGCCTGCGCCTTTTTCACAGAGGAATCAAACAGGCGGGGCTTTTCCGCAAGGCAATTCCCCACCGTGTCAAAACACGGGGGACGCGACGATGTGTTGTGCGCGTCGCTGCCGAGTACCACCGGCACGCCCATCGAAGCGATACGGTCAAGCAACGGCAGCATTCGCCTATCCTTCAGTGTGTCTGCCGTAATCTGAAAAATCACGCGCGGAATCGCGGCAAGCTGTCGGATTTCCTCGGTGCGCAGCCCGTAACGCTCGATGTGTGCGATGACCGGTATGAGCGAATACTTGAATACCGTATTTTCGATTGCGGAAACCACCCATGCGCCGAACGGACGGTCGGGCAGTTCAAGCAAAAGCACGTTGGAGTCGCCGTAGCACATTCGGTCGACGGGTGCCTCATGGAGGTTTTCATACAGCTGCACCTCCGCGCCGAGCACAATGCGCACGTCGCCGTACAACGAACGCACAGCGTCATACGCCGCCGCGCGACGGGCGAGGAATGCGTCCACCGTCTCGTCCCACGCATAAAAATGAGGGGTGGCGCAAATTGTCGCCACCCCTTGAGTCTTCAGCAGTTTACACATCTTCGCCGACTCGCTTTTGCTGTCGGTTCCGTCGAAATCCATGCCGGGTAAAAGGTGGCAATGAAAATCTATGCAGCGGTCTGTCATTTCCGCCCTTTGCCTCCGCCGTTCTTTACGGGTTCGGCAGTTTCGGCTTTCTTTTCGTCCTCGGTTTTCTGTTCGGCGTCGGCACGCTTTTTGGCATACCCGTACCCGTAGCCGTAACCGTAACCGTAGCCGTACTGCGAGCCGTAGCGGCGGCGGTATTTACTGCTGCGGTAGCGGTCGCCGCGATAGCGATATGCGTGATAAGTATAGCCGTAGGACTTATTCTGTTCACGGACATCGGTCAGAATCGCGCCGAGAACATGACCGCCGACGCCTTTGATGAGTTCGACCGCCTTGGCAACCTCGTTATAAACCGCATGATTCTGTCTTGCGATCATAATTGCCTGCGGTGCGTTGAGTAAGAGCGACAGCGTATCCGAGACAAATCCCGCCGGAGGCGAGTCCATAATCACGAATTCATACTGCGGCTTGACCTCTTCAAGCAGAGCGCGCATACGCTCCGAGCCGAGCAGCTCGGAGGGATTGGGCGACAGCGAACCTGCAGTGAGCAAATCCAGATTTTCCTTGACGTCGCGCTTGACAACGTCCGTAAAGGTTTTCATGCCGCCGAGAATATCGGAAAGCCCCGCCGTATTGTCTTTTTCAAAAATCTTATGCTGCGACGGATTGCGCATATCGCAGTCGATAATCAGGATTTTCAAGCCGTTCTGTGCAAAGGACAGCCCGAGATTCGCGCTGGTTACGCTCTTGCCCGAGTTCGGCTCGGCACTCGTCACGACAAATGCGTTGTCCTCCCCCGAGGACAGCGTAAACAGAAGCGCGGTGCGGATATTCTTATAGGTCTCGATAATGCGGAACGCCTTGCTTGCGCTCATGTTGCAGAACAGGTCTGCCGAGCTTAAGTTGCGGTCAATCGTTCTGTTTCTTATAATCGGCATAATATCCGTAATTCTCCCTTCCGTACTCGAGTTCGTATATGCTGGGCACTTCGCCGAGAACGGGGATACCGATCTTCGAGGCAAAGTCGGCTTCGTCCTTTACCCGATTATCGAGCAGATAAACGAGCATAATGGCAGCTGCCGAAAGAAGCAGACCGACGACGGCGCCGAGCAGCATCATGTTGCGCACATTCGGATAACACGGATTGTATTCGGGTTTCGCCTCGCCGAGCGAATTGCACTTGCCGCCCTCGAAAATATCGCTGATCAGCACCGTGGAAATCGCCACAATCTTGTTGCAAATCAAAGCCGCCATCTTAGGATCGCGGCAGCGCACGGAGATTTCGATAATCTCGGTATCGCCGACGACCGACATCTTCGTTGAATAACTGTCGAGATAGGCAATATCAAATTCCGGGTCTGACGCAAGCTCTTTGCGCAGCATCTGCACGGCGCGCTCACTCGACATAATATAACGATATGTATTCGCCATCGTCCTAGCGGCGCTGAGGTCCGAAGTTGTAACCTTCTGATAGGTTGCCGCATCGACATTGCTGATATAGACCTGTGCCTTCGACTCGTACTGCTTGTCCACCATGTAATTTGAAATCGCAAATGCAAGCAGCATGCCGACAATCACCGAAAGCAAAATCGCAAGCAAGTGCCGCCGCACCGCGGCGATGATAATCTGCTTATTGAGATCCTGATTCATGAAACCTTTCGTACCTTTCCGCAAAGATAGCATTTTAAGACATCATATAATCGTATTATATACGAGTCGAGCAAAAAAGTCAATATGTTTTAGGTTTAATTTCGCAGGACAACTTATGTTTTTTTGAAAATTTTTCCTTCATTTCCTATTGAAATCCACGCGCCGTTTTTTTCGCTGTTTTTCGCCCAAGGGTTGAAACCGACCGAAAAAAGTGATACTATTATATGTGATTATTCGAGGGAGATTGATGCGGAAGCGAAAGCCGAAACCGCCCGCCCCGCGCGTCACGGAGGAAAACGGAAGATGACCGAAAAACTGTTTTACGAAAATGCGTATACCGCGGAATTTGACGCGCGCGTGCTCGACTGCAAAGCGCACGGCGACGGTTTTGAAACGATACTCGACCGCACCGCTTTTTTCCCCGAGGGCGGCGGACAGCGCGGCGACGCGGGCAAAATCGGCGATGTCGCGGTTTTTGACACCGTGGAACGGGAGGGCGAGATTCTCCATCTGTCGCGCGAGCCTGTGCCCGTCGGCGAAACGCTGCCCTGTTCAATCGACTTTGCAACGCGGTTTGAGCGAATGCAGTGCCACAGCGGCGAGCATATCGTCTCGGGTATCGTACACAGCCTGTACGGCTTTGACAACGTCGGCTTTCATCTCGGCGACGACGAGATGACCGTCGACTATAACGGCGTACTCGACGAAGATGACCTTCGGCGCGTAGAGCGGCTTGCCAACGAAGCGGCAGTCAGGAATACCGAAATCCGCTGCTTCTTCCCAACGAAGGAGGAAGCCGCTGCGCTCGCCTACCGAAGTAAACTCGAGATAGCCGACGGGCTGCGGCTTGTCGAAATTCCCGGCGTTGACCTCTGCGCCTGCTGTGCGCCGCACGTTGCACGCACCGGCGAAGTCGGCGTTATCAAGCTGCTCGATACGATACACTATAAGGGCGGCGTGCGCATTCGTATGCTCTGCGGTCTCCGCGCCCTGAACGACTATCAGGATAAATTCGCCGCAGTGCGCGGCATTTCGACCGCCCTCTCCGCAAAGCAGGACGAGGTCGAACAGGCAGTCGGGCGATTATGCGGTGCGCTGGAGGGCGCGAAGCGCGACGCGGCGGCACTCCGCTGTGCGCTCGCCGCGCAGCTTGCAAACGGGCTTGCCGAAACGAGCGGCAAATGCTGTATCTTTGCGCCGCTGCTCGATACCGACGCCATGCGCACACTCGCCAATCTCGCCGTTAAAAAATGCGGCGTTTTCGCGGTCTTTTCGGGCGACGACACGCGCGGCTACACCTATGTCGCCGCGTCCGAGGTGACCGACATGCGCGGTTTTGCGAAAGAAATGAACGAAGCGCTCGCGGGGCGCGGCGGCGGCAGTACGCAGATGGTCTGCGGCAGCGTCGGCGCACATCGCAGCGCCGTCGAAGAATACTTTAAGGAATAAAGCCGTCCCCGGGGCGGCTGAACAGGAGTCCCTATGACCGAAAATCTGATGCAGGCACTGCATGAATTACTTGAGCAAAAAAATGTCCCCGCTCTGAAGGTTTTTTTATCGGAGCAAAATCCAGTTGACCTTGCCGAGCTGCTCAGCGCGGAAAACGCCATGCCCCTCGCCAAACTCTACCGTCTGCTGCCGAAGACGCTCGCGGCGGAGGTCTTTGTCGAAATGGACACGGATATGCAGGAAATGCTGATTGCCGAGCTGACCGACAAAGAGCTTGCCGACACGATGTCCGAACTGTTCTACGACGACGCCGCCGACCTCATCGAGGAGATGCCCGCGACGGTTGTCAAGCGCATTCTGCGAAACACCGCGCCCGAGGACCGCAAGGAAATCAACAAGCTGCTGAAATTCAAGGACGACAGCGCGGGCAGCATTATGACGACCGAGTTTGTCGACCTGAAGCGCGAAATGACGGTCGGCGACGCACTTGACCACATTCGCCGCGTCGCGCCCGAAAAGGAAACCGTCTACACCTGCTATGTCACCGACGAAACGCGGCATCTTCTCGGGCTTGTCACCGCGCTCACGCTGCTGACCGCGCCCACCGAGCGCAAAATCGGCAAACTGATGGAGGAACACGTCATTTCGGCAAAAACCGACGACGACCGCGAAGAGGTCGCGAAAACCCTGATGAAATACGACTTTCTCGCGCTGCCCGTGGTCGACAGCGAGGAACGCCTCGTCGGCATCGTCACGGTTGACGACGCACTCGACGTCATCAGCGAGGAGACCGAGGAAGACTTCGCAAAGATGGCGGCAATCACGCCGAGCGAGACCCCCTATCTCAAGACGCCCGTGCTTCGCCTGTTCCGCGCCCGCATTCCCTGGCTGCTGCTCTTGATGGTCTCTGCCACCTTTACGGGCATGATTATCTCAGGCTTTGAAAACGCGCTGGCAAAGCAGGTCATTCTGACCATGTTTATCCCGATGCTGATGGATACGGGCGGCAACTGCGGCTCGCAAAGCTCGGTTACGATTATCCGTGCGCTCTCGCTCGGTGAGGTGCGGTTTTCCGACGTATTTCGCGTTATGCGCAAGGAGTTTACGGTCGCACTGCTCTGCGGCTCTACGCTTGCCGCCGTCGCCTTTATCAAGCTGATGACCGTAGACAACCTGCTTTCGGGCGGCGTCACCGTCACGGTTGCGCTGGTCGTTGCACTCACCCTGCTCTGCACCGTCCTCGCTGCGAAATTCATCGGCGCACTGCTGCCGATTGCCGCACGCAGAATCGGACTTGACCCCGCCGTCGCGGCAAGCCCCATGATTACGACGCTGGTTGACGCCGTCGCCCTGCTCGTCTACTTCGGCATCGCCACCGCGCTGCTCGGGCTGTAGAAATAAAGGTATACGGCGGGAGCAAGCCCCCGCCCTACGCCCGAATATGCACGCCCAACCCGCAGGGGCGGATTCCATATATCCGCCCGCGGTATCGAACAGATGTACGATTCGCAAAAAAACTCAAAAAGCGGAATTTCTTCCGCTTTTTTCTTTTTTCCTTGATTTTTCTGCACTAAAGTGGTATATTGCTTGGGTGGGTTGCACGCAGCCCGAATTCTGCTTTATCGGTGCATCAACATGAATCGTATTCTGAACTTCTGCAAATCGCATACCGTTTTCTGCGTCGCGGCGGTCGCCGCTGCGGTCAGCTGCTTTTTCGTCCCGCCCGACGCCGCCTATCTCGGCTATTTTGATTTCAAAACGCTCTCCTGCCTGTTTCTGACGCTCGCCGTCGTCGCGGCACTGCGCAACATCAAGTTTTTCACCATTCTCGCGCGGAAAATCGTTGCCGTCGCGGGCAATCTGCGCACGCTGGCGCTCGCGCTCGTCTATATTACCTTTATCGGCTCGATGCTGATTGCCAATGACATGGCGCTCATCACCTTTCTGCCGCTCGGCTATTTTGCCCTGACGACGGCGAAAAAGGAAACATACATGGCGTATGTCTTCATTCTGCAAAACATTTCCGCCAACCTCGGCGGTATGCTGACGCCGTTCGGCAACCCGCAGAATCTCTATCTCTATTCCTACTATTCGATTCCCACGGGCGAATTCACGCAAATCATGCTGCCGCCGTTCTGCCTTGCGGTCGCACTGCTCACGGTCTGCTGCCTGTTGCTGCGCCCCGAGCCGCTCGAGATTGACGGCGATTTTCCCGAAGTGCTGAATCTCCCGCGCACCGCGCTTTATCTTGCGCTGTTCGCGTTCTCGATTCTCATTGTCTTTCGCGTCGTCCCCTTCTGGATCGGGCTTATCCTGATTCCCGCCGTGCTGCTGTTTGCCGACCGCGACGCGCTTGCCGCCGTCGACTACCCGCTCCTTTTCACCTTCGTGATGTTCTTTATCTTCGCGGGCAACGCCTCGCGCATTGAAGCCCTGCGCGCTCTGCTTTCGGGACTGCTTGAAAAAAGCACGCTGCTCGTCTCGACGCTCTCCTGCCAGTTTATCAGCAACGTGCCGTCTGCGATTCTGCTCTCGCGCTTCACAGGCAACTACCGCGAATTGCTGCTCGGCGTCAACATCGGCGGCACGGGTACGCTGATCGCCTCGCTCGCCAGCCTCATCACCTACAGCGAGTTCAAGCTGCTCTGCCCGACCGAGGGAAAGAAGTACCTCTCGCTCTTTGCCCTGCTCAATCTGATTTTCCTCGCCGTCCTCACTGCCGCCGCATATTTTTTAATGATTTAAGCACGCACGCAAAAGCGGGAATCTGCAAACTGCAGATTCCCGCTGTTTTGATTTGACTTAAGCGCGTTCGGCGAGTTCGGTATCGCCGAGGAGAAACGGCAGAAGGTCCTCCCGCTCCATCTCGAACACGATTGAAAACTCATCGAGCAGGAGTTTTTCGATGTCCTTCATCAGGCGGTCGTCTGCCGCGCGGAGTTTTTTTCCCGCTTCGACAAGCGCGAGCCGCCGGTGATGCAGCGACTTGACCGCGCCGACGAGCGAATCGGTATCGCCGCCGTCCAGCACCTGACGCAGATGCGTCTGCCGTGCGCGGTCGTCCTCAATCCATTCGTCCTCCTTGCCGCAGAGCGAAGCGACGACGCCGCGGAGCTGTGCGGCGGACTTGACGCGGCGCATTTTTGCTGTCAGCGCTTCGCTGTCCGTCGGTACATAAAAGACCGAGCTTCCCGAATACGACGGGCGCAGCACATAGTATTTCCGCACGTCTCCGCCGAAAGCTCTCTCTGTAATCTCGCACAGCGTGCATAAACCGTGACTGCCGTAGATGACCGTATCCCCTTGCTCAAATCTGTTTTTCATACTTCACCTTGTTTTCTTTCGGGAAAGCGCGCCGCGCAAAGCGGAGCCGTCCTTCATTTCTGTTGCCGCAGTCGAAAACGACTGCATAGACACCGTTCCTACAATATTTATTATAGCATAAATCCGCCCCAAAAAGGCATGGCGAAAATCCACAAATCTGTTCGGCGAAATTTGGTAAAATAGTCTATCTTTCGGCACGTTCCTGCTTTTCTTCCTTTGCCTTTGCTTTTTCCTCCTGCGCGACGCGCCGGCTCTCGCGCAAAAGCAGTTTTCCGGTCGAAAAGATGATGTCGCGCGTTCTTGCGTCGATTTTGCCGAGCGAACGGATAAAATCGAGTTTATCCGCGGCGATGTCGGTCAGGGTTTTGGCGTTGCCCGCCGTAAAGACCTTGTAGACCGCGTCGACCATGTCGCGGCGCGCCTCCGGCGACATATCCGCCACCCACGCTTTGAGCGTCTTTTCAATGCGCACGCTCTCGGGCGAAAGGCTGTCCGCAAGAACGAAACGGGTCCCCGAGACCTCCCATGTATAGGGGTCGTGTTGCCAGATGCGGCTGCCGTTGCTTTTGACGACCTTATCCACCTTGCCGTGTTCGAGCAACAGTCCGACGACCGAAAACTGCGGCACGACGGTCAGCACGCGCGGCGCAATCGCCGTAAAGCCCGCCGAGCCGTCGAGACTCTTGCCGAAGCCGGGGCCGTCGTTGTTGTAGACGGCGGTGATGCGCCGCTGCACGCGGCGCGGCGCGTTTGCCGCCGCATAGACGGCAAGGTTGCCGCCCTTGGAATGCCCGCCGACGCGGATTTTGCCGCGCAGCGCACGGGCTGCGCCCGCAACATAGTCCGCGGCAAGTGCCTGTGCGGGCACGCTGTCCATATAGCCCATGTTGAAGTTTTCTTTCCAGCCGACGAGCGTGTCGTCGGTGCCGCGGAACGAGACATAAAAGCTGCCGTCGCCGACAAGAATGCAGAGCGCGGCAAATTGGGTCTGCTTTTCCTCGTCGATGATGCTCTCGAAGCGAAGCAGGCGCATATTGCCGAAGCGCACGCTTTTCGCCGCCTTTTCAAGCAGGACGGGAATCTCGTCGGGAATCAGCACGCCGAGCCCGCTCGCGCGCGACTGTTCGTCCTTGAAGCAGAGCGCCGCCGCCTCGCGCAGTGTGGTGCTTTCCCGCCGTTTTTTGCCCTCGGCGATTTTCTCCCAGTTGACAAAGGAAAGCTGGGTCAGAATCAGGTTGTCAACCTCGTTAAAGGGCGAGGCGCGGAAAGTGAGGTCGCCCCGCCAGTCGATATAGTCAAGAATGCTGCTCATGCTGTCTCTCCTCGGCGGCGCGTTTTGAGTAGACGCAGCCGCAATAGTTTTGTCTGTAGAGCCCATATTCGCGCGAAAGCACAATCGAACGCGCGTAGCCGCCCTTTTTCTTGAAGTCGGAAAAGAGGTAGGGTACGCCGCATTCTGCCGCCAGTTCGCCGCCGATGACATTCAGTGCTTCTGCGTCCTTGTGCGGGCTGATGGAAAGCGTGGTGCAGAAGTAGTCAAACCGCTCCGCCGCCGCGATGCGCGCGGTTTCGGCAAGGCGCAGGCGGTAGCATTTGCGGCAGCGTTCGCCGCCCTCGGGCAGCGTTTCCAGCCCCCGTGCCAGCTCAAAAAAGGGAGCGGCGTCATAAGGCTCGACACGCAGAGCAATGCCCTTGCCGCAGGGTGCTTCGTCGATGTAGCGCCGCAGCTCCGACGCGCGGAAGGTATATTCGCTTTCGGGCGAAATATTCGGATTGTAAAACAAAACGGTGATGTCGAAATACGCCGCGAGATATTCGAGCGTATAACTTGAGCAGGGCGCGCAGCAGGCGTGCAGCAAGAGGCGCGGGCGCGTCCCCGCCTCGGCAATCCGCCGCAACTCCTCCTCCAGCACCTTTTGGTAGTTGGTCATTCTCTCACCT
>SFNW01000131.1 GCA_004554105.1 Clostridiales bacterium | reverse complement strand
CAGGGTCGGTCATCAATATTTACGGGGTGAAAGCATGAAAATCAACGATAACGGAATCACACGGGACATGACCGCGAAAGAAATCAAAGCATTTGAATCGCGGGAGATTCCGCCCGCCGTGACGGACGACACGCGGCTCGACGAAATCGAGGCGGCACTGATGGAGCTTGCCGCGCTCGTAGGAGGTGGAAACAATGGCTAAAATCTACGCGAGATGGATTGCCGATGGCAGACTGACGCTTGCCGATGTCCCCGAACGCTGGCGTGCCGCGACCGCTGCACTCGTCGGAGGTGATGGCGCATGACATGGGAAATCGTAGTCGGATTGATTGCGCTTGTCGGATTCGGCATCACCGTCATGACTCCGATTATCAAGCTGAATACGAGCATCACAAAGCTAAACTGCTCAATCGATTCGCTCAATAAAAACATGGCGCGAAACGAGGAACGTATCACAAATCACGGTAAGCAAATCGACGACCACGAGCATCGAATTACGGTGCTGGAGCATGAAAGGGAGGCACAGCATGATTATTCCATTTAAGGCAAGCAGCGTCAAATTGACAAGTCCATACGGCAGCCGCACGCTTGACGGCAAAACCGCTTTTCACAGCGGCTACGACTTGGTCGGCGTCGGCTCGACCGACGTCACCGCCGCAGTCGGCGGCAAGGTCGTCGCTTCGCGCATCATTACCGACAAATCCAACCTGACCTGGCAGTGGGGCAATTACGTCTGCATTCTCGGCGACGACGGACGGTATTATTACTACTGCCATCTCGCCTCGCGCTCGGTGAGCAAGGGCGACACCGTAAAGGTCGGCGACAAACTCGGCGTGATGGGCAGCACCGGCTATTCGTTCGGCGCACATCTGCATTTTGAGGTGCGCGAAAAAGACGGCAGGACGACCGCAAGCCCCGAGACAATCCTCGGCATTCCGAACAAGGTCGGCGTCTACAAAATCCCCGCAAAATCGCAGCTTGAACGCGACCTCGACGGACTCGTCGCCCACGGCGTCATCAAGACGCCCGACTATTGGCGCAAGACCGCGCCGACGGTCAAATATCTGCCCGAGCTGATTCACAACATGGCGGAGGTGCTGCGATGATTCGGATTCAGTTTGGTAAAAAGAAAAAACGCACGCTGACCGAATTTTCAAAAAAAGTCATCGCCGCGCTGGTCGCCGTCTGGTTTGTCGGTGCTGTAGTCGGCGTCGCCGTCGTCGCCGTGCAGACCCTGCGCGGCGACATGGTCGTCAATCTCTCCGACCTGCTCGTCTACATCGGTGCGCCGATGACCGGCGGCATTGTCACCTATCTCCTCAAAAGCGCATACGAGAATAAAGAGAAGATCAAGCAAACGACACCGCACGGCAACGAGCCGCCGTGCGCATGAAAGGAGGTGCAGACATGAACAGTGTACTTAAGAAAATCGGCAGCCGCAAATTTATCGTCGCGGTCAGCGGCGTGGTCAGCGGCATCGTGCTGATTGCGGGCGGCAATGTCACCGAGGGCGTGACCGCCATCGTGACCTCGGTCGTCGCCTATCTCGCCGCCGAGGGGCTGGTCGATATGGCGGCGGTCAAAAAGAGCGCGGGCGAGCTTTCCGAGCGGTAAGGTAGCAAAAGGCGCAAACGGCGGGAGCAAAAGCCCCGCGAATCTTCGATTCGCCGGAGTTTTTCTTCGTCGGCTGTACGCCGACGAAGAAAAACTTCCCCGCCCCTCGCCAACCTATCCGCACCCCACCCGTAGGGACCGGCGTCCCCGACGGTCCGTCCCTCGCGCGTAAGCCCTAAGCATTTTTGTGTATTTTCCCGAAAAGAAAATATGAAAAAATGTCTATCCGCCCTGCTTTTATGTTATAATAGTCTCGCGGCGAAAGCCGCGGAACTGAGTCTGTCGATAAATCAGGCTCCCTCCCCGAGGGAGCTGTCGGCGAAGCCGACTGAGGGAGTTTCTTGGGTTAGAATACTCCTTCCGTCGCCGTCCGGCGACACCTCCCTCTAAGAGGGAGGCAAGAAAAGCAGTCTTTTTCGACATTCTGAGTCTCGCGGCGAAAGCCGCGGGACTATTTGTTTTGGGAGACGCTTATGAAAGTTACAACCTTGAAAAAATACGCCGAGCTGATTGCGCGGCGCGGTGTGAATATCAAAAAAGGCGACGAGGTCGTCGTCACCGCCGAGCTGGATCAGCCGAAATTTGTCGAATACGTCGTCGAAGCCTGCTACAAAGCGGGCGCAAAGAAGGTCGTCGTCGACTTTACACATCAGCCGCTGCAAAAGCTGCACGTCAAATACCGCTCGTTAAAGACGCTCTCCAAGGTCGAGGACTGGGAGGTCGCCCGCTTTGAGCACTATATCGAGACGCTGCCCGCACGCATCTACCTTGTCAGCGAAGACCCCGACGGTCTGCGCGGCATGAATCGCGAGAAAAACGCCAAGGGCGCACAGGCGCGGAGCAAGATTATCAAGCCGCTGCGCAACAAAATGGACAACAAGTACAAATGGTGCATCGCCGCCGTTCCCGGCGCGGCATGGGCGAAAAAGATGTTCCCCGAACTTCGCACCGCCGCCGCTGTGGAAAAGCTGTGGGAGGCGATTCTCTACACCTCGCGCGCCGACGGCGACGACCCCGTTGCCGCATGGGACGCGCACAACAAGGACATCGCCGCGCGCTGTGATTATCTCAACTCGCTCGGCATCGACTCACTGCACTACACATCGTCAAACGGCACCGATTTCACGGTCGGTCTGATTGACGGCTCGACCTTCTGCGGCGGCGCGGAAGCGATTATCGGCGGCGAGCTGTTCAACGCCAATATCCCCTCGGAGGAGGTCTACACTAGCCCGATGCGCGGCAGAGCCGAGGGCATCGTCTATTCGACCAAGCCCCTCTCCTACAACGGGCAGTTGATCGAGGATTTCTCGATTCGCTTCGAGGGCGGCAAAGCGGTCGAAGTCCACGCAAAGAAGAATGAGGAAATGTTAAAAACCATCATCACGATGGACGAGAGCGCGTCCTACCTCGGCGAAGTCGCGCTCGTGCCCTATTCCTCGCCCATCAATCAGCTCGGCTTCCTGTTCTATAACACGCTATTCGACGAAAACGCGGTCTGCCACCTCGCGCTCGGCGACGGCTATACCAACACGCTGCGCGGCTTTGAAACCATGACGCGCGAGGAATGCACCAAGGCGGGCGTCAACGACTCGATTATCCATGAGGATTTCATGATCGGCGCGCCCGACCTCTCGATTGTCGCCACCCTCCGCGACGGCACAAAGAAGCAGATTTTCAAGGACGGCACATGGGCGTTCTAAATCAGTTGAAAAAGCAAGCTTTTTCAACTGGTGGAGGGCGTTCACTCGCGTCTCGCGTTCACGGGCGCGACAAACCGCGCCCCGCGTTTCTCGAACAGAGAAAAAGCATCGGGCAGACGGGGAGACGCAGGCGGAACACTTTGTGTTCCGCGCTCGCGCCCTCTAAGGAGTAAAAAAGCCGGCAGAGCCGTCTTTTTTACAGAATTTTGATTTTATAGAACTGTCTTTACGCAAAAAAGCAACCTTGCGGTTGCTTTTTTCTATGCAGTGAAGTGCGCCGTGCGGCGCGCGAAGTATCGGCTTCGCCGATGTGAAGTATTCCGCTCGCGCGGAATGTGAAGTATCTGCCGTCGGCAGATACTTCGGTTGAAACCCGCCACAGCGGGTTTCTTCTATATTTTATCCCAGTTTTGCGAGGGCTTCTTCGAGACCCTTGCGGACTTCACGGTATTTGGCGAGCTTCTGCCGCTCGCCCTCGATGACCGCAGCGGGCGCTTTGGAGGTAAAGCCCTCGTTTGCGAGCTTGCCCTCAACGCGCTGAATCTCCTTGCCGTTCTTCTCCAGCTCGGCGGTCAGACGCGCACGCTCGGCTTCAAAATCAATCATGTCGGCGAGCGGGATATACGCCGTCGCGCTGTCGGTGATAATCTGTACCGCCGTCGGGTCGTCGTAGCTGTCGGTAAGCTCGACCTCGGACGCGCCCGCAAGCTTCTTGAAGAAGGCTTCCGCGCCGGCGAAGGTCTCGCGGTTTGCCGTGACGAGATAGAGCTTTGCGCGGCGGGAGGGGACGACGCCCATCTCGGTGCGGCGTGCGCGGATTGCCTTGATCACGGCGATGATCTTCTCCATCTCGGCGCTCTCGGCGGCAAAGTGCAGCGCCGCGTTCTCGCGCGGGAAGGTCGAAATCATGATGCTCTCGCAGTCGTGCGGCATCTGGCAGTAAATCTCCTCGGTGATAAAGGGCATAAACGGGTGCAGCAGCTTCAGCGTCTCGCCGAGAACATAGGCAATGACGTTCTGTGCAACCTTGTCGCCTGCCGAAAGGCGCGGCTTTGCCAGTTCGATATACCAGTCGCAGAAAATGTCCCAAACGAAATCGTAGATGTTGGAGAGGGCGACGCCGACTTCATAGCTGTCGAGATTCTGGCAGACATTCGCGGCAAGCGTGTTCAGCTTGTCGAGAATCCACTTGTCCTCAAGTGCCAAGGCGTCCGCCGCCGGCAGCTCGACTTTCTCAATGTCGAGATTCATCAGAACGAAGCGCGCCGCGTTCCACAGCTTGTTGGCGAAGTTGCGCGCCGCCTCGATTTTCTCGTCCGAGAAGCGCATATCGTTGCCGGGCGCGTTGCCGGTGGCAAGCGCGAAGCGGAGCGCGTCCGCGCCGTATTTGTCGATGATTTC
>SFNW01000130.1 GCA_004554105.1 Clostridiales bacterium | reverse complement strand
AAGGCTTCCCTCGCGGAAGCCTTTTCTTCTTTGAAGTTTTTTGCGGATTCACAAGGGGCTTTTTTTCAAAAAAGCCCCTTGTGTGGGGCGCGGGGCAAAGCCCCGAAACCGTCCTTTTACCGATTCGCCGCCGCGGCAAGCTCGGCGGCTTTTTTGCGCAGCGCGTCAAGTGCGGCGGCGGGGTCACCGATGTCCGCAACCGTCTTTTCCATCGGGCAGAGGTCGTCGCCGCGGCGATTGACGATTTTGTCCGTGCGGACGCGGCAAAAGCAATCCACACCCTGCGCGGTGAGGACGGCGCGCGCCGCGTCGCTCATAACCTCGGCATAAACCCGCGACACCCCCATAGAAAGATACAGCATTGCCGCCGCCTTGCCGACAATCTTGTCGACAGCGGTCAACCCGCGCGTGTCGATGCCCGCGTCTATGGCGTCAAGCAACGGGCGAATCCCGCGCGCACAGCTCTGATAGACGGGCGCATTGTCCCGCAGCAGCACGCAGCTGTTGCCCTCCTCCAAATACCGATACAAATCTTCCATAAATTCTCCGTGCGGCACTTTACTTTTCCGCGTCGCTAAGACCGATGTATGCCGCAAGCGCGTCAAACGAGCCCTGCGGATAGACCGTCAAATCCTTGTTTTCTTGGTTGAGGAGGCAATCGGTCAGCAGAAAGACCTCCATGCCGAGCGTCTCGGCGACCATATCCTCCGTCGCGTCGTTGCCGACCATCAGGCACGCCTCGGGCGCAAGCCCGATGCGGTCGCACACGTCCATATAATACGCGGGATTTGGCTTGCAGTGCGAAAAATCTTCATACGTTGTGTATAGCTCAAAATCGCTCGGCGCAAGCCCCGCCCAGCGCATTCGGCTTTCGGTCGCGGCAGCGGGAAAGGTCGGATTGGTGGCAAGCACCGTGCGATAGCCGGCGGCGCGAATGCGGCGAACGGTTTCCGCCGCGGCGGGATGATAACCGCAGAAGTTCTTGACCGCCTGAAAATCCGTCTTGTAAAACTCCAAAAATTGCGGCTTGTCCGCAAGAGAGCGCGCACCGCAGAACAGGGCAAAGGTCTGCCAAAATACGTCCTCGTTGGTCTTTTTGCCGTCGTTTGCCAGCATGGCGGAAAGCCCCGCCAGCGTAGCGTCGATAATCTGCTTTTGCGTATAGCCGAAGCGCGACAGCCGCCCCGCAAGCAGCCCGAAATAGCCGCGCATAAAGCTGCCGAGCTCCATCGGCAGCAGCGTGCCGTCGAGGTCAAACAGCACCGCGCGAATGTTCTTGCCGATTCTGTCCTTCCTCATTGCTCACTCTCCAGATATGCGACATATTCCTCAAGGCACATACCGAGGCGGTACATTTCGGCGGCGTGGTATCTGCCGACAAAGCGGTAATGCCACGGCTCGAAGCTGTAGCCCGTGATTTCTTCCTTGTCCTCGGGGAAACGGAGGATAAAGCCGAATTTGTGCGCATTTTCGATCAGCCACTTGTAGGCGTCCTTCTCCGCAAAGCGCTGCGACGCACTCGGCAGATTGTGCATATCGCAGCAAAGCCCGGTCTGGTGCTCGCTCGTCCCGGGTCGCGCCGAATAGGTGTCGACGATCTTTTGCGCCTCCTCGCGGCTGATGCCCGCTTTCATCTCATTTTCGGTATACAGGTTGTAGAGATACTCCTGCTTTTCGTAGCTGCGGTAGCCGCTCGTGACCGACACGTCGGTATACCCCGCCGCGCGCATCTCGATATAGAGCGCCTCGAGCGCCTTTTCCGCCGTTTCGACCATGCGTTCGGTGCGGTCGGAGCGCGAGTCGGCGATGTCGACCAAATCGGACGGAACATAGGACGCGTCAATCGTCCGCTCGCGGTTGACTAAAATCAGATAGCCGTCGATGTCCTCGGGACACATATACTGCTCATACGCCGAGAGGTCGGTGATAAACAAGAAGGTCGGCGCTTTGCGCAGCTCGGTGTCGTCGGGCGGCACGAGCGGTGCGTCGGTCGCCGCAGAGAACGAAGCGTCCGAGTAGAGCGGCGTATCCTCGGTGCTTGCGTTATAGGTGCCACGCTCGATTTTGACGCCGTTCTCGCCGCGCGTTATCGAAACGCCGCCCATAAACTGCGTGAGCATTTCAAGCGGAACATACATCTTGCCGTCGCGGAGAATCGCCGCCGTCGGCATTTCGATTGCTTTGCCGTTGAGCGTCGCCGTCGTGCTGGCCGCAGTGAAGGTAATGTTCTCCGCCGAATTTTCGGCAAAGTAGCTGCGCGTCTCACTGCCGCCGACGTCGGTCATGTCGCAGAGTGCCGCCACGTCGTCAAAGCAGACGAGCAAAACGCCGTCCGCATAGGCGTCGTCGGCGGACAGCTTGTACGACGCAGTGCCGATTGTATATTCGACTGCCGAACGGCGGCTGCCGCCGAAGAAATCAAATGCGAAAAACGACACAACGAGCAAAACAAGTACCGTAAATACGATAAAAAACAGCGGGAGCGCGCCTGTCCCCCGCTTAGCGGGCGCACGGCGCGGTGCATTCTGTCTTTGCATGGCTAAACTTCCTTTCCGATTGCGTTCGCCGAAGCCGGCGTTTTACTTGGATTCGATAACGAAGAAATAGGGCGAGGTCGGCGAATTGATGATCCGCACCTTGGTCGCGCAGAGCTTAAAACGGCTGAGCGTGGACAGGTATTCGGTCAGCATCTCGCCCTCGCGCGTTCCCTCCTCATGCCCGGGGTAAACCGCGACGAGCAGAACGCCGTCGCTGTCGAGCATTTCGATTGCCGCCTTGACTGCGGCGAGCGTGCTTTCACACTTGGTCGTGACCTCGTGATGCCCGTGCCCCGGCAGATAGCCGAGGTTGAACATACCCGCCTTAATCGGCGTTTTGATGTACGCCTTTAGGTTCGCATGGCTGTCGTGAATCAGCGTGTAGTTGGAAAACCCGCAGGCTTCCAGCCGCGCGCGCGTCGAGTTGACCGCGTCCTCCTGAATGTCAAAGGCGTAGACGTGCCCGCTCTCGCCGACCGTGCGGCAGAGAAATTCGGTATCATTGCCGTTGCCCATCGTGAAGTCGGCGGCAACGCCGCCCTCGCCGAGGTGCGCGCGGATAAAGGCTTTGTGCATTTCAAGCAAATCAATCATCGCTGTGCTTCCTGTTTTTTTATAAATCCCGACGCAAACATCGGACGAAAACCGTCGCAGCAGTTTTCCTTTTGCGCTTTCCGTAGGGACCGGCGTCCCCGACGGTCCGAATTTACGTCGGGATTATTTTATCATACCGCCGCATTTCTGTCAATGCGAAACCTACGGGAGAATCGCGATTCCGGCAATCAAATCGTCAAAGCAGCTGCCCGACGAAAGGTCAAGCTCAACGCGCACGCCCTCGACGTGCAGATAGCGTGCGCCTGCATAATTGTAGGTGGAGAGCGGGCGGTCAAACGCATCGTCGGAATGCGCGGCGACAAGCAGTCCGCCCGTGCTGTCTCTGCCGGTCACGAGCAGCGTGTGGTAATAGGTCCCCTCGGCATTGCGCAGCTGCACGGCATCGCCGACCCGAAGCGCAGATTCTTCGACCTCACTGCCAAAGGGTCCCTCTCCGTTGTTGTTGGTCAGAAAATTGTAGAAAAACTGCACGCCGGTCCAGGACGCGGTGCGCGTGTCCGCGTCGAGGTAATACCAGCCGAACACGGGCGTGAAGTTCATTTCGCAGCTTCCCGCAAAAAGGCACTGCGAGACAAAGCTCGTGCAGTCGCCGCCGAAGCCCGTGTAGTCGATGAACAGCGGATTGCGCGAAAACGCCCACTCCCGCGCGTAAGCGAGCGCGCGGTCTCGGTTATATCTTCTCTCTACAAGCATAGTACGACAGTC
Source organism: Clostridiales bacterium (assembly GCA_004554105.1). Taxonomy (GTDB): domain Bacteria; phylum Bacillota; class Clostridia; order Oscillospirales; family CAG-272; genus UMGS902. Next base: position 926 of record SFNW01000130.1, on the reverse strand, counting down.
AAAAGACTCCCCTTTCCGAAATCGGGCAAACGCCCCTAAAGGCAGTCTATGAAAAATTTCGATTTTTGCGCAAAGCTATCGACTTTCTCTCAAAAATATGTTATATTAAAAAAGTTAAAATATAAGAAAGTGAAGAAAAAACATGAATCCCGCAAAATCAAGCAAAAAAATCTCCGGCATGAACGAATTTGCATGGGTCGCCGCCGTCATTCTCTGCGCGTTCGGCGTCGCGCTCTGCACAAAGGCAAGCCTCGGGCTGTCCATGGTCGCGGCGCCCGGCTACATCATTCACCTTTTTATGCGCGATATTTTCCCGTGGTACTCGCAGGGAACGTCGGAATACATCTGGCAGGGCGTTCAGCTTGTGCTGCTTTGTTGCCTGATCCGCCGCTTCCGCCCGAAATTCCTGCTCTGCTTCGTCACGGCGGTCATTTCGGGGTATATGATTGACTTTTGGCTCTTCTGCCTCGGCGGCGGCGACGCATACGCCGCGCTGCCTGCGCGGATTTTCGCATTCGCCGGCGGCAGCCTGATTATCGCCTTTGCGATTGCGCTCTTTTTCCGCACCGACCTGCCGCTCCAGGTCTGCGAGCTTGTTCCGAGCGAAATCGCGCGCACCTTCAATTTAGACCTCAGCCGCGTCAAACTCGGCTACGATATTCTGATGCTCACGATTTCGGTCGTTTTGACCTTTACGCTGAAACGCTATAACGGCATCGGTATCGGCACGGTCATTGTCACCTTTGTCAACGCGCCGCTGATTTCCCTGTTCGGTAAATTCCTCGACCGCTGTTTTGTTTTCGACGCGCGTTTTCCGAAGTTTACGGATAAATTGAAATAAAAAGCTTGACAAATATTACGGTTATTAATTATAATTTCTACATAATAACTTTTTTGTTAAGTTTTAATCTTAAGTTTCAAAAGGA
>SFNW01000019.1 GCA_004554105.1 Clostridiales bacterium | reverse complement strand
GTTATTTTGTTTTCTTTGCCGCAGACTTCTTTTCGGTCGCCTTCTTCTCAGCCGGCTTCTTCTCGGTCTTCTTTGCGGCAGGCTTTCTCGGCGCACGCGTTTTGCGCAGCGTCATGATCGCCTTGAGGTGGTCAATGTTGCCGTAAACCTCGATTTTGCCTGCCATGACTGCCGCAAGCACATCGAGCTTGCCGGTCATCGCATCAATCAAATCCTTGGATTTCAGATTGATCGAAGCGGTGTTGTCACGGTAGTCATACGGCTCGATGGCAAGATTGCCGCCGATGTACGCGATGTAGAACGCGCCGCCGCAGTCTGCGTCGGTCAGGTTGACCTGTACCGCAAAGCTCTCGGTCAGCTTAGACGTATCGGGCGTGCCGATCTTCTTTTTAATCTCTTCAAATTTTTCGATAAAAGTCATTTCTGTTCTCCTTTCGTGTATGCACTCATCTTGATTTCATTTTACACCGTTTTTGCGCCGCCGTCAATAGGAATCATCTGCCTCGGTTTGATAAAAAAGGCGAAAAAAGCACATTATTCTTCCCCTCTCGCGAAAAACAGGCAGAATCTTTCCGCCGCCGAAATCGGATAAAATTTTCGCGAAAAGATATTGACAAACCGAAATGCTCATGCTATAATATCAAAGTCGCGTGAGGCAACACGCTGGTGTAGCTCAGCTGGTAGAGCAGCTGATTTGTAATCAGCAGGTCGGGGGTTCGAATCCGTCCACCAGCTCCATCAAGCATTCCCGCACGCATAACCGAATATGGGAGCGTTCCCGAGCGGCCAAAGGGGGCAGACTGTAAATCTGTTGTCACTGACTTCGGTGGTCCGAATCCACCCGCTCCCACCAGAAAAACGACTTGCGAAAGCAAGTCGTTTTTCAGTTATATTCGCCTATCGGCGAGTGATATGCTCCTCTGGAGCGTTATATTCGCCTGTCGGCGAGTGGTATGCGCTGCGGCGCGATAAGGCGAATATAATATCACTGCGTCGCTCTGCGGCGCAATATCACTTTTGCCGTTAAGGCAAAAATATCACTCTGCGCGCTGCGCGGAATATCACTCCGAGCACTGCGAGGAATATTGCTCTGCCCCGATTTGGCTTTACACACGCAAAACTTTGTGTTATACTTTTTTTGAGGTGATCATCATGTCCGAAAGCCTTTTGCGTGATAAATCCAAAGAATTTGCGAAGCAAATCATTCTTCTATGCCGCAATATCAAAGTTACACACAGAGAATCGGTCATAACAAATCAACTTCTCCGTTCCGGCACCTCTATCGGTGCAAATCTGCATGAGGCACAATATGCACAAGGCACAAAAGACTTTATCTCAAAACTTGAAATCGCACAGAAAGAGTGCTACGAAACCGAATATTGGTTAGAGTTACTTTTTGAAACCGGCTATATTCCCGCCGAGCAGTATAAATCCATTCAAAGCACCTGCGGCACGATTCGCAGAATGCTGATTTCGTCCGTCAATACCGTAAAGGCAAAGGAACGCTGAAAAATACACAGACTGTCGAGGTAGATTTGAAAGCGACGAGACGCAAAGAAAGAAGCCTACGCTCTGATAGGCGCTGGGGTCCAATTCCCCACACGGCTTCAAAACGCGGCTTCTGACTGCATTATACACCTTTGGCAAAAACGTCAGTTGTCAGAGAAAAAAGACGCTTCCGCGTCTTTTTTCGGTTTTGCTTTTGTATACAATACCAAACGAGCGGAATGCAGCAGCATTCCGCTCGTTTATTTCTTTGGCTTATTTGTCTTCGATCAGCGTGACCTTCTTCATGCGCATATCGGTGCGCGGACGGTCCATGTAGCCGGTCGGGATATTGGCAATCTCATCGACGACGTCCATGCCGTCGACCACCTTGCCGAACGCCGCGTACTGCCCGTCGAGGTAGGCCGCGTCCTCATGCACGATGAAGAACTGCGACGACGCCGAATCGAAATCCTGTGCGCGCGCCATCGAAATCACGCCGCGGACATGGCTGATGGGATTCTGATGCCCGTTGAGCGCAAATTCGCCGACGATGTTCTCCTTGGCGCCGCCCATGCCGGTGCCCGTGGGGTCGCCGCCCTGAATCATAAAGCCGCGAATGACGCGGTGGAAAATCAGCCCGTCGTAGAAGCCCTCTTTGACCAGTTTCTCAAAGTTTTCAACCGTTTTCGGCGCGGCGGTGCGGTCAAGTTCAAGCGTGATGACGCCGCCGTTTTCCATTTCAATGCGTACCATCGAAAACACCTCTTATCTTAAAATTACGCAAAGCATTTACATAAAATCCGAGACAAACCAAACCGCGTTCTCGGGCAGTTTAAATTCCCTGCCGCACAGATAGCCGAGCGTGCCGCTCTTATCCGCAAAGTCAAAGCGCAGGCGATAGGCGTACAATGCCTGAAACTTATACCCGCGGCGGCGGTCGTCGCGATTGACGCCGTATTTGCCGTCGCCGAGCAACGGGTGCCCGATGTAGGCAAACTGTGCGCGAATCTGATGCGTTCTGCCGGTGAGCAGCTCGACCTCGAGCAGCGAGTCGCCGTTCTTTTCCGCCAGCACACGGTAGCGCGTGGCGATGCGCTTGGCGTCGCGCGGTTTGTCCGCCGCGTCATAAATCTTCACCGTATTGGTCGCGGCGTTTTTCTTCAGCCAGCCGAGCAGCGTGTCGCTTTTTTTGCGCAAAACGCCGTGGACGGCGCAGAGATAGAATTTGGAGACTTCCCCGTCGCGAATCTTCCCGTTCATTTCGCGGAGCGCGGCGGCATTCTTGGCGAGAATGACCACGCCGCCGGTATTGCGGTCGATGCGATTGCAGAGCGCGGGGGCAAAGGACTGCTCCGCCGCGGGGTCGTACACGCCTTTTTGGAAGAGATACGCTTTGGCGTGCAGCAGCAGCGTGTCGTTTTGCCCGTCGGCGTCATCGTGGACGAGAACGCCGGGACGCTTGTTTAAGAGCAGAATGTTTTCGTCCTCATAGACGATGTCGAGATTCGGGCGCACACGCGCAAGCTCGGTATCATTCCCCCGCCGCTCGCCGCCCTCGAAAAAGGAATCGGCGATAAAAAGCTGGAGGGTGTCCCCCTCGGCGAGCATCTGCCCGCCCTCGGCGCGGCGGCGGTTGACCTTGATTTTCTTCTGTCGAATCAGCCGGTACATCAGCGCGGGCGGCATACCCCAAAGCGTCTTTGTGAGAAACTTGTCCAGCCGCTGTCCCGCGTCGTTTGCGCCGACGGTCAGCTCACGCATGGCTTATTTCGTGCCGAAGATACGGTCGCCGGCGTCGCCGAGACCGGGGAGAATATACTTATGCTCGTTGAGCTTGCGGTCGAGTGCCGCAGCGAAAATATCAACGTCGGGGTGCGCCTCCTGGAGTGCCGCAACGCCCTCGGGCGCAGCGACAAGGCACATAAAGCGGATATTGGAGACGCCTCTCTTCTTCAGCATGTTGATGGCGTCAATCGCACTGCCGCCGGTCGCCAGCATGGGGTCGACAACAATGACGATGCGGTTTTCAATATCGTCGGGGAGTTTGCAGTAATACTCGACGGGCGTGTGCGTCTTGGGATCGCGGTAAAGACCGATGTGACCGACCTTCGCGACCGGAACCAGCGTCAGCAGTCCGTCGACCATACCGAGGCCTGCACGCAGAATCGGCACGATAGCGAGTTTCTTGCCCGAAATCTTCTTCGCGGTCATCTTTTCGAGCGGCGTTTCGATTTCATAGTCCTCCATCGGCAAGTCACGCGTGATTTCGTAGCCCATCAGCATGGCAATTTCGTTGAGCAGTTCTCTGAAATCCTTCGAGCCGGTATCAACTTGACGCATAATCGCCAGCTTATGCGCGATCAGAGGGTGATCGAATACGTGTAATTTACTCATTTTGTCTCCAGTCCGCCTTACGGCTATTTAATTTTTCAGATTATTATAACATCTATATACAGTTCTTTGCAAGGTTTTTTCACAAATTTTTGTTTACGCGGCGGGAAAAGTGTGTTATGATAAGAGTATCGTAAAAGGTGAGAAAGGGGGGACGGTCATGCATCAAACCATCGCGGTCTGTACGCTCGGCTGCAAGGTCAGCCAGTACGAGAGCGAAGCGATTCTCGAAGAGGCGGCGCGCCGCGGCTTTACCCCGGACGAGGTCGGCAAGAGCGACGTCGTCGTCATCAACACCTGCACCGTCACCGCCGAGGGCGACCGCAAGTGCCGCCAGCTCATTCGCCGCGTGAAAAAGCAGTCGCCCGAGGCGAAAATCATGGTCTGCGGCTGCTATTCACAGGTCTCGCCCGAGGCGGTCGCCGCCATCGACGGCGTCAGCTACGTCTGCGGCACGCGCGACAAGCTGCGCGTGGTCGACCGCGCGCTCGACCTGCTAAGCGGCAAGGCGATTCCGAAAATCGAAATTGCCCCGCTCGAGGGCGCGGGCTTTGAAAAAATGAAAATTTCGCACGCGCCGCGCACCCGCGCCTATGTCAAAATCGAGGACGGCTGCGACAATCGCTGCGCCTACTGCAAGATTCCCGACGCGCGCGGGCATATCCGCTCCAAGCCGATTGCCGACGTTGTCGCCGAGGTCGGCGAGCTTGCGGCGGGCGGCGTGCGCGAGGTAGTGCTGACCGGCATCGAGACCGCCTCGTTCGGCGTCGACACGCACGAGAGCCTTGCCGACCTGCTCGACGCCGTCGACCGCATCGAGGGGATCGAGCGCATTCGTCTCGGCTCGCTCGAGCCGACGCTGATGCGCCCCGCCTTTCTCGAACGCATCGCGAAGGTTCGCAAGCTCGCGCCGCATTTTCACCTTTCGATGCAGAGCGGCTGCTCGCAAACACTTGCCGCCATGCGCCGCAAGTACAACGCCGAAACCGCGCTTCGCAACATCGAGGCGACGCGCGCCGCAATTCCTGCTGTGCAGTTCACCACCGACTTTATCGTCGGCTTTCCCGGCGAGAGCGACGCGGATTTTGCCGAGACGCTCGAGTTTGCAAAGCGGGTCGGCTTTCTTGCGACGCACGTTTTCAAGTATTCAAAGCGTGCGGGTACCCCTGCGGCAAGTATGCCCGGGCAGATTCCCGAGGAGGTCAAGCACGCGCGCTCGCAGGCACTCCTTGCCGTGAGCGCCGAGAGCACCGCGCGGCTGCTCGCCGCCGAGCTTGCGGCGCGTCCTGTGCAGACCGTGCTGTTTGAGCAGCAAATCGACGGCGTGTGGAGCGGGCATACCGCCTCCTTTATCGAGGTGCGCGTCCCCTCTGCGGAGAATCTGCACGGCAGACTGCTTTCGGTGCGGCTTACCGAATGCCGCGGGGACTTTATTTTGGGGAAACTATCGGAAGAAAGGGATTAACAGTATGAAGGATTTACAGAAAAACGACGTCCCCGCATCGGGACAGGTCAAAAAAAGCGTCTTTATCCACGAAAACAGCGGACTGCGCATTCTGTTTGCAGGCAACTCGATTACCAAGCATTCGCCGCGCCCCGCCATGGGCTGGGAGAACGATTGCGGCATGGCGGCGTCCGACGCCGAGCATGACTATGTGCATATTCTGCTTTCGCGCATTCGGAAATACGACCCAAACGCGGCATGGGCAATCGCGCAGGTCGGGGGCTACGAGGCGAATCTGTGGAACGGCGCAAAGCCGTCGGACTGCCATGCCGAAGCCGCCGCGTTCGGCGCGGATATTCTCCTGATGTTTTTCGGCGCGAACACGCCGAAGGAATACGAGACGACCGCGCACCCGCCGCGCACTTTCGGCGATGCGTATGCCGAAATGCGCCGCTTTCTCGACCCGAGCGGGAAAGCCGTTGTTTTTCACGGGCAGGGCTTCTATGTGCGTCCGCGGCTCGACGAAGAAAAGCGCGCGGTGGCGGAGCGGTTCGGCGACACATGGATCTCGCTCGGCGACATCGGCACGCGCGAGGACACGCACGGACGCTTCAATCACCCGAGCGACCTCGGTATGCGCCTGATTGCCGACGCCTTTTGGAAAGAGATGGAGCCTGCGGTCGCGGCGCTTGCAAAAAAACGCGGGCACTGAAGCTTTTTTTGAAAAATTGTAATTTCCTCTTGCATTTTTCAAAAGGCTGTGTTATAATAGCGGTTGTCGCGTTAGGATTATAATAAAAATTGATATAGAGTTAAGTTTGGGAGGTGTAATTCACATGGCAAAGTGCAGCGTATGCAACAAGGGCGTAACCTTCGGTCATAATGTTTCGCACTCGAACCGCAAGACGAACAGAGCGTGGAAGCCGAATATCCGCAAGGTCAAGGCTGTTGTTAACGGAACACCCAAGACGGTTTACGTTTGTTCCCGTTGTCTCCGTTCGGGTAAGGTAGAGCGTGCTATCTGAGCACCGCCCCCGGAGCGCATAAGATTTGACAGAAGAAGCAGACGGCTTTCGCTCGTCTGCTTTTTTCATCTTCTCCGCGCCGGCGGCGCGAAAAACGGCGGCTTCCGCCGCGGAAAGGGACGCATGAAATCGGAAAACAAAGCCTCGGAAAAGGCAAAACGGGTAAAAACGGCGGTCTGGTTTACGCTCGGGCTTGCCATGCTGATTTATTATTTCTGCGAAGCGCTGTTCGCGGGTTTTCGCATTTCGCTTCTTTGGATTTGGGCACTCGGCGGCGGCATCTGCCTGCTCTTCGCCGCGCTGACGCGCAAATTCGGCAGACTGCCGCTGCCGAAGTGGCTGTTTCGCACCGGACTTGCGCTTTTTTGCGTGGTTTTCGCGCTCTTTCTCGTTGCCGAGGGCTTTGTCATCGCGCACATGAACGATAAGGGCGAGCAAAGTCTCGACTATATTGTCGTGCTCGGTGCGCATCTGCGCGGCAGCACGCCGAGCAACGCGCTGCTCTGGCGCATCGACGCCGCCGAGGAATACCTCGCGGAAAATCCCGACACGCGCGCCGTCCTTTCGGGCGGCCAGGGGCACGGCGAGGACATCAGCGAGGCGCAGTGTATGTACAATGTGCTGACCGCGCGCGGCGTCGCGCCCGAACGGCTGATTCTCGAAGCCGAATCGACCGACACCTACGAGAATATCCGCAACAGCCTTAAACTGATGGAAGCCGATGCGTCGTTCGGCATCGTCACGAACAACTTCCATGTTTTCCGCGCGACGAAACTCGCCGAAAAAATGGCCGGCAAGCCGATAAGCGGTATCGCGTCGCCCTACAAAAACGCGCTGGTCTTTCACTACATGGTGCGCGAATTCGTCAGCATCACGGTGGAGTTATTGGAAGGAAATATCTAAAGGCGTCGCATAACCCGTAGGGGCGATTCACGAATCGCCCGCAGAATCAACAAGCAATCCCCCACGAAAAAGTTCGGTATTTCGTGCCTTCCCCCTTGGGGGAAGGCTTTTTCAGTAGCCACTGAAAAAACCGCCCGCGGGCGGTTTTTCTTATTCACGGCGCAGCCGCTTCACGCCCCCCAAGGGGGCACTTCACTTTTCCTTCTCCTCGCCGTTCAGCCATTCGAGCAGCTTGAAGCGCACCTTGTAGACCGGCTTTTCGCCGCGCATCAACTCATATTCCTCCTCGCTAAGCCCCGAAGAGAGAAACAGGCTCTCGCCGCCGTCCTCCGCCGTCGCCGCGCCGAGGCAGAGCGGCGGATAGAGGACGCACCAAAAGTTCTTGCCCTCCGCCCTGCCGAGACGGACGCAGAGCGCGGTATAGACGCCGCACGGCAGGCTGTACTCGCCGTACTGCTTTGTCGGGAAGTATTCCTCGGCAAGCGTCACGCTCGCGCCGTAGTCGACCCGTCCGCAAAGATAAGCGTTTACCGCTTCCTCCATTTCGCCGAGCATCGACTTTGCCGCTTCTTCCGCCTGCTCCTTGTTTTCATAGCCCGAGAGCCGCTCGCCGTACTTGTCGAGAATCAAATCGCGCACCTCGAGCTTGATTTCCTGCGCCGCCGTATCGTCCGAATCGGCGATGACGTGCAGCCGCAGAACATCGTGATAGACGCTGCCGTCGTCCGCCGCGCTCACAAGATACAGCAGTACCGTCACAACCGTCAAAGCTGAGAAAATCTTCAAAAAACGCAAATCCGCGCCTCCTTTTTCGGGTATCGGCGTATTATTTGCGCATTTTGCGATTTTTATTCCGAAAAACGAGTGAAAATCGTCTTTTCCCAGTGTTGACTGTGTCCCGCCTTTCTATTATAATAAGGAAGACGATGTTTTCCGAAAGGACGCTCATCATGAAAATACCGGACGAAGTCTTTGCGAGCGGTATGTTCACCGACTCGCGCGGCACGACGATTCCCTACCGCTATTATCTCCCCGAGGGATACGAAACCGCAGGCAAGCGTTATCCCCTCTTTCTCTATCTGCACGGCAACGGCTCGCGCGGCAGTGACAACGCGGCGCAGATCACCACCTACGGCGCGACATTCAACGCCGCCGTGCTGAATTCGGGGCATGACTGCATCATGCTTGCGCCGCAGTGCCCCGCGCACCCGAACGAATGGATCGACCGTCTTGCCTACCCGGGCAGCGACGCCTTTGCAGACGACCTTGCCGACGGCAGGCTCGAACGCATTCATCTCAACGCGGCAATCGAGCTGCTAAGCAGTTTTATTCAAAACGAAGCCTACCGCGTCGACACCTCGCGCATCTATGTTGCGGGGCCGTCCAACGGCGGCGCGGCAACCTGGGCGCTGACCGCCGCATACCCGCATGTATTCGCCGCGGCAATCCCGATGTGCGGCGCGGGGCAGGCGATGTCCCCCATGACGAAAGCCGGCGTCGACGCGCTCGTCCCCCGCTGGCTGCATACGCCGATTTGGGCATTCCACGGCGACGCGGACAAAATGCTTTCGATAGAGGGGACAAAAACGCTCGTCAACGCAATCAAGGCGGCGGGCGGCGACAAGATCCGCTTCACGGTCATTCCCGGCGGTCCGCACAACATCGTTACAACCGTTGCCGCAACCGACGGACTGACAGACTGGCTGTTCGCGCAGAAAAACGACGACTTCGTCAACACGCTTCCCACCCCGACGCTCCGCTGAGCGTCGGGGTTTTTTGCAAATTGCACAAAAATCGCACGCATTTTTTTGAAAGTACAAGCATAGATGCAAAAATCTGCCGCACAACTGCCTTGACTTTCACCTTGAATTCTTATAAACTCGAAGCAGAATGGCTGTATTGCCGTTTCATCGTTCGATTTGAATTCATGTGAAAGGAAATCCGCATCATGAAAAAATACTTTGCTTTCTTTGTGCTTCTCCTCTGCGGTCTCTTTGCCGTCGGCATATCGGCGGCGGACAGCGTCGTCTATGTTGCAGACGGCGGCACGGGGGACGGCACTTCGGCGGCAACGCCGTTTGGCTCGCTCACCGACGCATACAACGCGCTCGGCAGCGCAGGCGGACGCATTGTCATCGTTGAGACCTACACGCTCGGCGGCAACTTTGTCGAGCCCGAGCACGCAGGCGTCGTCACGCTGACGCAGGAGCAGGACGGCGTGTCCTACCGCACGGCGGCGGGCTGCGGCATCGTCTCAAACAACAACCGCTTCATTCTGAACGGTCCGACGACCTTCGAGAAGGTCACGCTGCGCGGCAGCGGTTCGAGCAGCAATAATTTTATACTCATCGTTGCGCAGTTCCACCCCGTTGTCTTTGAAACCGGCGTGGAGTGCCTTGACTTCGGCGACTTCTCGATTGTCGCGAAAGGCGTTGCCATTCTCGGCGGCGCACAGTACGGTGCGGACAAGTACAATACACTGACCGACGACCTTGACTCACACATTACAATTAAGAGCGGCGAGGTCATTCTCGTCGGCTTCTCCCGTCAGGTCAACAAGCAGTACACCGGCATGGCGCACATCGACATTTCGGGCGGCACCGTGCATAACATCTACTTCGGCGCCGCCAACTACGGTATGGGCGGCGATGTTGATGTGACAATTTCGGGCGGCAGCTTTGTCGGCGACTGGTACTCCTCCCCCTCCAACAGCGCGAGCAACGTGACCGGCAACCTCACGATTACGGTTACGGGCGGCGACTTCTCAAACTTCAGCAGCGCGGACGGCACAGTCTCGGGCGGCACATCGAAAATCGACCTCTCCGCACTGAGCGAGGACGTCGCGGCGACGATCACGCCGAAGCTCTCAAACTTCAATGAAATCGTCACCGAGAGCGGCACGGTCACGACGAAGATTCCCGACGAGGTTTTCCTCTCCGGCTCGTTCACCGCTTCGGACGGCACAACGATTCCCTACCGCTATTATCTCCCCGAGGGCTATGCGACCTCGGGCAAGACCTACCCTGTTTTCCTCTATATGCACGGCAACGGCTCGCGCGGCAGCGATAACAAGACGCAGCTCACCACCAACGGTGCGGCGCTCAACACCGCCGTGCTCAACTCGGGCTATGACTGCATCATGATTGCGCCGCAATGCCCCGCCAACCCGAACGCCTGGATCGGCAACGACGCATATCCCGGCAGCGACGGCTTTGCGGAAGACTTTGCCGACGGCAGTCTCGACCGCATCTACCTCAATGCGGCAATGGAGCTGTTAAACAGCTTTATTACGAATGACAGCTACCCTGTCGACACCTCGCGCATCTATGTCACCGGCTCGTCGAACGGCGGCGCGGCAACCTGGGCAATGACCGCCCTGCACCCGCACGTCTTTGCGGCGGCAGTTCCGCTTGCCGGCACGGGCTGCTCGACGTCTCCTGTCACGACGGCAGGCGCGGCGGTGCTCGCGCCGAGTTATGTCGACCTGCCGATTTGGACCTTCCACGGCGATGCCGACACCACGCTCTCGATTGACGGCACAAACGGCATGGTCGCCGCGATTCGGGCGGCGGGCGGCACGAACATCAAGTACACCGTTATTTCGGGCGGCACGCACAACATCTGGACGGCAGCCGCCGCGACCGACGGACTGGTCGACTGGATTTTCGCGCAGAAGAATGACAACTTCGTCAATACAATAAACGGCGAGGTCGTTCCCGAGACCAACCCGATGGACTTCAACGGCGACGGCAAGGTCGACTTGTCCGACGCGCTTGATATGCTGCAAGCGCTGCGGAACGGCAACCGCAAATACACGCTGAAAAATGTCCTTGAGGTCCTGAAAACCATCGTGACCGAGGGCTGAACCGAATAACAAAAAAATCGCTCTCCTGCGGGAGAGCGATTTTTTTGGATTTACTTCACAAAATCAAATTCAAAGTCGTAGATGTTGACCGTGTCGCCGTCTTTCGCGCCCTTTTCTTCGAGCAGGGCGATGACGCCCGCCTTTTGCAGGCAGCGCGAGAAGAACGAAAGCGACTCGTAGTCGTCGGTGTTGATTTGCCCCATGAGGTTGAGCAGCCACTCGCCCTCGACGTAGTAGGTGTCGTTCTCGCGGCGCACCGTGGTGCGGCGTTCGCCGCGCGGCAGCGCCTCGTCCTCGGCGGTCAGCTCGGGGTCGTAGACGGTCAGCGGCGGCAGGGCGGCGAGCTTCTGCGCCGTCATGCGCGTAAGCTTATCGAGGTTTTCCCCGGTCAGCGCGCTGACGTAAATCAAATCCCACCCGTTCGCCTTGACATAAGCCTCAAATGCCGCAAGGTCGGTTTCGCTCGATGCGAGCAGGTCGCGCTTGTTGGCGACGATAATCTGCGGGCGGCTTGCCAGCCCCGCGTCGTAACGCGCAAGCTCGTTGTTGATTTTCTCGATGTCCTCGACGGGATTGCGCCCCTCGACGCCCGACACGTCGACGACATGGAGAATCAGGCGGCAGCGGTCGACATGGCGCAAGAACTCGTGTCCGAGTCCCGCCCCTTCCGACGCGCCCTCAATCAGCCCGGGAATGTCGGCGACGACAAAGCCCCTGCCCTCGCCCGACTGCACGACGCCGAGATTCGGCGACAGCGTGGTAAAGTGGTAGTCCGCGATTTTCGGCTTGGCGGCGCTGATGCGCGAGAGAATCGAGGATTTGCCGACGTTGGGAAAGCCGACCAGCCCGACGTCCGCAAGCATTTTCAGCTCGAGCGTGACCTCTCGCTCCTCTCCCTTTGTGCCGCTCTTGGCAAAGCGCGGAATCTGCCGCGTCGGCGTGGCGAAATGCCGGTTGCCCCAGCCGCCTCTGCCGCCCTTGCAGAGCACATAGTCCTCGCAGTTTGACATATCCTTGATGATTTTGCCGCTTTCGCCGTCGCGGACAAGCGTTCCGGGCGGCACCGAAATGACAAGGTCGTCGCCCGACGCGCCGTGCATCTTGCACGCCTTGCCGTCGCCGCCGTTTGGCGCGATGAACTTGCGCTTGTAGCGAAACGCGAGCAGCGTATTCGTCCCCTCGTCGATGCGCAGGACGATATTGCCGCCCCTGCCGCCGTCGCCGCCGTCGGGACCGCCCGCGGCGACGTATTTTTCACGGCGGAACGAGACAGCGCCGTTGCCGCCGTCGCCCGCCTTGACGTAAATTTTAACGTGATCGACAAACATAGTCGTTTCCTTTCGGATAAATGGGAGTCAGCCTTCCCCTTTGGGGAAGGTGCCGCCTTAGGCGGCGGATGAGGGCATACGGACAGTCGGCATAGCACTGTAAAAATCTTTGCTTTGCAAAGTCCCTCATCAGTCGCGTTCTGCGACAGCTTCCCCCACGGGGAAGCCTTTGTTAGAATAACTCGTAACGCTGAAGCCTTCCCTCACGGGGAAGCCTTTATTAGAACGGCTCGTAAACGCCGAAGCCTTTACTCCTTATCTCCCCGCTCGCGGATAACAATGCGAATCGGCGTGCCGCGGAAACCGAAGGTCTCGCGAATGCAGTTTTCGATATACCGCTGATAGGAGAAATGGAACAGCTCGATGCTGTTGGCGAAAATGATAAAGGTCGGCGGCGCGACGCTCGCCTGCGTCATGTAGTAGATTTTCAGCCGCTTGCCCTTGTCGGACGGGGGCTGTACCTTTGCCGTGGCGTCGCCGAGCATATCGTTGAGCATACCCGTGGAAATGCGCAGCTTTGCCTGCTCGTTGACGTAGTTGATATGCTCAAACAGCTTTTGCAGCCGCTGTCCGGTCAGCGCGCTGACAAACAGAATCGGCGCGTAGGTCATGTAAGAAAGCGCGTTATAAATCTTCTTCGTAAACTCGTTTACGCTGTCGTTGTCTTTCTCGACAGCGTCCCACTTGTTGACGACGATGATGCACGCCTTGCCCGCCTCGTGCGCGATGCCCGCGATATGCTCGTCCTGCTCGGTGATGCCCTCTTTTGCATCAATGACAAGCAGGCAGACGTCGGCGCGCTCGACCGCCGTGTGCGCGCGCAGCACGCTGTACTTCTCGATGACGTCCTCGACGCGCGCCTTGCGCCGCAGTCCCGCCGTGTCGATGAAGGTATACTTTCCGTATTCGCACTCGACCTGCGTGTCGATTGCGTCGCGGGTCGTGCCCGCAATGTCCGAGACAATCAGGCGTTCCTCGCCGAGCAATTTATTGATGAGCGAGGATTTGCCCGCGTTCGGCTTGCCGATGACCGCGACCTTGATGCTGTCGTCCGCATCGTCCCCGTCGGCATTTTCGGGCAGTTCTTCAAACACTGCGTCGAGCAGGTCGCCCGTGCCGCTGCCGTGTACCGAGGAAATCGCCACGGGGTCTTTCTCAAAGCCCAGCTCGTAAAATTCGTAAAACCCGAGCGGCACTGCGCCGATGGAATCCGCCTTGTTGACCGCGACGACGACCGGCTTGCCGCTCTTTTTGAGCATGACCGCGATTTCGCGGTCGTCGGCGACCAGTCCCGCGCGAATGTCGCACATAAAGATGATGACATCGGCGGTTTCAATCGCAATCTGCGCCTGCATACGCATCTGCCTTAAGATAATGTCGTTCGTCTTCGGCTCGATGCCGCCGGTGTCGATGACGACAAACGGCTTGCCGCACCACTCACCCTCGCCGTAAATGCGGTCGCGGGTGACGCCCGGCGTATCCTCGATGATCGCGCGGCGCTCGCCGATGAGTTTATTGAACAAGGTACTCTTGCCGACGTTCGGTCGCCCGACAATCGCAATAATCGGTTTTGCCATGATGCCTGTTTCCTTTCGTTATCTGTAACGCGCGGCGAGAAAATCCGCGGCGTCCGTGCGCGGAATGCTATACTCGGTGTTGGTCTCGGTCACACCGGTTTCGGTGACGTTGACATAGAAGTTGTCCCCGTCAAAGCGCACATAGGGGTAGATGTCGTATTCGGGGCGATACTGGGCGAGCAGGTCGTCGCTCGGTATGCCGCCCGTAAATTTGCCGCCCGTGAGCGCGGCTTTCAGCTTGTCAAAGTCGGAAACGATGTCGGAAGCCGACATCAGCTTGCCGCTTTCGCGGTCGATGTTGACCGTGTAATAGACCTCGCCGCGGCTCTCGCCGCCGTCCTCGGTGAGAATGGCATATTCGCCGCGAAACGCGGCAGAAATCAGCGTTTCGCCGAGGTAAATATCGGCGAGCTTCGCCGTATAGGTCGCGCTGCCGCCCTCCTTTTCAAGCGAGGAGGCGTTCGGCAGATAAACCGAAAGCATCTCGTCGGCAAGGCGGTAAAGCGACGCGTCGGTCTCGGCGTCGCCGACGGTCAGCACGTCATAGGCGCAGTCGAGCGCGCCGCTTTTCAGCGTGCGCAAAACCGTGTCGTATTCCGGCGTCGGGTCGGGCGAAGTCGCGCTCGTCTCGGTCGAGGAAGCCGTCGTCGCGCTCGTGTCCGCGGTCGCGGGCGGCTCGCTCGTCTGCGTGTCGCCGGTATCGGCGGGCGTCTTTTTCCCGCAGGACGCAAGCAGCAGAAGCAGCAGTACAGCCAAAGTCAAAGCAACTCGTTTTTTCATCCGAAACCCTCCTTACAGTCTCATTCAATCGTTTTTTCGCTCAAAACGCCGGCGAAGCACCGAACACCTTGGCGATAAAGTCCGCGCCCTCTCCCTCGGAGAAGGCAATCGGCACGCCGAGTTTTTCCGAAAGCTCGTCACGCGACATACCGCAGAGGAACAAATCGCCCTCCGAGCGCAGTGTGCAGGCGGGCAGAATCAGCTCGTCGCCGAGGTCGCGGTCTTTTAACTGCTCATAAATGTCCTTGCCGGTGAGCAGTCCCGCCACCGTAATCTGCTCGCCGAAAAAGCGGTTGACGATTTTGACAACCGTGATTTCGAGCAGCGGGCAGGCGGCGGAGAGCCGCGCAGAGAGCGAAGCGATAAAGTCATACGCCGCAGCACCCGTCGCCACGGTCACGCGGCGGCGTCTGCCGTGGAGTGCCTCGATATAGTCGGGCAAAAAGTCAAGCTCCATACCGAATTCGCGCTCCATCGACGCAAGCATACCGACGCCGTTTTCGATTTGGGTAAAGTCCTCGTAAAAGTCCGCGTCGGGCAGCGGCAGCCCCGCCTCGATATAGAGTTCGTCCGCGGGGAAGAAAATGCGCGTGCCGTGCTTCTGTTTGCATTCGTCGCCGAATGCCGTGACCGTCTCGATGACGGCGCGGCACTCCGCTTTCGTATACGGCTCGAGCGGAAACAGCCCGTCGCGGAATTTGGTTAAACCTGCGGGGACGACCGAAACCGAGTCAAGCGCGGGGCGGAGCGCCTCAAGGTCGCGCATGGTGCGGAGCAGCTCGTCGCCGTCGTTGACGCCCTTGCACAGCACAATCTGCGCGCGTATATGCGTGCCGCCCGCCTTGAATTTTTGCAGATAGGACAGCACCTCGCCCGCGTGCTTGTTCTTCATCATGCGCACGCGCAGCTCGGGGTTGGTGGTATGCACCGAGACGTTGATCGGCGTAATGTGCATCGAAATGATGCGGTCAACCTCCGCCTCGTCGATGTTGGTCAGCGTGATATAGTTGCCGTGCAGAAAGGACAGGCGCGAGTCGTCGTCCTTGAAGTAGAGCGTTTCGCGCAGTCCCTTCGGAAGCTGGTCGATAAAGCAGAAAATGCACTTGTTTTCGCAACGGTGCTTTTTGTCCATGAGCGGCGTGGCAAACTCCAGTCCGATGTCGTCGTACTCGCCCTTGGCAATTTCAATGTCGAGGGGCGTTCCGTCCCGCCGCAGCGCAAGCAAAAGCCGCCTGTCGGCAAGGTAGAAACGGTAGTCGAGCACATCGGAGATGATATGCCCGTTGATGGTCACAAGGACGTCTCCCTTGCGAATGCCCGCCTTTTCGGCACGGCTGTGCGGGTGTACCGCCGTGATTTCAACCGTTTGAATCCCCTCCTTTGCACATAGTTTGGCATAATAGTATAACATATTTCCGCCGCGCCGTCAATCGTTTTGCCGCAGGTGAAAGAAAACTCGAATGCCTTTTGATAAAAAGGCTCCCTCTCCGAGGGAGCTGGCAAAGCGCTCGCGCTTTGACTGAGGGAGTTTCACTGCTGCCCGCGTAACTCCTTCCGTCGCCATTCGGCGACACCTCCCTCAAAGAGGGAGGCTCGTTCTCCGACATGCCGAGCCGTTGCTCGGAAAAACCTTCATTCCGACGCCTCCGGCTTCGGTCCCTGCCTGCGGTAGAGCGTTCCCGCCTCGACCGTCCGCTCGCCCGCCGTCAGCAGCTCGGTCACGGTGACGAGCTGATAGCCCGCGGCGACAAGGTCGGGAATCACGCGCTCCATCGCGTCGACCGTCGTGCCGTACAGATCATGACAAAGGATAATCGCGCCGTCCTCCGCACCGTCCATAATCTTTTGGTAAATGCCGTCGGGGTCGCGCGTCTTCCAGTCGAGCGTATCGACCGACCAGTTGACGATGATCATGTCAAGCTCCTTTGCCACGCGCTTCAGGGTGTCGTTGACCGCGCCGTAGGTCGGACGAATGACCGTACAATCGTCGCCGGTCAGCCCGAAAATCTTTTCCCGCGTGGTTTCGATTTCCTCCTGCATCTGCTTTTTCCCGAGCCGCGTCAGCTGGCAGTGGTCCCAGCTATGTACCGCAAGCTCGTGACCCTCGCGGGCGGTACGCGCCACCGTGTCGGGCAACAGGTCGATTCGGTTGCCGATGACGCAGAACGTCCCCCTGCCGCCGTATGCGGCAAAGAGGTCGAGCAGACGCGGCGTGTGGATGCTCGGTCCGTCGTCGAAGGTCAGCGCAATCATCGGCTTTTCGGGGTCGAGCGCGGGGCGTGCGTCGTCCTCGTAGCCGTACACCGCCGAGGCAGGCAGCGTTTTGCCGCAGCCGATCAGTGTGACCGAAAGTGTAAACGCCAGCGCAAGGCACAAGGCGCGCCGTGCAAACCGAACCTGTTTCATTTTCCGTCCCCCGCTTTCGCATTGTGTTTCACAGTCTCATTATGCGCCGCGCACGGGGGAATATACGACGCAAAAACTTGTAAAAAAGGCAAAAGCCTTTCCGTAGCGGAAAGGCAGAAGCTCATCGAAAAACAGCTTTTACGCGCCGTTGTCCGACGTGGGGCGGGGGCTTGCTCCCGCCATTTTTATTCACGCGCCCCACATGGCGGTCAGGGCAAAGAGCAGCGGAATCGTCGCGACCGAAAATACCGTCGAGACCAGCACGCCGAGCGAGCAGAGCCGCGATTCCTCGCGAAGTCCCGCCGCCTCGGCAAGCACCGGCGTCGTCGAAGCGCAGGGCATTCCCGCAATGAAAATGACAATGGGCAGCAGCAGTTCTTCCCCGCAGCCGCGCAGCAAAAACGCAAAGAGCGGATAGAGTGCAAGCGGCATTACGAGCAGCCGCAAAAAGGACATAAAATAAACCTTGCCGTTGCCGAACACGGTGCGGAGCGGCATCGACGCGAGGTTGACGCCCGAAATAATCATCGAAATCGGCGTCGTCATGCCGCCGAGGTAGGACAGCGTGCCCGCGACCGTCTTCGGCAGCGAGATACCGCAAACATACAGAATCAGCGCGGCATAGCTTGCCAGCATGGAGGGCGAAAGCAGCGCGCGCCACGGAAACCGCCGCGCACCGACGATGCCGTCGGCTTTCTTTTTGTCGGCGGCACGCCCGAAATGAATCGGCGCAAAGCCGAAGAGCAGAAAGCTGAACACAAGGTTGAGGATCGCCACGATCAGCACCGCCTTGCTGCCCCAAATCGCGCCTGCGACCGGAATGCCCATAAACGCGACATTCGGCAGATAGAGCAGACATTCCCACGCGGAGGACGTGTCGCCGCCGATGCGCGTGAACTTGACGAGCAGCCATGCAAAGACGGGCAGCAGCGTAAACAAAACGACGCCGCAGAGGAGTGCCCAAACCAGCAGCATTTCGTCCCGCTCGCCGCCCGAAGCGACGCTCGATAAAATCATGCACGGGCAGGCGATGCTGAGCAGAATCGAGGAAAGCGTTCGGTTGCCCTCCTGCGTGACAACGTGCAGTTTTGCCGCGGCATAGCCGACCGCCAGCATGGCAAGCATCATCATCATTTGCGAAATCACATTGGAAACGTCCATTTTGCACCGCCTGTGTAAAAAGTTACTTCGTTATTTTACACGTTGCGCACTGTCTTGTCAAGTTAATAACAATCCAAGAAATCAGCGTAAGTTTGCCGCTTTTTGTGCATTCTGCGCGTCTTTGGCGATAAATCCCTTCAAGGCGTCGAGCGCGTCGGCAAGACCGCCCACCGCGTCAATCAGCCCGCAGGCAACCGCCTCGCGCCCGTCGATAATCGTGCCGATGTCGTTGGCAAGCTCGCTTGTGTTGTTCATCATCGCACGCAGATGCGATTCGTCGACGTGCGAGTGCGAACAGATGAAATGGACGATTCTGTCCTGCATTTTATCGAAATAGTAGAAAGTCTGCGGCACGCCGATGATTGTGCCGCTGGTGCGGACGGGGTGCAGCGTCATGGTCGCGCTCGGCACAATAAAGGACTTTCTGCCGCAGACCGCGAGCGGCACGCCGATGGAATGCCCGCCGCCGAGCACCAGCGTCACTGCGGGCTTTTTCATCGAGGCGACCATCTCGGCGATGGCAAGCCCCGCCTCCACGTCGCCGCCCATCGTGTTGAGAATGAGCAGAAGTCCGTCGATTTCCTCGCTCTCCTCGACGGCGCAGAGCAGCGGAATCAGATGCTCGTACTTGGTCGTCTTCTGATTCTGGTCGAGGACAAAATGCCCCTCAATCTGCCCGATAATCGACAGGCAGTGAATCGACTCGCCCGCGCTTTTCGCCGTCACGCCGCCGCTCTTCGCGATCTCCTCGAGCCGCGAACCGAGCGGCGACGGCGAGTTATCCTTTTCTTCCGTTTTGCTTTTTTCCTTGTTTTCTTCCACGCCGCTTCTCCTTCTGTCTCTTTGCACATAGAATTTGCTATAAATATGCCCGAAAATATTTTCTTTTACTCATTTACAAAGGAAAAAGCTTGTGATATAATTAACGTGTATGTTTATGTCAAATCTGCGAGAAACAAGCACAAAAATCTGTTTTTACATAAAAGGAGAACATCATGGCAGAAAAATTTCTTGTTGAAACCTCCGCACGTCACGTCCACCTGACCGAGGCGGACATCGAGACGCTGTTCGGCAAGGGCGCGACCCTCACGCACAAAAAGGATTTGAGCCAGCCCGGTCAGTTTGCCTGCGAGGAGCGCGTCACGCTCGTCGGACCCAAGAAGTCGATTCCGAACGTCATCATTCTCGGTCCCGCGAGAGGAGCGACGCAGGTCGAGGTGTCCTTCACCGACGCGCGCACGCTCGGCGTGACCGCACCCGTCCGCGAGAGCGGCGACGTCGCCGGCTCGGGCGCGTGCAAGATTGTCGGTCCTGCGGGTGAGGTTGACATCGCAGAGGGCGTCATCGTCGCAAAGCGTCACATTCACATGACCCCCGCCGACGCAGAGCGCTTCGGCGTCAAGGACAAGGACATCGTCAAGGTTGCGCTCGAGAGCAACGGCAGAAGCACGGTTTACGGCGACGTCGTCGTCCGTGTCAGCCCGAAGTTCGCGCTCGCCATGCACATCGACACCGATGAAGCAAACGCCGCCTGCGCGTTCGGCGAGTTCTACGGCGAAATCGTCAAGTAATCAAACATTAAATAAGGAGATAGAACAATGAGCAAAGAATTTTCTTGTGAATATGCCATGAGCGCCGAAGTGCAGCACATGGGTCATGTCACAAAGGGCTGCGATCACGGTCCCGCTCCGATTCCCGAAGAGGGCAAGTGGATTCAGTCCAAGCAGATCACCGATATTTCGGGCTACACGCACGGCATCGGCTGGTGCGCACCCCAGCAGGGCGCGTGCAAGCTGTCGCTGAACGTCAAGAACGGCATCATCGAAGAGGCACTGGTCGAGACCATCGGCTGCTCGGGCATGACGCACTCCGCCGCAATGGCATCGGAGATTCTCCCCGGCAAGACGCTCCTTGAGGCGCTCAACTGCGACCTCGTCTGCGACGCAATCAACACCGCAATGCGCGAGCTGTTCCTGCAGATTGTCTACGGCAGAACCCAGTCGGCGTTCTCCGAGGGCGGTCTGGTCATCGGCGCGGGCATGGAGGACCTCGGCAAGGGCGCACGCTCGATGGTCGGCACGATGTACGGCACCAAGGCAAAGGGCGTCCGCTACCTCGAAATGACCGAGGGCTACTGCACGAGAATGGCACTCGACGCAAACGACGAGGTCATCGGCTATGAGTTCGTTTCGCTCGGCAAAATGACCGACCTCATCAAGAAGGGCGTAGAACCCGGCGAAGCATACAAGCAATCCATGGGTACGTACGGCCGCTTCAACGAAGCGGTTAAGTACATCGACCCGCGTAAGGAATAAGGAGGAACAGCGAAATGGCACAGTTTGAAGGTTACGAAAGACGCGAGGCGAAGATCCTCGGCGTTCTGAAAGAATACGGCATTTCCTCCATCGACGAGTGCAAGGAAATCACCCTTGCCAAGGGCATCGACGTCGACCAGATCGTCCGCTCCACGCAGCCGATTTGCTTTGAAAACGCAGTTTGGGCATACACGGTCGGCGCGGCTATCGCGCTGAAGAAGGGCTGCACCAAGGCGGCAGACGCTGCGGCGGCAATCGGTATCGGTCTGCAGGCATTCTGCATTCCCGGCTCGGTCGCAGAGAACCGCAAGGTCGGTCTCGGCCACGGCAACCTCGGCAAGATGCTGCTCTCCGACGAGACCGAGTGCTTCTGCTTCCTCGCAGGACACGAGTCCTTCGCGGCGGCAGAGGGCGCTATCAAGATTGCGCTCAACGCAAACAAGGTCAGAAACAAGCC
>SFNW01000018.1 GCA_004554105.1 Clostridiales bacterium | reverse complement strand
AACCGTCTTCGCTGTGCGTCATGCACACCGAATTCGTTCATAGCACATAGCTTCGTACTTGCATTTCTCCCTATTTATTCGGTTTTGAATGAACATTCAAAAGGACAAACGGAACGCGTAGGCGTTCTGTTTTGCCATTTCTCCGCAGTTTTTCGGTGTTTACCCGACGACACGCGGAACTCCGTACAGCTCGCGAAGCGAGAACTTGCAGTTCAAATTCGCAGAGTAGCGGAGGATGTTCCAAGTGGTTTCGCGCAGCGAAATCGTCGGTGTTTAGCCGACGAAACGCGGAACTCCGTACAGCTCGCGAAGCGAGATGTATGCACCTTTAGCTCAGTTGGTAGAGCAACTGACTCTTAATCAGTGGGTCCCGGGTTCGAATCCCTGAAGGTGCACCAATAAAAAGCACACCGCAACCGCGGTGTGTTTTTTATTGCCGGAAGGGATTCGAAGGGGAGCGGTAGTGAATGGCTTGCCGGTGGCAAGCCAGAGCCGCGACCGACCAAGGGGCGTCGAGCCCCGCGAGTCGAATCCCTGAAGGTGCACCAAAAAGAAAGACCATGCAACGCATGGTCTTTCTTTTTGTCCGTGTATCTTCAGCGAAGAGGAGGTTTTCCGGTTTGCGAAGCAAATTGTCGACACCCATTGTCGACAAAGGAAAACTCCTGCGAACACGAAGTGTTCGCCGTGCACCAAAAAGACCATGCAACGCCTGGTCTTTCTTTTTGCTCGTGTAACTCCAGCCAAAACGGGCGGATATGGAATCCGCCCCTATCGGCGGGGCAGGAGAAACCGGGGGATTCGCATTTTTTGTTTCTTTTCCTATATAAGTCCGCTTTATTGGACATCGAATCTGCTATACTGGGTTTGGACAAAAGGAAAGGGGACAAAATCATGGCGGAAAGACTGTTTATTACAATTACAGGCTGCAATCATTACCTTGGGCTGAAGCCGTTTGCAGTCGGTCGGCTTGTTCGGCTATGCAAGGAGTCTTCAAACGACTACGACGGCGAGGCGATTCGCGTTGACATGCCGTTCATTGATACGGTCGGTTATGTTGCCAACAGCGCAAATACCGTCTACGCCGGAACTTACAGCGCAGGTCGGCTTTATGACAAGATTGACGATACTGCGTTTGCGGAAGTGGCGTTTATCACGCATTCATCGGTCATTGCGGCGGTTCTTACGCCTGACGAGGCTTCGCAGATTACAGGCATCGGCAAGGGCGCGTGGAGCGGGGCTGCGCAGGATTCTTCGGCGGACGGCACGCAGGCACAAGGGAAAACGACAATCGGGTTCTGCTGAGGCGGATGTAATGCTTTACCGGCGACTTATGGTTGCGAAAAAACCGCCCGCCGCATTTTGCGGCGGACGGTCGGTTTTTTTGCGATTGGGGCGGCATACGCTGCGGGCAGTTTGGAGGAAGCCGCTCCGATAACAGTATACGGATTTTTTTAAAAACCGTTACTGCAGCACGGCAGATATCGGTTGTTTTTCCCCGCTTGCGGCACTGCGCGCGGCAGCGGCACGCATTTCCCGCGTGTCCTCCGCATGACGGTTGACCTCTTCCGGGGCATGGTAGGTCGGAATGATTTCCTTGAGCAGCGTCTTGACCTCTTCGGTATCAATATGCGGGTTGTTTTGACAGAGTGCTTCAAAGCGCAGCATATCTTGCTCGATTTCCGTGCGGCTGTGCGGCTCATCGCGCTCGATGAAAATCAAATCATTATCGGTTTTGGCCAGCTGCTCGGTTTTGATCAGCAGTTCTTCGTAGAGTTTTTCGCCGGGACGCAGACCGATTTCAACAATGTCAATGTCCTTGTACGGCGTGAGCCCCGAAAGGCGAATCATATTTTCCGCAAGGTCGAGGATCTTGACCGGTTTGCCCATATCCAGGACAAACAATTCGCCGCGCTTTGCCATTGCGCCCGCCTGCATCACAAGCTGCGCCGCCTCGGGAATGGTCATAAAATAGCGGATAATCCGTTTGTCGGTAATTGTAATCGGTCCGCCTGCCTCAATCTGCTTGCGGAACAGGGGAATGACCGAGCCGTTTGAGCCAAGCACATTGCCGAAGCGGACGGCGGCGAACGTGGTCTTGCTTTCGGTGCGGCACTGCACAATCATTTCGCACATTCGCTTCGTTGCGCCCATGATGTTGGTCGGGTTGACCGCTTTGTCGGTCGAAATCAAAATAAACTTTTCCGCGCCGAATTTTTCGGCGGCATTGGCGGTATTGTAGGTGCCGAGCACATTGTTCTTAACGGCTTCGCCGCCGCTGTGCTCCATCAGCGGCACATGCTTGTGTGCGGCTGCATGGAAGACGATTTGCGGGCGATAGCGGTCAAAGATATTTTCAAGACGGTCGACGTCGCGGACAGAGCCGATTTCAACGGCAAGGTCGAGCGTGTTCCCGTAAATATGTACAAGCTCTTGTTGTAAATCATAGGCGTTGTTCTCGTAAATATCGAAAACAATCAGCTTTTTCGGGTGCTGCTTGGCGACCTGCCGGCAAAGCTCGCTGCCGATAGAACCGCCGCCGCCCGTGATGAGAACGACCTTGTCCCGGTAAAACGCAGCGGAGTCGGTTGTCGAAATGCGGAGAACGTCACGGAACAGCAGGTCCTCAACCTTTAGCTCGTGCAGTTTCTGTTTCTCGCCGGCACTGCCGTTCAAAGTGAAATCGTAAAATTTGATTTTACAGCCGGTCGGGCTGTATTTTTCAATCAGGGCTTGCGTTTGGTCGCTGTCAAGATTGGGAACTGCCACAAAGATTTCCTGCACGGGCATGCTGCTGAGCGTGGCAACGATTTTGTCGTCGTCGGGCAGGATTTTGATACCGCAGACCTTGCCGCCGATTTTTTCCTGGCTTTTGTCGACAAAGCAAATCGGCTTGTAGTGCGAGGAGGAATTGTACAGCAGGTCTTCCGCCAGCATGACGCCGGTGTGGCCTGCGCCGACAATGGCAACGTTGATTTTGTTCAGCGTGGCGAGATTCATGTTGAGATGTTGATAGTGCTGCTGATAAATGAAGCGCGAAGCCAGCGTGAGCAGGTCAAAGCCGGTCAGCGCCGCGGTGATGTGCCAAATGCCGATATGCTGACGCAGAATATAGCCGATTGCAGTACCGACAAGCCCGCCGAGAACATCGGCACACAGCATGCTTAAATAAGCGTTGGAATTTGCGTAACGCCAAACATTGTTATATACGTTAAACGCCAGACGTGCGGCGAAAACCGAGCAAAACAGAATGCCGCAGGCGATCGCGTATTTGATAGCCGTAAAGGTATCGATCGTACTGGTCTGCGAAGCGGCAAAAACAGTCGCCCAAAAAACGCCGAAATAGATTGCGGCATCAATCAGTATCAATATGTATTTTCGCCGGTTTGCTAAACGCATGACAGAGACTCCTTTTGCCGGATTCAGAATTGCAGAAAAGATGCGGGAGAAAAAAGGGACGATTATGTCAAAAATGCCGAATACTTACCGAAAGTTTTGGAAAAATGTATGCAATGTATATAATACCATATTTAAAAGCCGTTTTCAAGGGGAAAATCACGAATCGGACGAAATATTTTTCTTGATTTCGGCGAGCAGATGCACCATGGTGCGGAGCAAGTCGTTTGCCGAAATGCCGGCGGTGCGGTAAATCGGCTCATTTTGCGTCGGAATGACAAAATTGTCGTCGATTGCGAGCAGCTCGGTCTGCTTATTTGCCATCTGTGCGCCATGCCGCTTACGCAATGCGTCGAAGGTGAGCATACCCGCACCGCCGCTCTTGATGCCCTCCTCTAAAAAGACGACGGCGGCGGCGTGCTTCGGTAACAGACGCGCGACCTTGTCGGCGACAACCGAATAGGGCTTGAGCGTTTCGAGCAGAATGACGCCGCAGGGAATGCCCTGTGCGCGCAGTTTCTCCGCGGCGGCGAGCGCCTCGGTGGTGATTTTGCCGTAGGTGATGATGACCGCGAGATTTTCCTCGGGGTCTGCAAAATCGGCGCGGGCGACGGTCTCATTCGATTCCTCGCGGAAGAACGCCGCCTTGATGCGGTCGTTTTCCTTCATGTTCGGATAGCGGATAACCATGGGCAGCGCGGTCTCGGCACTCGCACGGAGAAAACGGTCGAGCGACTCAAAGGTCGCAGGCGCGAAGATGCAGAGATTCGGAATCGCGGACAGAAACGACACGTCGAAAATGCCGTGATGCGTCGCGCCGTCGCCTGTGGCGAGTGCCGCACGGTCGACGATGATGCGCACCGGCAGCTTTTGCAGGGCGATGTCGTGCAGAATATTGTCGTAGCTGCGCTGAATAAAGGTCGAATAAATCGCCGCATAGGGCTTCATACCCGCCGCCGCAAGCCCTGCCGCAAAGGTCAGCGCGTGCGGCTCGGCTATGCCGACGTCGAAAAAGCGGTCGGGAAAGTTCTTTGCAAAATCCGAAAGCCCGACGCCGTCCTGCATGGCGGCGGTAATGGCGCAGATCTTGCTGTCGTCGCGTGCCAGTTCGCACAGCGTCTTGCCGAAATGCTCGGAGAAATTGCCGCTGTAGTCGCTGCCGACAAGATGATACGCGCTCGGATTTTCCTCGGCGGGGGGATAGCCCTTGCCCTTGACCGTGCGCAAATGCAGAATGACGCTGGTGTTGCGGCGTTTGGCTTCTTCGAGCAGATATTCGACGGTGGCGCAGTCGTTGCCGTCTGCGGGACCGAGGTATTTCAGCCCGATGTCCTCAAAGTAGACGCCGCCGTAAAGTGCATTTTTGATATAGCGCTTGCAGGAGCGGAGAAGCCGCAGCGTCGGCGCGCCGATGAATGGAATTTTTGAAAAGAGACGCGTCGTTACGCGCTTGAAACGCAGATATCTGCGCGAGGAACGCATGTGCGCAATGTGGTTGGCAAATGCGCCCGCGTTTTTCGAGATTGACATCTCGTTTTCGTTCAGAATGACAATCAGTCGAAGGTCTTTTTTGCAGTTGTTGAGCGCCTCGTGAACCATGCCGCCCGTGAACGCGCCGTCGCCGAGAACGACAACGGTATAGTTGTCCCTGCCGCACAGCTTGTCCGCCTCGGCGTAGCCGAGCGCGGCGGAGACCGACGTGGAGGCGTGTCCCGTGCCGAATGCGTCGTACTCGCTTTCGCTCATTTTTTCAAAGCCGGAAAGCCCGCCGGGCTTGCGCAGCGTGTCAAAGTCGCGCCGACCGCTCAGGATTTTATGCACATAACTCTGATGCCCGACGTCGAAGATGACGCGGTCGCGCGGAAGGTCGAACACCTTGTGAATCGCGACCGAGATTTCGACCGCGCCGAGGTTGGAGGCGAGATGCCCGCCGCTTTTCGAGACCTTGTCGACGAGAAAACGGCGCAGTTCGGCGCAGAGCGCTTGGGTTTCCTCGTCCGACAGCCCCTTCAGCACGTCGGGCGAGGTGATTTTATCGAGAATTGGGTAGGTATTTTCTTCCACGGTAAACGTCCTTTATCATTCTGCACAAATTTGCGCCCGAAGATTCTACAAATCGGACAGGGCGTAGAAAATGCGTTTTTTACGAATAGTTTTGCGCACAAGTTTTCCACAGCAAAAATGAGGAAAATGTGCATAACCGAAGCCCGAAACCCCTTGATTTTACGGGAAATATACATTTTGCTCGGGAAATATTCATCGTTTTCCACATTATCCACAGCGGATTTTTTAAAAATTGTGGAAAACCGAATTTGGGAGCATTGCACAAATCAGGCTTCGCCGAAGTACTTTTTATCGAGCGAGCGGAGCATAATCGCTTCCGAAATATGGGTTTCGGTAATGAGCTCGGAGCGGTCGAGGTCGGCGATGGTGCGTCCGAGCCGCAGAATGCGGTCGTAGCCGCGCGCCGACATACCGAGCGCGTCGAACGCGGTTTTGAGCAGGGTGCGTGCGCCGTCGCTCAGCACGCAGTACCGCTCGGTTTCGCGCGCGGTGAGGTCTGCGTTGCAGCGGATTTTATCCCCGTTTTGCGCGTAGCGCTCGCGCGCAAAGCGGCGCGCTTCGTTGACGCGGGCGCGGATTGTTGCGGAGGATTCGCCCGCAGACGATCGCTTTTGCAAATCGTCAAAGTCGACGGGCGAAACCTCGACCTGAATGTCGATACGGTCGAGCAGCGGCCCGCTGATGCGGGAGATGTATTTCTGCACGTCGCCCTTTTTGCAGGTGCAGGGGCGCGTCGGGTGCGAGAAGTAGCCGCAGCGGCAGGGATTCATCGCGCAGACTAAGGTAAAGTTTGCGGGGTAGGTGACCTTGCCGCTTGCGCGGGTGATGGTCACGCGGCCGTCCTCAAGCGGCTGACGCAGCGACTCCATGGCGGTTTTGCCGAATTCGGGCAGTTCGTCGAGAAAGAGCACGCCGCAGTGCGCGAGCGAGATTTCGCCCGGCTTGGGATTCGCGCCGCCGCCGACCAGACTGACTGCGGACAACGTATGATGCGGTGCGCGGAACGGTCGGTTGACAATCAGCGGCGTATCGGCGGGCAGCATGCCCGCAATCGAGTGAATTTTGGTCGACTCGATCGCCTCGTCGAAGGTCATTTCGGGGAGAATGGTGGGGAAGCGCTTCGCCAGCATGGACTTGCCCGTGCCGGGCGGTCCGATGAGCAGGATATTGTGCCCGCCTGCCGCAGCAATTTCGAGCGCACGCTTGGCAAGCTCCTGCCCCTTGACGTCCGAAAAGTCGAGCGGAAAGCTTTGCCGCCCTTCGGTGAAGATGCGCTCGTCAAATTTGACGGGCTGGATTAAAACTTCGCCGCGCAGGTGGCGGACAAGTTCCATTACGGTGCGGACGGGATAGACATGGACGCCCGGTACGGCACTTGCCTCGGCGGCGTTGGCGGCGGGAACGAAAACCTCGGTGCGCCCGTGCTCCTTTGCCGCAAGGCAGAGACAGAGTGCGCCGTCGACGCCGCGAACCTCGCCCGAAAGCGACAGCTCGCCGATGAACGCCATGCGCTCAAAATCAACCTCGGCGGGAACCGTGCCGCCGCAGACCAAGACGCCGAGCAGCATGGCGACGTCGAACGCCGAGCCTTCCTTGCGTCGGTTGGCGGGCGCGAGATTCAGGATAATTTCAAGATTCGGAAAGCGGATACCGCTGTTTTCGGCGGCGGCGCGAATGCGCTCCTTGGCTTCTTTGACCGCCGTGTCGGCAAGTCCGATGATTTCAAGCAGGGGCAGCTTCTTCTGCGCACTGCATTCCACCGTGACTTCAAAGCCGTCGATGCCGCAGAGCGCGGCGGTGTAAATTTTCGAGAGCAAGCCAACACCCCCTTTGCGGAAAATCTTGTATTCCGCCGAATTCAAACATATTAATTATAAGTATAGCATATTGCCGTCGGAATTGCAAGGAAATGTCTTGCACGATCAGGCAAAAACAAACGGTAAATCTGTGTGGGAGGCTTTCATTATCCGCACACTTCGGGACAGACCGCCTCCTATTTGAAAAAACAGCGAAAAGCGAGCCTTTTCCGAGAAGCAAAAACTCCCGCGTGAGCGGGAGTTTTTTGCGGAAATTCGGGTCAGATTCTGGCGACGCCGGTTTCCTTTGCCGCTTTGACAACGGCTTCGGCGACGACCTTGGAGACGTCCTTGTTGAGCGCGGAGGGAATGATGTTGTCCTCGCGCAGCTCGGAATCGGGAATGAGCGATGCGATTGCGTAGGAGGTCGCGACCTTCATCTCCTCGTTGATCTGCGAAGCGCGGCAGTCGAGTGCGCCGCGGAAGATGCCCGGGAAGGCGAGCACGTTGTTGATCTGGTTCGGGAAGTCGCTGCGTCCCGTGCCGACGACGCGTGCGCCTGCGGCGAGTGCTTCATTGGGCATGATTTCGGGCGTGGGGTTTGCCATCGGGAAGACTACAGCGTCCTTTGCCATCGAAGCGACCATTTCGCACGAGACGATGCCGGGTGCGCTGACGCCGATGAAGACATCTGCGCCCTTCATCGCGTCGGCAAGCGTACCCTTTTCCATGGCGCGGTTGGTGACCTTCGCCATCTCCTCCTGCGCGGGGTTGTTTTCGGGCTTGCCCTCGTAGATGACGCCGAAGCGGTCGACCATGACAAGATTCTTCAGACCGAGGTTGAGCAGGTGGCGTCCGATCGAGATGCCCGCGCTGCCTGCGCCGTTGATAACGAGCTTGATGTCGCCGATTTTTTTGCCGACGACCTTGAGTGCGTTGATGAGTGCCGCCGCGCAGACGATCGCCGTGCCGTGCTGGTCGTCGTGGAAAACGGGAATATCGCAGATTTCCTTGAGTCTGCGCTCAATCTCAAAGCAGCGGGGTGCGCTGATGTCCTCGAGGTTGATGCCGCCGAACGAGCCGGAAATCAGGTAGATCGTGCGAATCAACTCCTCGGTGTCCTTCGAGCGAATGCAGATCGGAAATGCGTCGACGTCGGCAAACTCCTTGAAGAGCGCGCATTTGCCCTCCATGACCGGCATACCCGCCTCGGGACCGATGTCGCCGAGACCGAGCACCGCAGTGCCGTCGGTAATGACCGCAACGAGATTCGAGCGGCGGGTCAGCTCAAAGGACTTGTTGTAGTCCTTCTGAATTTCGAGGCAGGGCTGCGCAACGCCGGGCGTGTACGCAATCGACAAATCGTGGCGGTCGTTGACCTTGCAGCGCGAGATGACCTCGATTTTGCCTTTCCAATCATAGTGCGCTTGAAGAGATTCCTGTTTGATGTCCATGGTGTTGTCCTTTCTCGCAGTGACGCGATGTATATTCATACAAAAACATTATAACAAATTGAATTTGCCGACGCAAGCCGCAGTGCGAAAAAAATATTTATTTTGCACGTTTTCCTTTTTCGGCGACGCGGCGGCGGATTGACACAAGGTCGCCGAGCATCTTGAAGCTGTCCGAAAAAACGTGCACCTTGGATTCGCGGTGATTGACGATTTTGACCGGAATTTCGCCGATTGAGAAGCCCATGCGCACGGCGGTCATAATCGCTTCAAAGTCAAAGGCGAAGCCGTCGGTTTCGCATTCGGCAAATACTTTTTCCGCCGCTTTTGCGGAAAATGCCTTGAAGCCGCACTGCGAGTCGCTGAGTTTGAAGCCGCCGAGCAGGCAGAGCACCTTGATGTAGGTCTTGGAGGCAAGCCGGCGCAAAGCGGTATACCCCGCGTAGCCGTCCTCGCCGAGGTTGCGCGAGCCGAGAATGACGTCATAGTTGCTCGATGTGAATTTGTCGTACAGTGCGCGGATGACGTCTGTGCCGTAGGCAAGGTCGCAGTCGGTGAAGAGACGGACGTCGCCCTTTGCCGCGAGCATTCCCTGCCGCACGGCGCAGCCCTTGCCGCGGTTTTTTTCATAGGAAATGACGCGCACGCGCGGCAGACCGCAATGTTCGACGATTTCTTTCGAGCGGTCGGTCGAGCCGTCGTCCGAAAAGAGAATTTCGTAGTCGTCGAAATTTTTTTGCATATAGTCGCTTAGCGTTTTCAGCGTGTCGGGGAGGATTTTTTCCTCATTGTACATCGGGATAATCAGACTGAGCATTTAGCAATCCTTTTTAAAAATACGAATTTCAAAATCGAGCGTGAGCGAGAGCCCGCTAAGTTCTTGCAGCCGCGCGGCACGCTCCTTTTTCGTTCGGTAGTAGTAGGGGGTCATGGTAAAGAGCGGGTAAATATCGTCCTTGGCGATTTCGGCGGTATAGCAGAGCCGATGCGCTTCAACCTGCGTAAGCGCCGCGGGATAATCCTTGCGCTCCTCGTTCGGAATCACCGTGTCGTAGAGCAGGGCTTTCAGCTCGGTGAGGTGGTCTCTGCCCGCCGCCGCGGTGACGAGTACGCCGCCGCGCTTCAGAATGCGGGAAAACTCGTCCTCGGCAATCGGGGCGAACACGCTCTGCACGCAGTCGCAGACCCCGTCGGCAAGCGGCAGCGCGTAGACGCTCGCCGCCGTGTAGAGGATTCTCTCTGCAAGCCCCATGCGCTTTGCGCTCTTGCCCGCGAGGGCGAGCGCGTATTTCGAGAGGTCGGCGCCGAGCGTAAAATCAAAGGAAGCGCCGCTGCGCTCGGTATAGTAGCCCTCGCCGCAGCCCGCATCGGCGAGCACGCCGTGCGCGGGGGCAAAGGCTTTTGCCGCGCCGGAAAGTGCGTCGGCGAGCGGCGCGTAGTAGCCCTTGCGTAAGAACGCCTGCCTCGCGGCAGCCATTTCCGCCGTGTCGCCGCTGCTCGGAAGGTGGGTGTTGAGATTGACGTAGCCCGCGCGCGCAAGGTCGTAGGTGTGCCGCCGTGCGCCTGTGCAGAGATACGAGCCGCCGACCTTTTCCATCGGCGCACCGCAGAGCGGACAGCGCAGGCAGTCGCACGCCGAAGTCCCGTCCAAAAAATCACGCTCCCGTCCCGTGTCGATAACATTTCAACATATTATTATACATATAGTTTTAAGGCAATACAATACTTTTTCAAAAAAGAGGGACAATTTATGCGCATTTCCGACATGAAACGCGGAGAGGGCGGGCGCGTTGCCGCACTGCCCGCCGACGCGGCGCGAAGCCGCTTTCTTTGCAGTCTCGGGCTTGTCCCGGGGACGGAAATCGAGGTGGTTTTCCGCGCGCGCTTCGGCGCGGTTGTCCGCGCCTCGGGCGTGCGCGTGGCGATGAGCCGCGCGGCACTGGACGAAGTGGAGGTGAGAAGCATTGCAAAGGATTTTTCTGTGCGGCAATCCCAATTCGGGCAAAAGTACGCTGTTTAACCGCCTGTGCGGCGCACATCGCCGCACGGGCAATTTCGCGGGCGTGACGGTCGACACGGGAGAGGGGCGTTTTACCCGTGGGGAGACCCGCTTTGCGGTCGTTGACCTGCCCGGGCTGTATTCGCTCGGCAGCGGGGGAACAGACGAGCGTGTCGCCGCCGATACGCTGCTGCAAAACGAGGGGGTTATCGTCAATGTCATCGACGCGGCGGCGCTTGAACGCGGGCTTCGGCTGACGGCGGAACTGGCGGCGCTCGGTCGCCCCATGGTGCTGGCGCTGAATATGGCGGACGAACTGGAAAAGCGCGGCGTGACGCTTGATATTCCCGCGCTTGAAGGCTTAACCGGTATGCGCGCCGTGAAGCTGTCCGCGAAAAGCGGCGCGGGCATCGACACGCTGCTCGACGCTGCGGAAAGCGCCGCGCCGCCGCGCGTGCGCGGCTTTGACGCGGCGGCGGTGGCAAAAGAGGTTGTGACCGCGCGGCGGGGCGACAGCCTGAGCGATAAAATCGACCGCGTGCTGCTGCGCCCCTATATCGGTCTGCCGCTTGCGTTTCTGCTCATCGCCGCATCGCTCGCGCTCGCGTTCGGCAGTGTCGGCAGTCGGCTGAAGCTCGGCTTTGACGCGCTGCTCGGCACGGTCGTCAAAGCGCCGCTCGACGGGCTGTGCGAAGTGCTGTCGCTGTCCGACTATCTGCACTCGTTCCTCGTCGACGGCGCGGCGGCGGGCGTACTCGGCGTGCTCGGCTTCCTGCCGCAGATTGCGCTCCTCTTTTTCTGCCTGTCGGTGTTTGAGGACAGCGGACTTGCGGCGCGCATGGCGTTTCTGTGCGATTCGCTGCTCCGCCGCTTCGGGCTGTCGGGCAGGGCGTTTTTCCCGCTCTGCGTCGGCTTCGGCTGTACGGTGCCTGCCGTGATGGCGGCGCGCATTACCGAGCCGCGCAGCCGCCGCATTCTCTTTTTCTGCCTGCCGTTTATCTCCTGTCCCGCCCGCGCGCCGGTCTATGCGCTGCTCATCGCCGCATTCTTCCCGGGACACGGGACTTTGCCGATGCTGGCGATGTATGTTGCGGGGCTTGCCGTGTCGCTTCTTGCGGCGGCGGCACTCGCCCGCACATCGGACGGCGGCGCGCCGCCCCCCTTCGTCATGGAGCTGCCGCCCTACCGCCTGCCCGCGCCGCGCACGCTGTTTCTCTCGGTGTGGGACAAGTGCCGCGGCTTTACCGTCAAGGCGGGAACGCTGATTTTTCTTGCCTCGGCGGCGGTCTGGCTCTTGCAAAACCTCGGTCCGCGCGGCTTTGTGTCTTCGGTCGAGGAGAGTTTTCTTTACTTGCTCGGCAGTGCCGCCGCAAAGTTCTTCCTTCCGCTCGGCTTCGGCAACGCGACGGCGGCGTCGGCACTGCTGCTCGGTTTTTTCGCCAAGGAGACGATTGTCTCGACCTTCGGCGTTCTCGCGGGCGGACAGCCGCTCGAAGTCGCCGTGCGGGCGGTCTTTACACCGCAGTCGGCGCTCGCGTTTATGGTCTTCTCGCTGCTCTACACGCCCTGCGCGGCGACGGTCGCGGTCATCGGGCGCGAGAGCGGCTCGCGGCGCACGGCGGCAGCCGCCGTGCTGTTCGGGCTTGCCGTCGCCTACGCCTTTGCATGGCTGACCAAATGCGCGGCGGAATTGCTTTTGTAAAAGAAAAAAGGCTGCCGTCGGCAGCCCTTTTTGCTTGCTCAGTCCTTGTACAGTGCGTTGTAAATCTTTAAGTACTTCTCGTCGCGGTCGCGGAGCGCTTCGGCGTCCTTGCCGTCTGCATAGTCGTAGAAGCCCTTGCCGCTCTTGACGCCGTATTCGCCCTTCTTGTAGTGGTCGTCGAGCAGCTTTTGAACGTCGGTCGCGTTGCAAAGTTCGGCGTTCAGGTAGGACGCGATGTGGTGGAAGGTGTCGATGCCGCCGAAGTCCACGACCTCAAACGGACCGAATGCCGCATAGCGGAAGCCGAGACCGTACTTCATGCAGGCGTCTACATCGGCGACGTCGGCAATACCGTCCTCGACAAGCGAAATGCACTCGCGGATAATGGCAAGCTGAATGCGGTTGAGGATAAAGCCGGGAACGTCTTTTTTGCAGACCGTGGTCTTTTTGCCGACGGCGTGTGCGAGCGCGATGACCGCCTCGGTGCTTGCGTCGTCGGTCTCGCTGCCGCGAATGATTTCAATGCAGGGAATCAGATGCGCGGGATTCATCCAGTGCATACCGAGGAAGCGGTGCTTGCCGACGATGTCTTTTGCAATGGCGTCGATGGACAGCCCCGACGTGTTGGTTGTGAGAATTGCCTCGGGCTTCATCAGGCGCGAGAGCTTCGCCCAGAATTCCTGCTTGATATCGAGTTTTTCAATGATGCTCTCGATGATGATGTCACAGTCGGCAAGCGCGTTCATATCGTTTGTAAAGCGGAGCGATGCAAGCGTTCGGTCCGCCTCGGCGCGTGTGACCTCGCCCGCTTCGACCTGCGCCGCCTGGTTTATCTCGACGAGATGCTTGCCCTTTTCAAGCGCGGCGTCAAATGCGTCGTATACGGTTACATCATAGTTGCGGTGCGCGAAAATCTGCGACATGCTTGCGCCCATCAGACCTGCGCCCGCGATCCCGATTTTTTGAATGTTCATGCTGCTGTTCCTCCGAAATTATTATGATGATACAATCATATAAAAAAGGCGGAAACCGTGTCAATGGCATTTTTGCCGCTTTTGTACTTTTCGGCATATTTTTGCACGAGGACTCTTGCAAAGACGGCGCGGATATGCTATGATAAATCCAGTTTTTCAGCATGGAGAATAGAATATGCAGAATATGATTTTCCCCGAGGGCTATCGCCCGGTACTGGATATTTTTGAGACGCAGCGCGCGATTAAGATTGTCAAGGACACCTTTGAGCGCGTGCTTGCCGCGGCACTCAACCTCGAGCGCGTGACCGCGCCGGTCATTGTCCCCGCCGACAGCGGCATCAACGATGACTTGAACGGCGTAGAGCGCAAGGTGCGCTTTACCATGAAGGAAATCGGCGGCGAAGCCGAGGTCGTGCAGTCTTTGGCAAAGTGGAAGCGCATGGCGCTGAAGCGCTACGACTTCCGCGTCGGCAAGGGGCTTTACACCGATATGAGCGCGATTCGCCGCGACGACGACGCGGACAATCTGCATTCGATTTACGTCGACCAGTGGGACTGGGAAAAGATTATCACGCGCGACAACCGCACGGAGGACTTTCTGCGCGCCACGGTGACGAGCATCGTCCGCGCCATCTGCGCAACGCACCTGACCGTCAAGGCAAGCTATCCGCAGCTCACGCACATGACGTTTGAAACGCCCTATTTCATTACGGCGCAGGAGCTGGCAGACCGTTATCCCGACCTCACGCCGCGCGGGCGCGAAAACCGCATCGTCGAAGAGAAGAAAACCGTCTTTATCATGCAGATCGGCGGCAAACTGCGCGACGGATCGCGGCACGACGGCAGAGCACCCGACTACGACGACTGGTCGCTCAACGGAGACCTGCTGATGTGGAGCGATGTTTTACACTGTGCGATCGAACTCAGTTCCATGGGTATCCGCGTCGACGCGGACTCGCTTGCTTCGCAGCTGAAAGAGGCGGGCTGCGAGGACAGAATGCGCTATGCCTATCACAAAATGATTGCGGACGGCACGCTGCCGCTGACTGTCGGCGGCGGTATCGGGCAGTCGCGGCTGTGTATGCTGATGCTTGAAAAGGCACATATCGGCGAGGTGCAGTCTTCGGTTTGGCCGGCGGAAGAGGAGAAACTCTGCGCCGAGCATGGCATAATCCTCCTGTAATCCTACCAAAATAGTAGGTAATATGCACAAAAGCGGCTGTATCTGCGGCAGACTTTTCCCGCAGAACGCCGTATTTTGTCAAATTGAAAATTTTCTATTGACATTTTAAAAAGTCTGTCGTATAATCGACACATCAAAACGAAACGGAGAAAAAAGATGCTTGGTTTGTTTGCTATGGCAATGATGTGCATGTGCATGGGCATGATGTCTATGTGCATTCTTTGTCATGCAAAATAAATCTCGCGGTAGTCTTTTTCTGTGAAACAGCGGAAAGCCGAGAGGTTTTCCGCTTCTTTTTTGCAAATCGCTTACAGGTGAAAGGAACGGCTATGATCGAAATTAAGAATCTGGCGAAGACCTATCACGGCGCAGACGGCGATTTTACGGCGGTGAAGAACATCAACCTGACGATCAACGACGGTGACATTTTCGGCATCATCGGATTGTCGGGCGCCGGAAAATCCACGCTCGTGCGATGTATCAATCTTCTCGAAGTCCCCACCGAGGGTGACGTGCTTGTCGACGGCAAGTCGATGCTCTCGCTGTCGCGTAAAGAGCTGCTCGCCGCGCGGCAGAAAATCGGCATGATTTTTCAGGGCTTCAACCTGCTTGCCCAGCGCACCGCGCTCGGCAACATCACCTATCCGCTTGAAATCGCGGGCGTAGGCAAAGCGCAGGCGAAAAAGCGGGCAAGGGAACTGCTCGAGCTCGTCGGGCTTGCCGATAAGGAGCGTTCCTATCCGTCCCAGCTTTCGGGCGGGCAGAAGCAGCGCGTCGCCATTGCCCGCGCGCTTGCAACCGAGCCGAGCGTCCTGCTCTGCGACGAGGCGACAAGCGCACTCGACCCGACCACTACGGTGCAGATTCTCGATTTGCTCCGCGAAATCAATCAGCGCCTCGGCGTGACGATTGTCGTCATCACGCACGAGATGCGCGTCATCGAAAAAATCTGCAACCGCGTTGCGGTCATTGATTCCGCTGAAATCGCGGAGGAGGGCTTGGTCAGCGAGGTGTTCCTCCGACCGAGGTCGGCAATCGCGCGCAAGCTCATTATGCCGCAGGGCGGCGAGGGCATCGAAAGCGTGCTCGGTTCGCGCTGCATTCGCGTGACCTTTGACGGCAGCGACACCGCCGAGCCGGTCATCTCCAAAATGACGATGGAATGCCGCGCCGCAGTCAACATCGTGTTTGCCAACACGAGGTCGCTCGGCGGCAAGGCATACGGACAGATGGTTTTGCAGCTTCCCGCCGACGAGAGCGCGCAGGCGCGCGTCCTCGACTATATGCAGCGCACGGGACTGGAATTTTCCGAGGAGGTGTACGCCGATGGCAACTGAACAGCTTCTCAAGATGCTCGGGCAGGGCGCGTGGGACACACTGTACGTTACGGTTGTTTCCACCTTCTTCGCCTATGTGATCGGCACTCCGCTCGGCGTTTTGCTCTACGGTACGTCGAAAGGCAGCCTGTTTCCGCAGAAGACCGTCAACACGGTGCTCGGCGTGATTGTCAACATTTTGCGCTCGATTCCCTTTATCATTCTGCTGATTCTGACACAGCCGGTCGCCAAGGCACTGGTCGGCACCAAACTCGGCAATCAGGCGTTTATCGTTTACCTCGTCATTGCGGCGGCACCCTTTGTGGCGCGCATGATTGAATCCTCGCTCTGCGAGGTCGACGGCGGCGTCATTGAGGCGGCGCAGTCGATGGGGTCAAACAATTTCCAAATCATCTGTAAGGTGCTGATTCCCGAGGCAAAGCCGTCGCTGCTTGTCGGCTCTGCCATTGCGATTACGACGATTCTCGGCTACACGCCGATGACCTACCTCGTCGGCGGCGGCGGACTCGGTCAGCTTGCCATTCAGTACGGCATCTACCGCTCCAACGCCACGATGATGTACGCGGCTTCGCTCCTCATGATTGTGCTGGTGCAGGTCATGCAGGAGGTCCTCAGTGCCATCGCCAAAAAGAGCGACAAGCGTATCCGCAAGTGACCCCCATAATTAAAATCAGTAAAAAACAAATTTTTTTATAAAAAAAGGAGACCCACCATGAAAAAAATTCTCAGTTTGATTCTTGCAGCCGTGCTGCTCACGTTCGCGTTCGCTTCCTGCGGCACGAATGAGCCTGCCGGCACGACCGACACGCCCGTAACGAGCGACGCACCCGCTTCGACCGAAGCGACCGCGCCCGCGACGCCCGAGCTCAAGACCCTCAAGGTTGCCGCAACCAGCGCACCGCACGCCGAAATCCTCGAGCAGTGCAAGCCGCTGATGGCGGAAAAGGGCTATGACCTCCAGATCACGGTCGTTGACGACTATGTTATCCCGAACACCGCGACCGAGGACGGCGAGGTTGATGCAAACTACTTCCAGCACACCCCTTACCTCGACGAGTTCAACGCAAGCCGCGGCACGCACCTTGTTTCGGTTGCGGCAATTCACTATGAGCCCTTCGGCATCTACGCCGGCACGGTCAAGGCGCTTGCTGACCTGCCCGACGGCGCGAAGGTTGCCGTTCCGAACGACGCAACCAACGAAGCACGCGCTCTGCAGCTGCTTGCCGCACAGGGTCTGATCACCCTGACCGACGGCGTCGGTCTGAACGCGACCAAGATTGACATTACCTCGAATCCGAAGAACCTCGAAATCGTCGAGATGGAAGCCGCGCTTCTTCCGACCGTGCTCGATGACGTCGCAATCGCCGTTATCAACGGCAACTACGCAATCGCCAACGGCCTGAGCGTCAAGGACGCGCTTGCCGTTGAATCGAACGAGTCCGAGGCTGCACAGACCTTTGCAAACATCGTTGTCGTCAAGGAAGGCAACGAGCAGAACGAGGGCGTCCTCGCGCTGATTGACGTTCTGAAGAGCGACACGATTAAGAACTTCATTAACGAGAAGTATGACGGCGCAGTCGTCCCGATGTTCTGATTTACGCCGTCGCATACGGCGCCCGGCGAAACCGAATAATTGACCGAGATATTTTGTCTCCGTCCGCTAAAGTTGAAAACCACCCGCAAGGGTGGTTTTCTGCATGATAGGTTTAATTTCCGCCGGTCGGTCTGCGCCGTCTGCGGCGGCGTGGTGGCTGCGCAGAACGAAGAAGCACGCGAAAGCGTGCTTTTTCTATGTGCGTTTGCATATACGGCGTAGGGCGGGGGCTTGCTCCCGCCGCTGCGTGCGGATCGGAAAATGCCCCTACGGAACGGTGGGTAATTATGTGCGACGGACCGTCGGGGACGCCGGTCCCTACGGCATGAGAACTGCTGCTTTTTACAGTTCGATATTTCCGAGACTGCTTGCCTGCATGGACATCTGCATGATGATTTCGGCAAATTTGCGTTCGCTGACGGGGAAGCCGCCGGTGATCCATTCCTTCAGCAGCTCAAGTGCGCCGCTGACGCAATAGACATACTGGTAGCGCTCGAGCAGCGAGTCGCGAATGAGATTCTGCTTGTGGTACTTGCCCATAATCGTCGCGGCGAGACGGCGGTTGAAGCCGATATGTCCGGTTTTGAGCAGCAGAATGCGGAAGAGTTTTTCGTTTTCGCGCACATAGCGGAAAAAGTCGGTCAGCATATTCAAAAACCGCTCGCCGTTGCCCTCGGTGAGAAAATCCGAAGAGACGGGAAGCTGCTGAATCACGTCGCCCTCGATTTCGCGCAGAATCTGCGCCGTGTCCTCATAATGCGCGTAGAAGGTCGAGCGGTTTAAATCCGCCGTCTTGCAGATGTCGGTCACGGTAATTTTGTCGAGCGGCTTTTGGTCGAGCAGCTCGAGCAAGGATTCCTTGATGATTTTTTTGGTCATGCGCACGCGCCGGTTTTCTGCCATGTTTCGTTCCCCCATGTGTATCTTTTGTGAAACACTGTACAAATAATAGGATTGTGTCGGAATTTCGCCATAGGAATTGAGATTGCCTGTTGATTTTCCGACAATGTGTTGATATAATAATACCATGCACTTCTTCAATTTGTCAAGGAGGATATTTGAATGCAGATGCAGGTCTATAAAGAGACACGATATAACGACTTCCGCGAACTGATTAACGGCAATGCCGCACGCTACGGCAAGAAGCCGGCGTTCCAGATTCGCGTGATGGAAGGGAAATATACCTATATTTCGTATGCGGAGCTGCGCGAACGCTTCTACACGCTGTGCAACGCTTTCCTGCGCGCGGGTCTGCGCGGCAAGCACATCGCCGTGATCGGACACAACCGTGCGGAATGGGTGCTGTCCTATCTCGCGGCGTCGACGGTCGGCGTTGCCGTTCCGCTCGACAAGGAACTGACCGCCGCAGACGTCAGGGATTTTCTCGACGCGGCGGGCTGTGCGGCAATCTGCTTTGACGAGGAAGCCGCGAAAAAACTCTATCCCGTCCTCGGCGACGTTCGCCCGTTCTTTTTCTCGGAAATCATGCAGCTTTCCGCGCCCGAGCAGCGCACAAGCTATGCGGCGGTCGACGACCTTGAAATCAAGCGCGACGAGACCCGCGTTTTGCTGTTTACCTCGGGTACGACCGGCAATTCCAAGGGCGTCTGCCTGTCGCAGTACAACATCTGCTCGGTCGTTTACTTCACGGGGTGCGTCATTCGCTTCGGAACGTCGGATAAGGCACTGTCGATTCTGCCGCTGCACCACACCTACGAATGCACGATGACCTGCCTGTATGCGCTGTCGCAGGGCGTCTGCATCGCCTACTGCGACGGATTGACCAAGATTGCGAAAAACGCGGCGGAATACCACCCGACGGTACTTGTCGTTGTTCCCGCGCTGCTTGTCGCACTGCAAAAGCGCATTCGCGCCTCGATTATCAAGGGCTGCCCCGAGAAATACCGCGCATTCTTTGAAAATCAGCCGCTCGCCGAGGCACTGTTTGAAGTGCCGTTCTTTGTCCGCAAGGTCATGTGCGACAAGGTCAGAAAGTCGCTTGGCGGCAAGCTGCACACCTTTGTCGTCGGTGCGGCAAAGCTCGAGCCCGACCTGATTGCCGACTTCACCGCGCTCGGCTATACGGTCTATCAGGGCTACGGGTTGACCGAGACCGCGCCGCTGCTTGCCGCAAACAACGATTTCTTCTTCGATCCCGAGTCGGTCGGCGTGGCGATTCCCGGCGTCAGCCTGAAAATCGACGAGCCGAATGAAGAGGGCGTCGGCGAGATTCTCGCCCGCGGCGACAACGTCATGCTTGGCTACTACAACGACGAGGCGGCGACCGCCGAAGCACTGCGCGACGGCTGGTTCCACACCGGCGACCTCGGCAGCATCGACGAGCGCGGTGCGCTCTATATCCGCGGACGCAAGAAGAACGTCATCGTCACCGCCAACGGCAAGAACATTTACCCCGAGGAGCTTGAAACCCGCCTTGCCGACTTTGAAGAAATCGGCGAATCGCTGGTTTATGAGGCAAAGCGCGGCGACGAGCCCTGCGTCAAGGCGAAGATTTTCCCGAACGCCGCGTATTTGCGCGACAAGCTCGGACACGAGCCGTCGA
Source organism: Clostridiales bacterium (assembly GCA_004554105.1). Lineage (GTDB taxonomy): Bacteria > Bacillota > Clostridia > Oscillospirales > CAG-272 > UMGS902. Next base: position 1,126 of record SFNW01000018.1, on the reverse strand, counting down.
CCGACGAAATCCAGAGCGAAGTTCGCGCCGCCGTGCAGACGGTCAACGCGCAGATGCCGAACTACAAGCATATCAAAATCGTCGAGATCCTGACCGAGCCGCTCGAAAAGACCACGACCCAGAAAATCAAGCGCTACGGTGCGAATACCAACTGAAAAGTACCCGCCGCAAAGTGCCTTTGAGCAGCGACCGAAAATACAGTATAGTCAAATCGGCTATACTGTATTTTTATATATACAACAGATTTCAAAACATTTGCGGCTTTGCCGGACACGGACAAAGAAACTTGCAATTCGTTTTTGCTTTTTGTATAATAGAAGAAACGGAGGCACGTTCGCGGAGCGGTAAAAAAGATAAAAGAAAAACAACGGAGGAGTCCTATGCATAACAACCTGCTTCCCATCGGAAAGATGGCGGAACTCAACCATGTCAGTATTTCCACCCTGCGTTTGTACGACAAGCTCAACCTCTTAAGGCCGCAATATGTGGATAAAGAAACCGGCTATCGCTACTATGATATCCATCAGAACGCCCGAATGGATATGATCGCTTACATGAAGGAACTGGGTATGAGCCTTGCGGAAATCGGCGATGTCTTAAGCAAGGAGAACCTCACCCTGATTGAAGAAATCCTCGCGCAAAAGAACGAACAGATCCACGACCAGATCCGCAAGCTGCACGCGCAGCACGACGCCATCGAACGCGCCATTGAGAGCATCGAGCGCTACCGTAAATCCCCCACCACCGGCACGATTTCGCTGGAATACATCGACAGACGCTTCTGTTTTGGCATTCCATGCAAAGAAAATTTCTATGCAGAGGGGCTTGGCGGCTATGAAAAGGAGCTTGGCAGACTGCGCCAAACGCTGATTGACCACGCCTTCGATCAGATTCATTCCTATAATGTCGGAACGTCTATCAGGCAGGCTGATTTTGAGCAGGAGCATTTCGTCCCCGAGCAGGTTTTCGTATTTACCGGCAATCGCAGCACCGCACCCGGTCATACCGCCATTCTGGACAGCGGTATGTACGCCTGTATTTATCTGGACAGCTTTGACGACGAAATTCCCTATGCCGGGAAGCTGTTGGACTTCTGCCGTCAGCACCATTACCGTATTGCAGGCGA
>SFNW01000129.1 GCA_004554105.1 Clostridiales bacterium | reverse complement strand
AACCGTAAACTTGCCGTCGGGCGAGAACTTCGTGTCGGACGTGCCGTTTGCCAGCGTGTACTCAAACGCCGTCTTGACAAAGGAGTAGAACCACTGATTTGCCGCAACATCGGTAAACTGATTCTGATAAGTGCGCGATGCCGTGAACTTGGGTGTTTCGGGCTCGACGGGCTTGCCCTCCGCATAGGTGGAAATCTTCAGGTTGTCAAAGCCGGTCGCGTTCAGGTTGTTGAGGCCGTCTCTTGCCTTGCCGTACATACGGAAGCCGAAGCTGCCCGCCGTGTGTGCGGTGTGCTTGCCCGACCAGCTCCAAAGCTCCTTGCCGGAATCGAGGTCGGTCATCGTGTACTGCAGCAGATCGCCCTTGACCGCAATCTGCAGATGAATGTTCGAGCCGGGCGTCAGAACGCCGCCGCTGACCTTGATGTTGCCGCCCCAGCCGCCTTCTTCGTTACCGTAGCCGACAGCACCGAGTTTGCCGTCAAACGAAATGAAGCCGAGATAGCCGCAGATACCGTTATCGTTGTCTGCAACCTTGCTCAGATTGGAACGGACAATCGCACCGCCCTGGGTCTGCGTGTTGTACATATCGACGTCGAGGACATAGTCGGTAAGCGAGGTCAGCTTGCTGTCACCGGTGTACAGGATAAAGGAATGCGCGCCGGTCGACAATGCGGTCAGATACAGCTTGCCGTCCTTAATGCCCCATGTGCCGCGGTACTGCGTAAAGTCCGCGAGGTCGGCGGCAGTTTCAAACTTGTTCTCGTAAACCGTCTCAAGCGACGAGGTGTCAATCGCCTTGGCCGCGGGAGCGGTCGGCTGTGTGGGAGCCGTCGGCTCGGAGCCGCCCGTGATCACCGCTTCGTTTGCCGTGGTGATCTTCAGGTTGTCAAAGTAAGCGTTGCCGGCGGAAACCGCGAGGTTTTTGGCATATTCGGCACGCATACGGAGACCTACGGTACCCTCGACCCACTTTTCGTCATAATCAGAAGTGCCGATCGCATAAACATAGTCGTAAATCGTCTTGCCGGAATCGATGTTGGTGATCTCGACGTGCATCTTTCCGCCTTTAACGGTGACCTTGATATGCGCGTTGGTGCCGAGGTTGCAGTTTGCGGCAGAGCCGACGTTGATGTTGCCCTTCCAGCTGCCCTGCGCGCTGGCGCAGCCGAGCGCACCCTTGGCGGCGTCGTTTGCGATGAAGGCAAGATAGCCGTAGAATGCGTTCGTGCCGGTGCCGACAGAAGCGGCGTCCGCATTGAAAATAATGCCGCCCGCGGTCTGAATGTTCATGTAATCGACCTCGACAATGTACTCGTCAAGCGACTTTTCCGCCTGATAAATAATGTGCGAGAAGGTCGTTTCCGGCTTGTTTTCGGGAATCGACGTATCGAGCTTGTCGGTCAGATACAGACCGCCGTCGCGAATTTCCCATTCGGCGCGGTACTGCTTAAAGTCCTTCAGCGTCGCGGGATCGGAAAAATCGTTTTCGTAGATGACGGTCTCCGCCGCATAAGCACCGAGTGCCAGAACAGCGGCAAGCAATGTAAAAACAAAAACATTGCGTAAAATTCTTTTCATATTCTCCTCCGTTACTTCGGCTTTGCCGAGAGATTCTGCCGCCGTTCGGCGGTATATCTATTTTCGCATACCTCGCCGCCGAAGTCAAGAGTTGACCCGTACAATTTTTATAAAGGCTGTTACAAAAAATATAGTTTCATCGTTTCTTATGCACAAATTTTTTTCAAAAAACATGAAAAAAAGAAGCCCGAAGGCTTCTTTTTTTCGATATTATTTTGCGCGCATATCGGCGACTGCGATTCTCGTGAAGATCACGCAGGCTTCGCTGCGCGAAATCGCATCGCCCGGACGGTAGTTGCCGGTTCCGGCATCACCGCCGACAATGCCGGCGCGGTAGAGTTTCTGTACCGCCGCCGCACAGGGCATCGAATCGGTCACATCGGGATTCGAGCCGTCGCGGACTGCCGTGTACTCGCTGTCGGGCAGGATATTCGCAAAGACGACAGCCATGTCGCCGCGCGTGATGTTGACATTCACATCGGCAAACTGTCCGTTTCTGATAATGCCGTTTTGTACACAGTATTCGACATAGGGCGCATACCACGCTTCGCCCGCCGCAGCGGCGCGAACCGTCTTGCCGTAGTACGCCTTGTGAATGTTGACCGCCGCGGTCAGCGCCTGCGCAACCGTAAACTTGCCGTCGGGCGAGAACTTGGTCGCGGACGTGCCGTTTGCAAGCGTATACTCGTATGCGGTCTTGACATAGGTGTAGAACCAGTGGTTTTCGGTGACGTCTGCGAAGTTGTTGTTATAGATGCGCGTCGCCTCAAAGGCGGGTGCGTCGGTCTCGGGCATGATGACGATGCCGTCGCCCTCAATCGTCTCAAAGGGGCTCTCCGCGCTCTCGAAAATGACCGTGCCGCCCGCGTCGACCACAAGCTTCACGTTGAAGGTCTGCTTGGTCATGCACTCGACGCCCTCGCCGACGGTGAGCGTGGCGCCCGCCGCGACGCGAATCGAGTTCTGCGATGCGCCCTCCTGGAAGAAGATGATGTTCTCAAGGCGCGTGTCGGTCGCAATGGTCAGCGTCTTGCCGTTGATAATTTTAATCGCACCGCCTGCGGGGTTGTCCTCCGGCTCGCGGTTGATATAGCTTGTTCCGTTGTATACGCCGGTGATGGTCAACTCGCTGCCGAGCTTCGGAATCGTGAAATCCGAGCCGACGTAGCATCTGCCCGCAACGACCAGCGTACCGCCGCCGCGAACGAGCGAAAGCGCGCCGTTGGATTCGGGGTCGAGCAGCTGCTTTTTCGCCTGATCCACGCTTGTGCCGCTGTTCTGGTTGTTGCCCTGGTTGTAACTGATATAGCTGACGCCGGGCGCTTCGCCGCTGTAGTCGGTGGTCTCCTCGACAACCGTCTGCTGCTGCTTGGTCTTGTTGTATGCGTAGGTGCAATCGGTGATGACCGTGCCGCCGTTGTTCTCGATGTCGAAATCGCCGCCGCCGATAATCGCGCGTCCGCCCGCCTCAACGACGAGTTTGACCTGCGTACCGGTCTTGGTCATGTTGATCACGCCCTTGCCGACAACAAGCGTCGCGCCGCTCTCGACGACAATCGAGGTCTGCTCCGCCGCCTCCTGGAACACGATCATGTCGTCCATGATCAGGTTGCTCTGCACGGTAAAGGTTACGCCCGACTTGATTTTAAACGCCGTGCCGGGATTGGTCGCAGGCTCTTTCTGCATATAGTCAATGCCGGCATATTTCGAGGTCATCAGGACCGTGCCGGGGACCTTGAGTTTGTAGTTTGCGCCGACATACGCCTTGCCGCTGAGGACGATGGTGCCGCCCTTTGCGACCGCGCCGACGCAGCCCGAGCCCTTGGTCGTGCCGAAGCCTTTTTTCGCCGTGTTCGCCGATGAGCCGGTCGCCGCGTCCGTGCCGTTGTTGTAGTCCATGAATACAACCGATTCATTGGTTACATACGGCGCGTCGGCAGGCAGGTCCGCGGCAAAGACCGCAAACGGCAGTGCCGTAAGCGCAAGCCATGCGCAAAGCACGAGAGAAAGCAGTTTTTTCATAATTACCTCCGAGGTGAAAACTTTACATTATAATTATACCGCATTCGACACCGAAGTCAACCCACGGCGGCGGCAAGGCTTATTTTCGGGAACTGCCGCGTGCGATTTCAACCAAAAAAGGGGTCGAAACCGACCCCTTTTTTATTCAGTAAACCGAAATTACTCCGCAGCCTCGGTAAAGGTTGCGCTTGCCAGTACGTCTGCCATGACCTTGTCATAGTAGACCTTGGTTTCGATGTTCTGACGCGTGGTGCTCTTCAGGTAGCTTTCGGGAGTCATTGCATTTTCCCCGCTCGTCAGACCTTCATTGTACGCATCAACCAGCGACTTCAGTTTTGCGTTGAATTCCTCGTCGGTCACCGTATAGTTGCCCGCCTTGACAATGGCGTACAGGCAAAGTTCTTCTTTGATTGCCTCGCGCGCCTGCTCGGTGCAGCTGTCCTTGGTGATACCGAGGTTTTCAAGCGTCAGACCGTACTGCTGATACTGATAGTACAGCGTGTTGTAGTAGTCATACAGGTCGGCCGCCATCGCCTTGACCGCCTTTTCGGGATAAGCCGAAACCGTGCAGTTGTTGACGACCGCCGTCCAGCCGTAGAGATACTTGTTGGAGCGCATCGTCTCCTCGTAGGTCTCTACCAGCTCGGCGCGGATATATTCGCGGAATGCCTCGACCGTCTCGACAGGCTCTTCACTGTCGATATGACCGTGGTCGTCGCTTGCAAGCTCCTTGACGAATTCATCGGTCAGCTCGGGAACGACAGAGGCGGACACGCTGTTGAGCGTAATCGCAAACTGAGCGGGCTTGCCGGCAAGGTCGGGGTTGTTTTCATAGGGGTCGGGGAAAGTGACGTCAATCGTCTTGGTCTCGCCCGCAAGCATGCCGACGATGCCGTCTTCAAAGCCGTCAATCATACCGCCGTCGCCGAGTACGATTTCGTCGCCCGTATTGGAGCCGCCCTCGAATTCAACGCCGTCCATCGTGCCGACATAGTCGATGTTGACCGTGTCGCCGATTTCCGCCGCGCGGTCGACCGTCTCAAGAGACGCATGACCTTCGAGCGTCTCCGAAATGGCGGCATCAACCGCCGCGTCGTCAACGGGGTCAAGCTTCGGCAGCTCGACGTCGAGGTTCAGGTACTCGCCCGCGGTGACATAAGCCGAAAGGTCGGTCTTCATGTAGTTGATGTAGTCGCCCTTATTGCTGCCGCAGGACGCGAGGGAAAGCACGAGCAGCACGCCGGTGAGGATCAGTGCAAGAGTCTT
>SFNW01000128.1 GCA_004554105.1 Clostridiales bacterium | reverse complement strand
GTCCGAAAACATCGTCGTTTTCACCGCGAGATGTATCATAACTGCCGCAGTCATTGCGCCAAGCAGGGAAAAGAACGTCAGCGAAGCGACGGGGCGCGCAAGCACGACCGATTCCGCGCGAATCGCATACGCAAGATAGCTGACCGAAAAACCGAAAGACAGCCCGCGGAAAATCAGCAGCCCCGTCACGGCAAGCGAGACGAAAACCGTAAATCCCGCCGTAAAAATCAGCGCAAGGCGCGTCACGTCCTGCATACTGACCGAGAGCAGTCGCTTGGCAAACGCAAAGGCGTCGCCGCAGCCGTCAAGACTTGCCGAAAAATAATCGGTGATTCGCCGGTTGAAGAGCGCACTTTCGCGTCCGTCGGTCAGATGAAACAGCAGACAGCCGAGCGCAAAGGCAAGCACATAGAAGAGCGTATAAATCAGCGTAAATTTAACATAGATATAGCGCGGCGTAATCAGCCGGATTCTTTTCTTTTTCGGAATTTTAAAGCTGCCTACGTTTTCGGTCATAATCCCTCTCCTCCGTATCTTTATAAAATACTATGGAAAAGAGAGACCGATTATGCCGCCGTCAGCCCTGCGAAAGCTCGTCCGCGCGCTTTGTGCAGGCGTCCATGGCGCGGGAGACCGTATCCTCGAAATCGGCGGCATGGAAAACCTCAAGTGCCTTTTCGGTCGTCCCCTTTGGAGAGGTGACCATGCGAATCAGCTCATCGAGACTTTTGTCGCTTTGCAGCGCAAGCTCCGCACTGCCGATGACCATATTGCAGACCGCCGCGCGCAAATCCCCGCATACGATGCCCTGTGCCTCGGCACCCTCGCAAATTGCTTTAATCATCAAAAAGATGTACGCCGGGGAAGAGGAGGTCACGGCGATGATTTTGTTCATGTCCGTCTCATCAAGCCGCAGCGTCGCGCCGCGCGAAGCGAAAATCGACTCGACCAAATCAAACTGCGCGTCGGTGACATTGCGGTTGCGGCAGAGCGCGGTCACACCCTTGCCGATGAGCAGCGGCGTATTCGGCATCGTGCGGACGACCGCCGCGCGCTCTCCGAGGTAGCTTTCGACAAACGCCGTCGAAATGCCCGCCGCAATCGAAATAAAAATCTTTCCGCTCGTATCGGTTTTGCCAAGTTCGGCAAGCACCTCGGCATAGTTCTGCGGCTTGACCGCGAGAAAAACGATGTCGGCGGGCTTTACCGCGTCGGCGGCGCTGTCCGCGACAGGGAAGTCCGAACCGTACCGCGCATACTGCGCGGGATTTTTGTCAAACAGTGTAATCTGCGCGGGATTTACGGCGTCTGCCGACGCTTTGTCCGTAAGCCCGCCGATGATTGCGGACGCCATGTTTCCGGCGCCGATAAATGCAAACGTGTGCTTCATTGTATTTGCCTTTCAAGTTTAAATGCGCGGGCATATCTTGCTCGAAGAATTATATATTATCATATCATAGATTCTTATGGTGCGCAAGGAAATAATTTTAATTTTTTCTTGTATTCGCGCCGCGGCTATGCTATACTTTGTAGGACAACAAATACGGAGACCGTAATGAAACGAGAATATATACACGAGGTATTTTCCAAAATACCGACCTTTGAAACCCCGCACCTGACGATTCGCCCGATGCGAATGTTTGACGCATTTGATATGTACGAATACGCACGCTTGCCCGAAACCACCGAGTTTTTGACCTGGAGTCCGCACCCCGACATCGAATTTACGAAAAACTATCTTGCTTTTGTCATCGGCAAGTACCGTGCGGGCGAGTTTTACGATTGGGCTGTCGTCTTAAAAGGAGACGAGAGCAAAATGATCGGCACCTGCGGCTTTTCTCGCATTGATTTTTCAAGCAACGTCGGGGAAATCGGGTATGTCATCAATCCCGAATATCAGAATCACGGCTACGCGACCGAAGCGGCGCGCGAGATTTTGAAATTCGGCTTTAACACGCTCGGCTTTCACCGAATCGAAGCGAAATTCATCGAGGGCAACAATAAGAGCCTTGCCGTGATGAAAAAGTGCGGCATGATTTATGAGGGAACGGCGCGCGGCGCGATGCTGATTAAGGGCTTATACCGCAATATCGGAACGGCGGCAATCCTGCGGGACGAATTTAACTGAACGGACAAACGCGCTTTCGGCGCGTTTTTTGCCGTTTTTGCATAAATGCGGCGGCAAAGTCAATATACTTGTACCATAGAAAATCAGAACGCCGCCGATGCGGCGGAACGGAGAAGTACTATGGTCAAAAAAATCATTGTCTGCCTTGCCGTGCTTTGTATGCTGGTTTCGCTTGCTGCGCCGATTACCGCTGCGGAATTCACGGGCGCGCTTGACTGCAAAAGCGCTGTTCTCATAGAGGCCTCAACCGGGCGCGTCCTGTATGAAAAGAACGCCGACGAGTCGCTGCCGCCCGCCTCGGTCACAAAGATTATGACGCTGCTCCTCGTGATGGAGGCAGTTGACGCCGGCAAAATCAAACTCGATGACATGGTGCAGGTCAGCGAGCACGCCGCGTCTATGGGCGGTTCACAGGTCTATCTGAAGGTCGGCGAAGAAATGTCGGTCGAGGAAATGATTAAATGCGTCGTCATCGCCTCCGCCAACGACTGTGCCGTCGCGCTTGCCGAATTTGTCGCGGGCAGCGAAGATGCGTTTGTCTCGCAGATGAACGAAAAGGCAAAGGCACTCGGCATGGAGAACACGCACTTTGAAAACACCAATGGGCTCGACGACAGCGTGAGCAATCATCTGACCAGCGCACGCGATATTGCGATTATGTCCCGCGAGCTGATTCGGCACGAGCTGATCCTCAAATACAGCTCAATTTGGATGGACACCATTCGAAACGGCGCGTTCGGACTGACCAATACCAATCGGCTCGTCCGCTTTTATTCGGGCGCAAACGGTCTGAAAACCGGCTCGACCTCCAAGGCGAAGTTCTGCATCAGCGCAACCGCCAAGCGCGACGGTATGCAGCTAATTGCCGTCATTATGGCTGCGCCGACGCGCGACGTGCGCAACAATGCGGCAAAACAGCTTCTCGACTTCGGCTTTGCAAACTACGGCGTATATACCGAAGAAGCAGGGAAGCCCGAGCCGATTCGCACAATGGGCGGCGTAGCCGACTTCTGCGAGCTTTCGCATGAAGGCTTTTCGGCCGTCGTTGAAAAAGAAAAGCTGGCAAAAATCACGAAGCGAATCGACCTGCCCGAGCGGGCGCGCTGTCCGATTCAGGCGGGCGACGTACTCGGAAAAATCATCTTTGAATGCGGCGACGAGGTCATCGGCTCGGTAGACATCAAAGCCGAAAGCGATATTCCCGCGATTGGCTATTTCGGGCTGTTTTCGCGGATTTTAAAGGGATTTTGCCTGGAAGGATAAAAGTGTGTAAAAAAGTATATCAATTTTTCTGTTGAAAAAACGGAAAAAATAGTGTATGATAGGTTGAATGCAAATTATTGAAAACGAGGGATTATTCAAATGGGCATCAAACTCAATGACAAATTCATCAAAAACTTCATTGATGAAAAGGACTACAAGGCAATCGGCGCCGAAGTTTCCGCCGCGTACAGAGTCGTAGCGGAAAAGAGCGGCGCGGGCAACGATTTTCTCGGCTGGGTCGACCTTCCCGTCAATTATGATAAGGAAGAGTTCGCACGCATCAAGATAGCCGCAGAGAAAATCAAGAAGTCCTGTGACGTATTCATTGCCATCGGCATCGGCGGCTCTTATCTCGGCGCGCGCGCCGCTATCGAATTTGTAAAGTCGCCGCTTTACAATACGTTAAAGAAAGACACTCCCGACGTCTACTTTGCAGGCAACAGCATCAGTTCCGCCGCACTCTCCGAGCTGCTGGCAATCTGCGAAGGGAAGGACATCTGCATCAACGTCATTTCCAAGTCGGGAACAACGACCGAGCCTGCCGTCACATTCCGCGTATTCCGCGAGCTGCTTGAGAAGAAATACGGCGTCGAGGGCGCGCGCGAGCGCATCTTCGCGACGACCGACCGCGCAAAGGGCACTTTGAAGGCATTCTCCGACAAGATGGGCTATGAGACCTTTGTCGTTCCGGACGACGTCGGCGGCAGATATTCGGTTCTCACCGCCGTCGGTCTGCTCCCAATTGCGGTCGCGGGTATCGACATCGACGCGATGATGCGAGGCGCGGCAGACGCACGCACGCTCTATACGGGTCAGCCCTTCGCCGAGAACGACTGCTTCCGCTATGCGGCACTCCGCAACCTGATGTACCGCAGCGGCAAAAAGGTCGAGATTCTCGTCGGCTATGAGCCGTTCCAGCAGATGCTCAATGAATGGTGGAAGCAGCTCTACGGCGAGAGCGAAGGGAAGGACAACAAGGGCATTTTCCCCGCGTCGGTCATTTTCTCCACCGACCTGCATTCGCTCGGTCAGTATATCCAGGAGGGCGAGCGGATTCTGTTTGAAACCGTTCTCGACTTCAAGAACACCGGCTGCGAGCTGGAAATCCCCTACGACGAGGAAAACGTCGACGGTCTGAACTTCCTTGCTGGCAAGAAGTTGAACTACGTCAACAGCACCGCCATGCTCGGCACGCTGTTTGCACACAATGACGGCGGCGTTCCGAACATCGTGCTCGAGGTCAGCGACCGCTCCGCGTATTCGTTCGGCTATCTGGTTTATTTCTTCGAGCTTGCCTGCGCGGTATCCGGCTATACGCTCGGCGTCAACCCGTTCAATCAGCCCGGCGTTGAGGCATACAAGAAGAATATGTTCGCGCTGCTCGGCAAGACCGGATACGAAAAAGAAAAGGCGGCACTCGAAGCCCGCATGAAATAATGTGCGCTATTTGAAAAAAACGCTGTTTTTCCTCTTGCATTTGCCCGAAAATTAGTGTATATTATAGGTATAGAGATGCAACCTCTCTATA
>SFNW01000127.1 GCA_004554105.1 Clostridiales bacterium | reverse complement strand
CGGAAACAGCTGCGGACCTTGCTCACGCGACACCGATTTCGGTCCCGAGCCTTTTGTCGTAAATATCGAGCAGGCAACGCTCCGCAATCGGAATTTCAGGACCGCGCTGTGGACCGGCTGTTATCTGCAGCTGACGCTGATGTGCATTCCCGCAGGCAGTGAAATCGGTCTGGAACTTCACCCCGACACCGACCAGTTTTTGCGCATCGAGTCGGGCAGCGGCGTTGTCCGCATGGGCGCCTGCAAGGACCGCCCCGATTTCCAAAAGTATGTCGGCGCGGGGGACGCCGTTTTTATTCCCGCAGGCACCTGGCACAATCTGATCAATACGGGGCGCTGCCCGCTGAAACTCTATTCGGTCTACGCGCCGCCGCACCACCCGCACGGCACGGTGCATAAAACCAAGGCAATCGCCGACGCCGCCGGAGACTGACTGCATAAAGCAAAATGAGCCTGAAGCGATGCTTCAGGCTCATTTTGTCTAACGCGCGGTCGGCGTAATCACGCCGCAGGCAATCTTTTCGCCCGAATTGCCGGACGGCTGCGTCGCAAAATCGTCGGGATTTGCGTGAATGATCACGGTTTTGCCCAAAATGTCGGGCAGCGTAAACCGGTCGGTCAGGAACACCGAAAAAGCGTTGCCGCCCGCCCCGAACAGCGGGGGGAAATCTCCGGCGTGATAGGGGTGCGGGCAATCGTTCGGATTGTAATGCGTCCCCGCATCGGCAAAGGGGTCGGCGTCATTCCCGCCGCAGCTTCCGCCACCGTGAATATGGAAGGCAAAAATCGGGCTGTCACACGGATTCTCGCCTTTCGGCAGTCCCGTAATCTCCGCGCGGACAATCACGCCGCCGCGCAGCCCGTAGAACAGCACCATGCCGTGAATGTCGGGGTATTTTGCACTTCCGGCAAGAATCGCCGCCGCGTCCGCGCGCCTGCGCAGCACGGAGCAAAAGCCGTCAAAGTTCTGCATAGAATCTCCTCCTTCGGTTATATAGGCAGTATATGCGTCTTTGCGGCTTTTGCGCCGACAAAAAAGGCGGCAAGGCCGCCTTTTTTCAAAATGCCTTATTCTACGACCGTTCCGCTGTAGACCGAACGGCAAACCAGCTTCCCGTCCTCGGCATCGAGCACAAGCGTCGAGCCGACGTCGAGATTGCCCGCCAAAATTTCCTTGGCGATGAGCGTTTCCGCCGCGCTCTGGAGATACCGCTTGAGCGGACGCGCACCGTAAACCGGGTCGTAGCCTTGGTCGATGATCAGTTCCTTTGCGGCGTCGGTCACTTCGAGTTTCAGACCGCCGCCCGCGCTTCTCTCGGCAAGGCGTTTTCTCAGACCGCCGAGGAGATTGTCAATAATGCCGCCGAGATTATCCTTCGTCAACGGCTTGAATAGGATAATTTCGTCCAGTCGGTTGAGAAATTCGGGGCGGAAGGAAGCGCGCAGGTCACCCATAACCTTTGCACGGGCGTCCTCGCTGATTTCGCCGTCGGGCGTGATGCCGTCGAGCAGATACTGGCTGCCGAGGTTGGAGGTCAGAATGATAATCGTGTTTTTGAAATCGACCGTTCTGCCCTGACTGTCGGTAATGCGTCCGTCGTCCAGAATCTGGAGCAGGATATTGAAGACATCGGGGTGCGCTTTCTCGACCTCATCGAAAAGCACGACGCTGTAGGGACGGCGTCTGACCGCCTCGGTCAGCTGACCGCCCTCATCGTAGCCGACATATCCGGGAGGTGCGCCGATCAGGCGCGATACGCTGAATTTCTCCATGTATTCGGTCATGTCGATGCGCACGAGGTTATGCTCGTCGTCAAAGAGGCATTCCGCCAGCGTCTTTGCAAGCTCGGTCTTGCCGACGCCGGTCGGACCGAGGAACAGAAAACTGCCGATCGGTCTGTTCGGGTCGGAAATTCCGGCGCGCGAACGCTGAATCGCTTCGCTGACAAGCCGAACCGCCTCGTTCTGTCCGATCACGCGCTTATGCAGAATATCTTCGAGATGAAGCAGTTTTTCGCGCTCGCCCTCGACCAGTTTGGAGACCGGAATGCCCGTCCAACGTGCGACGACCTCGGCGATTTCTTCTTCGGTGACCGTGGAGCGGACGAGCATATTCTGATTCTGCCGCTCGGTCGCTTTTTCGGCTTCTTCGAGCTTCTTCTGCAATGCGGGCAGCTCGGAATACTGGAGTTTTGCCGCGCGCTCGTATTCGCCGCGCAACTGCGCCTGCTCCATTTCGCCGCTCATGCGCTCGATGTCCGCCTTGAGTTTCTTGACGTTTTCGGTCGCCTGTTTTTCGGACTCCCAGCGCGCCTTCATCGCATTGAATTTTTCTTTCTTCTCGGCAAGTTCTTCGACGAGTTTTGCCAGTCTGTCCTTCGAGAGCTGGTCCTCCTCTTTTTTGAGCGACATTTCCTCGATTTCAAGCTGCATGATGTCGCGCCGCAAGTCGTCGAGTTCGCTCGGCATCGAGTCGATTTCGGTGCGAATCATCGCGCAGGCTTCATCGACAAGGTCGATCGCCTTATCCGGCAGAAAACGGTCGGTGATATAGCGATGAGACAGCGTCGCGGCGGCGACCAGCGCGTTATCGTGGATTCTGACGCCGTGGAAGATTTCGTAGCGTTCCTTGAGTCCGCGGAGAATCGAAATCGTGTCCTCCACGGTCGGCTCGTCGACGATAACCGGCTGGAAACGGCGTTCGAGCGCGGCGTCCTTTTCGATGTATTTCCGGTATTCGTCCAAGGTCGTCGCGCCGATGCAGTGCAGCTCGCCGCGTGCGAGCATCGGCTTTAAGAGGTTGCCCGCGTCCATTGAGCCCTCGGTCTTGCCCGCGCCGACAATGGTGTGCAGCTCATCAATGAAGAGAATGATTTTGCCCTCCGCCTTTTTGACTTCGTTTAAGACGGCTTTCAGTCTCTCCTCAAATTCGCCGCGATACTTTGCGCCCGCAACGAGCGCGCCCATATCCAGCGAGAAAATCGTCTTATCCTTCAACCCGTCCGGCACATCGCCGCGGACGATACGCTGAGCAAGTCCCTCGGCGATGGCGGTTTTGCCGACGCCGGGTTCGCCGATGAGCACAGGGTTGTTCTTGCTCTTGCGCGACAGAATGCGGATAACGCTTCTGATTTCGGAGTCACGACCGATGACCGGGTCGAGCTTTTGTTCGCGCGCCCGCTCGACCAAATCCGAGCCGTATTTGGTGAGGACATCATAGGTGTCTTCGGGGTTGTCGCTCGTGACGGGCGAGGTCTTGACCTTGGCAAGTTCGTCGGTAAAGTTCTGCTTGGTAATGCCGTATTTCGCGCAAAGCTGCTGCACCGTGCGTCCGCCCTCGGCGAGCAGACCGAGCATCAGGTGTTCAACCGAAATATACTCGTCCTTCAGCTGTCCCGCGACCTTTTCGGCAAAGCGAAGGACTGCGGAAACCTCGCCCGACGGATAAAGTTCGCCGTTTGCCCCCGAAACCTTCGGCAGGCGTTCAATCGCCGCGTTCAGTTCGCCGAGCATGGCACCGACAAGGTCGGTGTTGCCGGATTTCTGACCGATTCTGTATAGCAGCGTGCCGACCAGCCCGCCCTCCTGTGACAAGAGCGCGTAGAGCAAATGTTCGGGCATGAGCGTCTGATTCTGCTTGTCGCGCGCGAGATTCTGCGCGTCGTTAATTGTTTCTATTGTTTTTTGCGTAAACTTTTCTGCATTCATAAAAGTTCATCTCCCTTTGGAATGTACGCGTGCCGACTTAAATCAGCACGCTGCGCTTGTCAAGGTCTGCGGCATACATATCCGTGAGCGTTTCGGCGTCTGCGCCGCCGACGCAGGCCTTCAGCATACGGTCGACGAGGCTGACATAATCGGTAATCGCACGCGAGATTTCGCTCGCTTCAACGGTATATCCCTGCCCCGCTCCTCCCCGCTTTACGGGATAGGACAGCGAGCGCGTAAAGCGACCGCCGTCGAGCGAATAAGTGACGTCGAGCGGAAGCAGCCTACCCTCGATTCGTGCAAGGCAGCGGAAAAATCTGCCGAGCAGCTCGAGCAGCCCCTGCGACTGCGTGCGGAAGCTTGCGCTTAATGTGCCGATCGGCTCGCCCGGGACAAAGCCGCTCGCAAGCTCGACCTCATAGCGCAGCGTCGGTCGGTACTTGTACTCCAGACTGGAGCGCACGGCAACGCGCTGCGCGTTCGGCGCAAAAAGCGGCACAAGCTCGCGCGACGTGGCAAGCAGACGCTCGATTTCACTGAAAATGTCGTTAATCTGCTGCTCGGGCGTGCGCATCTCGACGCGCTCGGCAAGAATCATGTTGACGAGATTCGAGCGGTTTGTCCCCATCTGATGGGCAAGCGCGTCAATCTCGCGCATCACGTCCTCCGAAAGCATCAGACTGTACAGCGTTTTTTTCATGCGGATATTCCTTCCTTTCCGCGGAACTCTAAAAAGTTCCCTTTTTCTTTTTGTTGAAACTATTGTATCACTGTCTATATAATTTGTCAATGATTTTATATAAATACTTGCGCAAATTTAAGTGAAAATTTTGTGAAAAAAACCTCGGCGCAGAAAACTGCGCCGAGGAAAGCATCACCGATTTTGGCTTGAATTATTCGTTTTTCAGCAGCTCTGCGGCACTGGTGACCAGTCCCGCCATCGACTGAATCTGCGACGGAATGATAATCTTGGTCGCCTTGCCGTCCGCCGCCTTTTCAAAGGCTTCGAGACTCTTGATTGCAATTACGCCTTCGCCGGGTGCCGCCTCGTTAATCATGCGGATACCCTCTGCGGTAGCCTGCTGAACCTTGATAATCGCCTCAGCCTGACCTTCCGCCTCGCGGATTTTCGCCTCCTTGAGTGCTTCCGCGCGCAGGATTGCCGACTCCTTCTCAGCTTCGGCTTCGAGAATCATCGACTGCTTTTTACCCTCTGCAACGAGGATTA
>SFNW01000126.1 GCA_004554105.1 Clostridiales bacterium | reverse complement strand
TTTTGATTTTCCGCAGCAGTGGGCAAATGCAGCACCGCAATCGTCATTGCGTTCACGGTCGTTCTTGCGGCGGTCATCGCCGTCCTCGACCTCGGTTTTTCATCCGGGATCGTCGCCTTCGGACGTCTGTTCGGTTAAGGCGGAGAGAGACGCATGAGCGATTTCAATGAGATGAATCTCGGTCCCCGGTGGTACGTTGCGCATACCTATTCGGGCTACGAGAACAAGGTCAAAACCAATCTCGAAAAAATCATCGAAAACAGAAATCTCGGTCATCTGATATTCGATATCAGAGTCCCGGTCGAGAAGGTCATGGAGACCACCGACGCGGGCGTTGAGAAGGAAACCGAGCAAAAACTGCTGCCCGGCTACGTCTTCATCAAAATGGTGATGACGGACGAGAGCTGGCACGTTGTGCGCAATATTCGCGGCGTCACGGGCTTTGTAGGCCCCGGCTCGCGCCCCGTCCCGCTGACGGAGGACGAGCTCGCCATCATGCAGGGCGGCGAGACGCGGAATGCAAACACCTTCAAGGTCGGCGACATGATTAAAATCGTGCGCGGCTCGTTTGAGGGCTTCAGCGGAAAGATTTACGACGTTTCGGAGGACGGCGCAAGCGTGACGGTACTCGTCAATACCGGCAAGCGCGATATGCCCGTCAAAATCGACGTGAGCGACATCGCCCTCGCCGACTGAGAAACGCAAATCGCAGTTTCGCCCTTTGTCAAAGGGCAAGTGGGAGAGAAAAAATTCTTTATTTTCTCGAGTAACCACATTTGGAGGTAAGTTAAAATGGCAAAGAAGATTTCCGGTTACATTAAACTGCAGATCCCTGCCGGCAAGGCAACGCCTCAGCCGCCTATCGGACCTGCGCTCGGTCAGTACGGTGTCTCGATTCCGAACTTCACCAAGGAGTTCAACGAGAGAACCAAGAACGATATGGGTTTGATTATCCCTGTCGTAATCACGGTTTACGCCGACCGTTCCTTTACGTTTATTACGAAGACCCCGCCGGCAGCCGTTCTGATTAAGAAGGCTTGCGGCATCGAGACCGCTTCGGGTACGCCGAACAAGACCAAGGTCGCTTCGCTCACCAAGGAGCAGGTCAGAAAGATTGCAGAGACCAAGATGCCCGACCTCAACGCAAGCTCGATTGAGAGCGCGATGAGCATGGTGGCAGGTACCGCTCGCAGCATGGGCGTTACGGTTGAAGACTGAGGAGGGGTACGACGATGACTGGAAAGAAATATATTGAAAGCGCAAAGCTGATCGACAAGGCTAAGCTTTACGATGCATCCGAGGCAGTTGCTCTCGTATGCCAGACCGCAAAGGCGAAGTTCGACGAGACCGTCGAGCTGCACGTCCGTCTCGGCGTTGACTCCCGCCATGCAGACCAGCAGGTCCGCGGCGCGATCGTCCTCCCCAACGGTACCGGTAAGACCGTCAGAACCCTCGTTTTCGCGAAGGGTGACAAGGCGACTGCCGCAACCGAAGCAGGTGCGGACTACGTCGGCGCAGAGGACATGGTTCAGAAGATCACGTCCGAGAACTGGTTCGACTTTGACGTCGTTATCGCAACGCCCGACATGATGGGTGTTATCGGTCGTCTCGGTAAGGTGCTCGGTCCTAAGGGACTCATGCCGAACCCGAAGGCAGGTACGGTCACGATGGACGTTGCCAAGGCTGTCAAGGAAGCCAAGGCAGGTAAAATCGAGTACCGTCTCGACAAGACCAACATCATTCACTGCCCGATCGGCAAGGCTTCGTTCGGCGCAGAGAAGATCGGCGAGAACTTTGACGCGCTGATGGGCGCGATTATCAAGGCAAAGCCGGCTTCCGCCAAGGGTCAGTACATCAAGAGCTGCGTTATCGCAACCACGATGGGCCCCGGCATCAAGGTCAACTTTGCAAAACTCGGCTAATCAACCAAAGTCAAAAAAAGCGATTGCTCGAAAGAGCAATCGCTTTTTGCTTTCAGCAGAATACAACGAAAGTCATTTGCGGCTTTAACCGCCGAATAAAAACTCCTTCAGTCGGCTGCGTCGACAGCTCCCTCAGAGAGGGAGCCTTCTTTGCGCAAACAATTCATGCCTCCCTCATCGAGGGAGGTGGCACGCGAAGCGTGACGGAAGGAGTATTCACGTTCCCCGCGCGGTTTTTCTTCACTTCTTCCCGGTCAGCGCTTTCGACACGCCGGTGACGAGGTCGCCCATGTGGTCGCTGTAACCCTCGTATTCGATTGTATATTGCCCACCCGTGCAGACGACCTTCGTGACCGAGGCGTTGTTTGCCCAGATGGCGCGGTCGATTTCGGACAGCGGATAGCCGTGCAGGACGCAGAGCATACATTTAATCAGTGCGCCGTGCGTGACAAGGCAGATGTCCTTTTCCGCGTATTCCGCAGTAATTGCGGCAAGCGCGCGCTTCGCGCGGGCATAGCAGTCCGCCATGCTTTCGCCGTGCGGGCAGGCAACCTCGGGGAGACGGTTTTTCCAGGTCGGCACGGCGTCGGGAAAGCGCTGTTCCAACTCGGCAAGCGGCAGTCCCTCCCAGTCGCCGAAGTCAAATTCGACAAGCTCGGGACGAAAAACAAGGTCAAGCCCGTGCCGCGCGGCAATCGGCTTTGCGGTGTCGACCGCGCGCGTCAGAGGACTGGTCAGCACCGCGTCGAGATGCACGCCGCTTAAAAATTCTGCGGTCAGCGCCGCCTGCTTTTTGCCTTTTTCGGACAATGCGTAGTCCACCCGACCGGCAAAGCCGCCCATGATGTTGCCCTCGCTCTGCCCGTGACGGACGATATAAAGAATTGACATAAGTTTCTCCTCCGAAGCTGCAATGCGTCTTCTATTATAGCACAAATCGGCGCGTTTTTTCGACACTTCCCAAAAAATCTTGCGTTTTTGCTTGACAAAGCGGAATCGGCATGATAAAATGTTAACTCGGTATAGGTTGGCTTCGGTCGACCTACCCCCTTGCCGTGTGTCAGGGCACGGCCAATAGTCCATAAGGAGGTGTAACACAGATGGAAAAGGTAGTAAATTCTTACGAAACGCTGTTCATCGTCAATCCCACAATCGGTGATGACGAGGTTAAGGCAACGGCGGAGAAGTTCACCGCGCTGATCGCGGAGAACGGTACCCTCGGCGAAGTCAACGAGTGGGGCAAGCGCAAGCTCGCATACCCGATCGAAGACATTCCCGAAGGTTACTATGTCCTCGTAAACTTTACGAGCGAGCCTGCATTCCCGGCTGAGCTGGAGCGCCGCTACAACATTGATGAAAACATCATGCGCGGCATCGTCATTCGGCTCGAAGAGAAAAAGGCTAAATCGTAATCGTTCGGACAAGGAGCGCAGTTATGGCAAGTTTGAATAAGGTTATCCTGATCGGCAATCTGACGGCAGACCCCGAGCTCAAGCAGACTCAGTCGGGCATTTCGGTTGTATCCTTTACAATCGCAATCAACCGCAGGTATCAGAGCAAGAACGCGACCGAGGGACAGCAGACGGCGGACTTCATCAACATCGTTGCGTGGAGACAGTCGGCTGAGTTCGTTTCGCGCTTCTTCAAGAAGGGCAAGCCGATTTTAGTATGCGGCTCGATTCAGTCGAGATCGTATACCGACAATCAGGGCAACAAGCGTTATGTGACCGAAGTGGTTGCCGACGAGGTCGGATTTGTCGAGAGCAAGTCGGAAGCCTCCGGCGGTGCTTCGCAGTACACGCCCGACGCTTACACGACGCCGTCGTATTCCAACACGAATGCGGCAGAGCCGAAGTTTGAACCCGTCACCGACGAGGACGATCTCCCGTTCTGACAGAGCGGAGCCGCACGGCGGCAAAGAATTTATAGAAAGGAAATCTGTATTTTACAGTAGGGCTTTATCATGGATACGAATGTAACCGAAACCACGGTAGCTCCCGCAGAAGCTCCCGCAGCGCCCGCGGCTGCACCCGCAGCAGCGCCCGCAGCACAGCAGCAGCGCCCCTTCCGCCCCATGCGGAAGAAGAAGAAGGTCTGCATTTTCTGCGCGGACAAAATCGACTACATCGATTATAAGGACACTATCAGACTGAGAAAGCTGATCAGCGAGCGCGCCAAGATTCTTCCCAGAAGAATTTCGGGCACCTGCGCCGTTCACCAGCGCCAGTTGACCGTTGCCGTCAAGAGAGCAAGACAGATGGCGCTTCTCCCTTACGTCAGCGACTGACAGAATGCGAAAAAATGCACCCAAACGGGTGCATTTTTTGTATTGCAAACCGTGCCCGCTTCCTGCATAATGAAGGTATCACCGAACAGGGGGACTTCGTTATGAGGAAGCGGACTTTTTTCGCGGGATTGATGCTTTTGCTCGGACTGCTGCTCTGCGGCTGCGGCGGAACGGCTGAGGACAACGGCACTGCCGCGCTGACCTCGCCCGACGCGCTGAACGAAACGGCTGAAAATTCGCACGCCGAGGCGGACACGCCCGCATATTTCGAGGCGGATGCGCGCAGCCGCGTCGAGCTGTCCGAGGCGACGACGGGTTATGCACGATACGCCAAGGCGCAGTACCCGCGCCTAAAGCAAAAAGCCGACGGCAGCTACATTCTGTTTTTCCAGTATGCAACCTACGGTCCGCATATTTATTACACGCACAGCAAGGATTTGAAAACCTGGGATCAACCGCTGGTGCTTTACAACGCGGCGCAGTATAAAATTCCCTGCGACGAGATGCCCGAGGGCGAGTACATAACCTATTTTGTCAACTGCGACGCCGTCGTTCTGCAAAACGGCGACATTCTGACCGTCACTTCCTACCGTGCAAAACAGCGCTACCGCGAATACCCCGCGTATGCGGGCATTTATCTTCGCCGTTCGACCGACGGCGGCTATACCTGGAGCGCCGAACAGTCGATTTACAAAGGGGTCAACTGGGAGCCGTCGATTGTCGAGCTGTCAAACGGCGAGATTCAGATTTTCTTCT
>SFNW01000125.1 GCA_004554105.1 Clostridiales bacterium | reverse complement strand
GGCGGATTTAATTTCATCTGAGGCGGAACGCCGAAGATTTCATCCGAGCTTGCTCGGATTTCATCGCCGCAGGCGATTTCATTGACTTTTATGCGTTCGTTCTCCGATGCAATAAAGAGGTGATAAAATGACAGAGAATAAGCTTGCGGATATATCAACCGAATTTGCAATAAGAATATTGCAATTGACAGATGAAATCAAAGGACATTCTTCGTTGTCCAACCAACTTGAGAGAAGCGGTACAAGCATCGGCGCAAACATACGAGAAGCAAAATATGCTCATAGCAAAGCAGATTTTATAGCCAAACTGCAAATATCGCTCAAAGAATGCTATGAAACGGAATATTGGATCGAGATTGCGCAAAAAGCAGGGCTAATTCACGAGGATATTGCAAAAACCACTTTGCACGATTGCGGAGCTATTCGGCGGATGCTGATCGCTTCCCTCACCACGACGAAAGAGAACGCCAAATGAGCACTTTTGAACCCAACATCTATGCCTCCCTGCCGGCGCTTCTGCTGCCGTGGTACGAGACGGCGAAGCGCGACCTGCCGTGGCGGCGCGACCGCGACCCCTACCACGTTTGGGTCTCCGAAATCATGTTACAGCAGACGCGGGTCGAGGCGGTTATCGGCTATTACGACCGCTTCCTCGCCGCACTGCCGAGCATTCGCGCGCTCGCCGAGGTCTCCGAGGACGAGCTGCTCAAACTCTGGGAGGGACTCGGCTATTACAGCCGCGCGCGCAATCTGCAAAAGGCGGCAAAGCAAATTCTGTCGCAACACGGCGGCGTATTCCCGAGCGAACCCGCAGCCGTCAAATCGCTTGCGGGCATCGGCGAATACACGGCGGGCGCGATTCTCTCGATCTGCTTCGACCGACCGACGGCGGCGGTCGACGGCAACGTCCTGCGCGTGATTTCGCGCGTATGCGGCAGTACCGCGCCGATTGACGCGCCGCAGACCAAAAAGGCAATCGCCGAAAAGCTCTCGGCTGTCTATCCCGCAGGACACTGCGGGCAGTTTACGCAAAGTTTGATGGAACTTGGCGCGACGGTCTGCGTGCCGCGCGGCGCGAAATGCGACGTCTGCCCGCTGCGTGAAATCTGCGTTGCCCTGTCAAAGGGGCTTGTCGCCGAGTTGCCGGTAAAATCGCCGAAAAAGGCACGCCGAATCGAGGAACGCACGGTTTTCTGCCTTGACTGCGACGGAAAAATCGCGCTCTGCCGCAGAGACAGCAGCGGACTGCTCGCCTCGATGTGGCAGCTGCCGAATCTTACGGGCAGGCTCGATACGCCCGCCGCGCTCGCCGCCGCAGACGGCTTCGGCGTGCGCCCGACCGAAATTTTGAAATCGGTCGACCGCGTGCATATCTTCACGCACGTCGAGTGGCGCATGACCTGCTATTTTTTGCGCTGTGCGCTTCCCGCGCCCGACTTCGTTTGGGCAGACCGCGCCGAGCTTGCCGACCGCTACGCCCTCCCGACCGCATTCCGTCAGTTCTTGGAGGAATAGAAAGGGCGACGGTACGGGGCACCGCACATACAAATCCGTAGGGGCGGATTCCATATCCGCCCGCTGACAAAACAACGCTCCCGCGATTGCGGGAGCGCCGTTTTTGACTGTTTTTTCAGTGCGTGAGCAGGAACATGGCAAGGAAGAGCAGCGTGACAACCCATGTGCCGATCTTGATTTCCTTGAATCTGCCCGAGAGCAGGTGAATGGCGACATAGGCAATCAGACCGAACGCGATGCCGTAGGAAATGTTATACGAAAACGGCATCATGACCATAGTCAGAAACGCGGGAATCGCCGCAGCGGGGTCGTCCCAGTCGATGTTCTTGACACAGCCGATCATCAGAATGCCGACATAAATCAGCGCGGCGGCATAGGCGCACGCGGGAATCAGCGATGCGACCGGCGAGAGGAACATGGCGACAAGGAACATCGCGGCGGTGACGACCGAGGAAAGCCCCGTGCGTCCGCCGACTGCCACGCCCGCCGACGACTCGACGAAGGTCGTGACCGTCGAAGTGCCGCAGACCGCGCCCGTGCAGGTTGCCAGCGCGTCGGCAAGCATCGCGCGGTTCATGTTCGGCACTTCCTCCTCGCCCTTTGCGTTTTTGACGAGCAGATTGCCGCCGCGGCAAGCGCCGTACAGCGTACCGAGCGTATCGAACATATCGACCATGCAGAAAGCAAGCGAGGTGGTGGCAAAGGTAATGACAAGCGTGCCGATTGAATGTCCCTCGGCGGCGAGATAACCCGAGAAATCAAAGCCTGCGGTGAACACCTTGCCGAAGGACTCGCTGCCGAATGCGGCGAAAGCGGCAAGCGGATTCAGCGTATCGACGGTAAAGCCCGCATAGAAGCCGGGAACGGTCAGCCCGAGCAGATAGTACGCCGCCGCACCGCCGAGAATGCTCCAGAGAATCGCGCCCCTGACCTTCTTCATCGAGAGGACGGCAATGGCGATGACGGCAAGAATCGTGACAAGGCGGGGCATGATGCTCGCCCAGGTCGCATTGCCGAGCAGATTGAACGACCCGAGACCGACCAGCGTCGCACCGTCGTCTACGATAATGCCCGCGTCCTGCAAGCCGAGGAACGCGATAAACAGACCGATACCTGCGGGAATCGCTATACGGACGGCGGCGGGAATCGCGTCAAAAATCTTCTTGCGCAGACCCGTGAGCGTCAGCAGAACGAAAATCAGACCGTCGACCAGCACGAACACAAGCGCGTTCGCATAGGAAAAGCCGAAGCCGAGGCAAACCGTGTACACGAAAAAGGCGTTCAGTCCCATGCCCGACGCCTGCGCAAGCGGCAGGTTGGCAAGGAAACCGATCAGTAGCGTGCCGACAACGGCGGAAATCGCCGTCGCGATATAGAGCGCGCCGAACGTCACACCGTCCCGCTCGCTCAGCGCGGAGAAAATGCCGGGATTGACCATGAGGATATACGCCATCGCCGTAAAGGTCGTCAGACCGGCGATAACTTCGGTACGCACCGTCGTACCGCGCTTTTTGAGTTCAAAGAAATCGTTCATTATCCGTCTCCTCTTCGGAAAAATCGTTTTTGCGCAAGCGCAACGCCACTATCATAGCACTCCGCGCGAAAAATGTCAAGTGCGGAAGAAGAATGTGCGGTGCGCTGCCCCGCCCCCGTTTGCTTGCGGGGTGCTGCCCCGCCCCCGTTTTGTTTGCGGGGCGCTGCCCCGCCCCCGTTTTGTTTGCGGGGCGTTGCCCCGCCCCCGTTCAAGGGGCTGATTTTTCGAGCCTCCCTCTTCGAGGGAGGTGGCACGACGAAGTCGTGACGGAAGGAGTTCTTCTGCCCCTAAACACTCCCTCAGTCGGCTTCGCCGACAGCTCCCTCACAGAGGGAGCCTTACAGATGCCGCGCTGCTTAATGGCATAGATTCCTCTTGCGTTCCCTGTTCGGCAGTGATTTCCCATATTGCAAAAAAGGCTTTCCCCAAACCGGAAAGCCTTTTCTCTTTGCCTAAAATCCTTAAAAACCTTTTCTCAAAGTTTTTTAAGGATTCAAAAGGTGCTTTTTTACAAAAAAGCACCTTTTGTGGGGTTTGGGGCAACGCCCCAACAGCTATTCTTTTACTCGCCGAGGTACGCCGTGCGAATGCGGGCGTCGTTTAAGAGGTCGGTCGCCTTGCCCTCCATGACGATTTTACCGGTTTCGAGAACGTAGGCGCGGTCGGCAATCGAAAGTGCCTTTTTCGCGTTCTGCTCGACGAGCAGAACCGTTGCGCCGTCCTTGGAAACCTCCTTGATAATCTTGAAAATCTCGTTGACGAGCAGGGGCGAAAGTCCCATCGAGGGCTCGTCCATTAAGATAATCTTCGGATTGGACATCAGCGCGCGCCCCATGGCAAGCATCTGCTGTTCGCCGCCCGAAAGCGTGCCGGCAACCTGATTTTTGCGCTCTTCCAGACGCGGGAAATGCGAATAAACATACTTCAGATTCTCCTCGATTTTCGCGCGCGAACGCAGCGAAAACGCGCCGAGCATCAGATTGTCGTAAACCGTGAGCTGACCGAACACGCGGCGTCCCTCGGGAACGTGCGCCATGCCCAGCCCGACGATTTTATGTGCGGGCATCTTGGTCAGGCTCTTGCCCTCGAAGGTAACGCTGCCCGATTTCGGGGTAACAAGCCCCGTGATAGTATGCAGAATCGTGGTTTTGCCCGCGCCGTTTGCGCCGATGAGCGCGATGACCTCGCCCTCGTTGACCTCAAAGGAAACGCCCTTGATGGCATTGATGACGCCGTAATAAACCTGCAAATCTTGAACTTGTAACATCTCGCGCCTCCTCACTCGTCCTCGCCGATATAGGCGGTAATGACGCGCGGATCATGCAAAACGTCCGCCGTCTTGCCCTTGGCAAGCTCGGTGCCGAAGTTGAGGACGGTCAGTTCCTCGCAGATGCCGCCGACCAGTTTCATGTCGTGCTCGATCAAGAGAATCGTCATGTCGAAATTGTCGCGCACGAAGCGAATCGTGTTCATCAGCTCGGCGGTCTCGTTCGGGTTCATGCCCGCGGCAGGCTCGTCGAGCAGAAGCAGCTTCGGATTCGTCGCCATGGCGCGCGCGATTTCGAGCTTGCGCTGCTTGCCGTAAGGCAGATTGGACGCGAGCAGGTCGCGCTGTCCGTCGAGGTCGAAAACCTTGAGCAGCTCGATTGCCTTTTCGGTAATCTCGCGCTCACAGCGGCGGAATCTGCCGAGATGCAGACAGCTTTCGACGAGCGAATAGTGAATGCTGTTGCCGAGTCCGACGCGCACGTTATCCAGTACGCTCATCTTGGAAAACAGACGGATATTCTGGAAGGTACGGGCAACGCCGAGCTTGTTGATTTCGACCGGGTTTTTGCCGTTGAGGCACACGCCGTCGAGCATAACGGTACCCGAGGTGGGCTGATACACGCCGGTCAGCATATTGAAGACCGTCGTCTTGCCCGCGCCGTTC
>SFNW01000124.1 GCA_004554105.1 Clostridiales bacterium | reverse complement strand
CTCCGGTCGGAATCGAACCAACGACACGAGGATTTTCAGTCCTCTGCTCTACCAACTGAGCTACAGAGGCATATAAGAGGGGGATGCCAAATTGGCGACCCGGATGGGGCTCGAACCCACGACCTCTAGCGTGACAGGCTAGCGTTCTAACCAACTGAACTACCGGGCCATAATGGTGGAAGTTATAGGGCTCGAACCTATGACCCTCTGCTTGTAGGGCAGATGCTCTCCCAGCTGAGCTAAACTTCCTTTTCGTATCGTTAAGGCTCAGCGCTTGAGTGTCTATCAGCCTCGCGACTTCTGTATTATAGCATAGCACTCCCGGTTTGTCAACACCTTTTTTCGGTTTTTTCAAAAAAAGTTTCCCGCCGCCGCAGGCGGTTTTCGACCGCGACGTTCGGGCTGTGTCCGAACACACTTCATGTTCCCGCGGGCGGATATGGAATCCGCCCCTACCGGCGGGGACGTTTGCGGGCGATTCATGAATCGCCCCTACGGGTTGAATACGCGCAAAATCCTGCCCGGCGTTGAAAAAGCCGCCTTTGCAGGCGGCTTTTTCGGGAGAGAGTATGAATCCGGAGGACGCACGGAGACTACCTGTGCGACTCCTCAAAATCCTTTTTGGAGAGCTTGATATAATGCTCGAACAGCTCGATTTCGTGCGGGTCATAGGGGCGCAGATTGGGGCGCAGCACGTCGTGCTGCCACTTGGTAAAGTCAAAATCCTCGCCTTCACCCTTGTTGTTGCGCACCCAAAACGAATCCCACGGCTCATAGGTCTGATTCAGCCCCGCGACGAGTCCCCACTGATAGCAGCCGACCTTTTCGAGGAAGAAGAGCGGCAGATGCGTCTGCACGGTGTTGCGCTGAATCCGGTTGAGCCACTCGGTATTGAGCAGCGGGCGACCGTAATGCTTCTTCAAATAATCAATGACCATGACCGAGGTATCAAAATCGCGGTAATCGTGGTAGCTGACGACGTCGGACAGCTCGACCGCGCGCTTTTCCCACGGATTCAGCGGCACTTTTTCGGGGTTGAGCGGGTCGGACGCCCAGTGGACAATCGTCCAAGTATCGGCGGTCAATGGCTGAATCGGGTCGCAGGCGCGGGCGGTCGCGAAGAAACGCTCCATCGCGGGAACGCTTTTGTCGCGGCGGCGTCCGTTGCCGAGCTCGTTGAAGATATCCCAAACCTCGACGCGCTCGTCCTTTGCATACTTCGAGACGATTTCGCGCACCATTTCGTTGAATTCGTCGTACAGCTCGGGCTCGTCGAGCACCGTATAGCCGACGCCGGGCATTCCCGCGTGAGGCGAAACGGCGATGCCGCCGTGATAGCCCATATCGACGTGCTGCTCGCCGAACTGCGGCTCTTTATACCGCTCCTTCGGCACCGAGCAGTCATTGCCGAAGCAAATCATCGCCTTGATGCCGTTTTTCGCGAACAGCGTGAGGTATTCCTCCAGCCGCTCCATGTAGCCGTCGTGCTGATGCTTCCAGCACGGGAAGGACATGATGATACGAACCGCGTTGTAGCCGATTTCGGCGGCGCGTTCGATTTCTTTCGTGATGGCGGGCATCCGCTCGGCGTGGCGGTATTCCTGCCACATATCGAAGATACTGGCGCAGTTTGCGGGAACATAGTTGAAGCCGACAATCCAAGGACGGTTATTGTACCATTCCCAAGCCTCCTCGGGCGTCCACTGTCTTTTCATAGTCTTTTCTCCTGTTTTTAATCTCTATGCTTCTCTCGAAGACTGCGGCGGCGCAGCGGGCGGATATGGAATCCGCCCCTACGCGTATGTAAATCCGCTTTGCTTTTCTTACTTCAAAAGCTCACTCGTGCCGTCAAGCACCGCCTCGGCGGTGCGAATCAGCTCGTCATAGTGCTTCTTGCGCGCCGCTTTGGGGTCGTCCATATACGAGATGAAGAACGGCGTCGTGCCGAAATAGCCGCTGTCGTGACGCTCCGCTTCATGCTTCCAGTCGGCAAGCGTCTTTTCAAGCAGCGCTTTTGCTTCATCGGTCTTGCCGAGACGAATGTCGCCGAGTGCCTGATAAACCGGCAAAAGCGGCAGATTCATGTTCGAGAAGAAGTCGACATACAGCGTGCCAAAGTAGTTGTAAATCTTCTCCGCGCCCGCGCGGTCGCCCTGCTTTTCAAGCAGCAGCGCCTCCTCATACTGTGCGGGGACGACGGTCGCCATGTGCCAGAGTCCCGCGCCGAGATTCTCGGGCAGGGTCTGCGCACGGCGGAAGGCTTCAAGCGCCTCGTCGTCGCGTCCTGCGGCACGGAAGTCGAGTCCCTTGCCGTACCATGCGGCAATGTACTGTCTGGCAAGCGCGGTCTCGCCGCCCTCGCAGGGAACGAAGCTGTGTCCGTCGAGGACGGCAAGCGCCTCGTCGTAGCGGTGCGCACGGTTGTAGGCAGCCGCCCACTCGGTCGCGATGTCGTCGCGGGTGTTTGCAAGCGAGGGAATCATCGAGCCGATTTTTTCGGCTGCCGCATTCGGCTCTGCGCCGGTGTGGTTGAGGACATAAGCGATCTCAAAGACAATCTGCTCCATATCGGGGCAAAGCGCGTGTGCCTCGTCGAGCAGCTGCAGGGTGCGCTCGACGTCGCCGCGGCGGTAAGCGCAGAGCGCAAGTCCGCGCTTTGAAGCATAGTCGTCGCCCTTGGCGAACAGCGCCTCCGCCTCGTCATAGCGGCGGTCGCCGTAATGATAGTAGGCGAGCAGGCAGTTCGCGCCGTTCTCCGCCAGCACCTTGGCTTCAAGCGGGCGGAACGGGAAGGTGCGGTGCGCATCGGTCATCAGCGTCGGGTCGCCGATCATATAAGCAATCGCAGGCGCGATGTCGTCCGTATACTTCGGCAAAGCACTCAGCAAATCCATCGCTTCCTTGCTGTAGCCCGAATCAATCATATCAACGGCAATATCGAGACAGGTCTGCGACTTGTTCGAGTTCAGCTTCTCGAAGAATTTCTTCTCGGAGAGCTTGCCCATGACGACGAGGAACCAGCGGGCAAAATGGTTGAGCGGGTCGCGCTCCAGCTCCTTTTCGAGCGCCTTGACCGCCTGCACCTTGTTGCCGAGCTTATAATCGGCGGCGGCGGACAGCACAATGGCGGTAAGATTCTGCGCGCCGTATTCGATTGCATTGTCCGCACACGCCTTTGCCGCGGCAAAGTCGCCGCGCTTGCCGTCAAGCATGGCGGCGCGCGTCATTGCGGGCGCGACGGCGTCTGCCATCCACGCCGCCTTGCGCAGTGCGTCATACGCAAGCTTATCCTCGCCGAGACCGGCAAGGGCAAGCCCGCGCAGATAGTTCAGCCTGCCGCTTTCGGGGTGGAAATTGTAGACCGTGAGCGCTTCAAGCGCGCGGTCCAGCACCTTCTGTGCCTTAGCATACTCATGACGGCGGAGATAAATCTCGCCGAGAATCTGCAATGCGGGCGCAAAGTCCGGCTCAAGCTCGATTGCGCGCTCAAAGTATTTCTCGGGCGCGGCGTTCGGGTCGCGGTACTGCATGAAGTGAAGCCCCGCAACGTACAGCTCGTGCGCGGTCTTGATTTCGTCGGGCATCGGCACTTCGGGGAAGAGCGGCGGCAGCGGCTGCTGCACATGGACAACCTGCTCGTAGAACAGAATGTCCCCGACGGTAACCGTGTAGGTCGACGCGTCGAACGCGGGGGTCTCAAAGGTCGAGACCTGCCCTGCGGCAAGGTCGCAGGTGGTGGTGAAAATCGGCTTGCCGCCGTGGGTCAGTACAACTTTGACGTTCTTGAAGTCCTTCGTCGGCTGAATGCGCAAAATTCCGCTCTCGACGCGGATTGCCGCGTCGAAGTTTGCATAGGACGGCACGCCGAGCGCGCCGATGGGATACCACGACTGCTTGAAGCACTTGGTTTCATAGGCTTCAAGCCAGGTGAGGTCGGGCTGGTTGTTCGTGTACGAGCCTGCCATGAGTTCGGCATAAGGACCCGAGGTGTCGGTCAGCGCACGCTCCCAAGAGCGCGAAAGCTGATTGTACGCCCAGGTGAACATCTTTTTGCCGACCGAGATGTGGTGGTCGCCGATGTGGACGACGCCGCACTTCTTACCCGCATCGTAGCCGCCGAAATAGTCATAGTCCGACGCGGCGCAGAAATAGGAGGTCGGGAACTTGGTGTTGAAATGCTTGCTGATGTCAACGCCGTGCTCCGTATCAAAGGTGTAGCCGTTGAAGTGTCCACGCGCAATCGGATAGGTCGTGTTCGAGCGGCGGTAGTGGAAGTGAACGTGGTCGACGTCGGACGGGAAGAAGATTTCGTAATCGGGGTTGACCGGCACGGCGGTGTTCTCCCACCAAAGGAAGGAATGGCGCAGCGGCGTGCGGTTGGTCACCTTCATGCGGGTCTCGAAAATCGCGCGGTCGTCGGCAAGATAGATCCCGACCATGCCCTTCATGCGGTCGACCGGCTCGTGCTCGGAGAGCCAGACGGTCACGCCGCCGTCCTCCTTGACAATTTCATAGTCGCTCGGCAGCATGGTGGACGCGCGGTGATGGTAGGGCCAGTTAAACTCGATGCCGCCCGAAATCCAAGAGCCGAGCATACCGATGAGCGCGGGCTTGATGACCTCGTTGCGGTAGAAAAAGTTATAGCCGGTGGTCTTGTCGACGGCGGAATAGATTTTGCCGCCGATTTCGGGCAGAATGGTCAGCTCGATGTAGTCGTTTTCGAGGACAATCGCTTCGTAGGTCTTGTCGAATTTCGTCTTTTCCGGCGTGCGAATGACGACCGCGTTCGGATACGGATCGCCCGTAAAGCGCTGATGCACGCGATTTTCGGCGAACATCGGCAGCTTCTCGGCGGGTGCCTCGGGGTAGGTCGGAATGACTAATTTCTTGACGGAAGCCGTGGTTTTGCTCATGGCGTTTCTCCTTGTGCTTTCTCGGCAGAGGCTCTGCGTTTCTTTGTATTCTCATTCTACCACGCGTCTTTTGCGCCGTGAATACAAAAAGGTGCGTAAAAAATCGACGGCTTTGGCGTTTTTCGGGACTGCAGAAAGATTCGGATTAAAATGAAAAAGTTTGAAAT
>SFNW01000123.1 GCA_004554105.1 Clostridiales bacterium | reverse complement strand
CCTGATTTTTGCCGATTTTTCTTTCGCAAAGAGCAAAAAGGAGGGCTTTCGCCCCCCTTTGCTTCGTCAGCCGCCGAAAAATCCGCGTTTTTTCTTTTTGTCGTTATCCTTGCAGCCGCAGCGGCACTCGTCAATCACGATGTCGACAAGAATCACGTCCTCGCCGATGCGCACGATCTTGCACCACGGAATCACCAGTTCCTCGCTTTTGGAAAAGCCGAGCGAGGCGCAGTCGCCGACAATCAGCGCGACGATTTTCCCCTCGCAAATCTCAAATTCGATGTCGGTGACGAAGCCGAGGTTCGCCCCGTTTCGCACGTTGATGACGTCCTTTTGCCCGAGATTGCTCGTCGAACAGCGCTCCGTAAAATCCCCTCCTCTTCGGTCGCTTTTCTATTGCCAAGTCTATGATTTTTTGCTATAATCAATGCAGAAAGTTGGTGGTTTCATGTCGATTGAAACGAAAATCACGGACGCCGCCTATGTCCGCGCCGCCCTGCCGAAACGCCCGAAGGACGCAAACAAGTCGACCTTCGGCCGTGTCCTGCTTGTCTGCGGCAGCGGCGATATGCGCGGCGCGGCGGCACTCTCGGTCCTCGGCGCACTGCGCTGCGGC
Source organism: Clostridiales bacterium (assembly GCA_004554105.1). GTDB lineage: Bacteria > Bacillota > Clostridia > Oscillospirales > CAG-272 > UMGS902. The sequence goes on along the minus strand of SFNW01000123.1, from coordinate 4,472 downwards.
GCGGGACTGGTGACGCTTGCAAGCACGCGCGAGGTCATTGACGCGCTCTCGCAGTCGATTTACGAGGCAATGTATTTTGACATCGAGCGCGGCGACCTTCTCGCCAAGGCGGCGGGCATGAACGCCGTCGGTTTCGGCTGCGGGCTCGGCAGGACCGACGAAGGCAGCGTTCGCCTTGCCGCCCTGCTCGGGCAGAGCGGCGCGCCGCTCGTGATTGACGCGGACGGGCTGAATCTGCTGTCCGAAACGCCGTCGCTGCTGAAGTGTGCCGCGCGTCCGGTCGTGCTGACGCCGCACCCGCTTGAATTTTCGCGGCTGTGCGGAAAGTCGGTCGCCGAAATCCAGTCCGCCCGCGTCGAAAGCGCACTGCGCTTTGCCAAAGAAGCCTTTAATCCCGCCTACGGCGGCGTGCTGCTGCTCAAGGGCGCGGGAACGGTCATCACCGACGGTGCGCGCGTCTTGATCAATCCGACCGGCTCGTCCGCCCTTTCCAAGGGCGGCAGCGGCGACACGCTCTGCGGCATGATTTGCGCGTTTATCGCCGAGGGCGCGTCCCCCTTTGACGCGGCGGTCATCGCCGCCTATATTCACGGGCTTGCCGCCGAGCGCTGCGCAAAGGTCTATTCGGACTACGGCGTGCTGGCAAGCGATGTCGCCGCCGAGGCGGCAAAGGTGATTTGCACGCTGACCGCAGGCGAAGAGACGAACGCATAAACAAAACCGAAAGGAGGCGAAAGCATGCAATTTGACCCGACATCGAAAAAACTGCGCATCGGCGCCGCAGAGCTTTGCCACGCGGTCGTCAACCACGCGAGCATTGATCTGCGCGGCGTCCGCATTCGCGAGGACGACGGCAAGGTCGACGAGCTACTTGAAGCGCAGTACGGCACAAATTACCGCGCCGGCGTCGAGCTTTGCCGCACGGTAAGCCGCGGCGGGCTGTTCTACGAGATTCGCGGCGCGGCGGACGGCATTCTCCGTCAAAACGGCAAAACGACGGTCTGCGTCAACCGCACGGTAAGCGACTACACCTCGAAAATCGACAGCGACGCGGCGGCGGAATTTGTCGCGCTTGCCGCCCTGCTCTCCTACATGACGGCGGAGAGCGAAATGCTCGGCTCTGTCGGCTTTCGCCTGACCTTTTTTCACAACAAGCACGATGTTTCGGTCATTGAAAAGACCTTTTCCCGCCGCGAACTTGGCGAGGCGGTGATGCGGCTTGTCGACCTGCACCGCCCGTTTGCGGCGCTCGAAGCCGAGCGGCTCTGCGTCCGCGTGCCGAACTGCTCTTCGCTCGCCTTTCCCTACCCCGAGATGCGCGACGGGCAGCGCGACTTCATCGTCGAGGTGCTGCGCGCCGTCAAGAGCGGCGGCAAGGCGCTGATTGAAGCGCCGACCGGCATCGGCAAGACCGTCGCCGCGCTCTACCCCGCCCTGCGTGCGCTCGGCGCGGGCTTGATTGACAAAGTTTTCTACTTCACGTCGAAAAACACCACCGCGCTCGCCGCGCTCGCCGCCGCGAGAAAAATGTCGGCGTCAACCGGCATTCGCGCGATTCACATCACGGCAAAGGAAAAACTCTGCCCGGTCGGCCTGCGCGACCCGCTCAAATGCACGCCGTCGGTCTGCCCCCGCGCCAAGGGACATTATAAGCGCGCAAGCGACGCGATTGCCGACATCGTCGGCAGCTGCCGCGTCTGCGACGGCGACGCCCTCTCTGAATTTGCGAAGCAGCACAGCGTCTGCCCATACGAATTTGCACTCGATTTGTCCGAGCAGTGCGACCTCATTGTCTGCGACTGCAACTATTTAATCGACGAGGCGGCGTATTTCCGCCGCTATTTCGACGGCGACGCGGGCGGGCGATACATCTTCCTCTTTGACGAGGCGCACAACCTGCTCGACCGCGCCAAGGCGTGCTACGGCGCGGAACTGCGCCTGTCCGAGTTGCGCCGCTTCCTTGACGAAACGCGCAGTCTGCCGAAAAACGCGGTCTGCGACAGTCTCGCCGCGCTGGAGTTTTACATCGACAGTATGCGCGAGCTGTGCAGCGACTCGTCCGAGGAGGGAGACGACGGCGTGACGCGCGGCTTCACCACCCTTCACAGTTTTGACAAGCAGCTCTACGACCTGCTCACCGCCTTTGAGCGCGCGGCGACGAAATACATTCATTCCCCGCTCTGCGGCAGTCTGCCCGACAGCCTGCACGACCTGCACCGAAAGGTGCGGAAATACATTGGCTCAATGGAGCTGTTCGACCGCTGCTTTGTCGGCACGGTCACGGTACACGGCGAAGAGGTCGTCACAAAAATCGTCTGCCTCGACCCGTCCGAACTGCTGGCAAAAAAGACGGCGCGCGGTCGCGCCACAATCTTTTTCTCCGCCACGCTGACCCCGCTCGACTATTACGCCTCGCTCTACGGCGCGCCCAACGCGGTCAAACTCAAGCTCGACTGCCCCTACGACCCCGCAAACCTCTGCGTCTGCATCATGGACAAGCTGAGCGTGCTCTTCCAGTACCGCTCGCAGAGTGCGGCGGCGGTGGCGGACGCCATCATGAGCACGGTCAGCCGACGAGACGGCAATTACATGGTCTACTTCCCCTCCTACGCCTATATGAGCGAGGTGCAAACCCTGTTCAAGTACAAATATCCGCACATTCGCACGGTCGTACAGGCAAAGGAAATGTCCGAGCACGCGCGGCGCGGCTTTCTCGACGCCTTCCGCGCGGGCGCGCGCACCACGCTCGTCGGCTTTTCGGTGCTGGGCGGCATCTATTCCGAGGGCATCGACCTTGTCGGCGACCGCCTCATCGGCTCGATTGTCGTCGGCGTCGGACTCGTGCAGCCGAGCGACGAAAACGAGCTGCTGCGCGAATACTACGACGACAAGTACGAGCTGGGGCGCGAGTACGCCTATATCTACCCCGGCTTCAACCGCGTCTTGCAGGCGGCGGGGCGCGTCATTCGCACCGAGACCGACCGCGGCGTCATCGTCTTTATCGACGAACGCTACGCCGACCCGACCTACAAGGAGCTGATGCCGACGCAGTACCGCCGCGCCAAATTCGTCGGCGACGCCCCCTCCCTTTCCTCAGTCCTCGCCCGCTTCTGGGAGGGAAAATAAGCGATCCGCGCCTTTTGCATTCCAAATGTCGTCTGTCGTTTCTCAAGTTGTAAAGACAGCACGAAAGCCTCCTATGGCAGCTTCTTCCGCTTAACCATAGGAGGCTTTTCTCTTTATTTCCGTTACTGCGAATTTGTTACTTGCAAGCTCTTTTTGCTTTTTTTGTGATGCCGCGCACCCGGTTTTTTGCCGTAGTACTTGTAATAATACTCACTGCTTCGGTGAGCAACTCTGTTGAGCACGGTGCCGATGATTTCGCCGGAAGCACGGTTTAACTGCGCTACGGAATCGGCGACCATATAGCGGGAAGTGACGCCGCTGCGCACAACCAAGATGACGCCGTCGCAAAGCGGAGCAAGCTTGATGCCGTCCGGCACGGTTAAAACAGGTGCCGTGTCCAAAATTACATAGTCATATTGCTCCGCCAGCATATTCAAGAGGTTTTCAAAGCGCGGGCTCTGCAAAAGAATCACCGGGTTATGCACCGCGCAGCGGGTGGGAACGAAATAAAGATTCTTTATGTTTGTCGAATAGACGATGTCGGCCATCGAGGCTTGCCCCGCCAAATATTCCTCAATGCTCGGATGGCTTTCGTCTGCAAAAGAAATCTGATAACGAGCGCGGCTTTCGGACATACGAATATCGCCGTCGACATAGACGACACGCTTTCCGACAGATGCCAGCAGGCGGGCAAGATGAAAGCTGATAAAGCTCTTTCCTTCGTCCGGAATGCTGCTGGTCACCATCACCTTTTTGAAGCGGTCGCCGTATCCGCAAAGATTGATGCAGAGACGGTTCAGCGCCTCTTCTGTGGCGAACGGAAGCGCATTGATGCTGTTAAATGTTAATGCTTTCATTTGTCTTTACTCCTTGTGCCGGAAGACGAACGGTGCTTTTCCTCGGGGACGATCGCCAACGGATACATATCGGTAATACGCGCCAAGTCATCCGCATCGGTAACCGAATCGCGAAGCAGGAACAGCATCAAAAAGAGCAAATAGCTTGCAAGACCGGAGACAACGGCTGTCGTAAAAAGCGGCGTCGTATAACTGCTGTTTAGCGGGGCTTTTGCTGCACGCGCTTCTGTCAAGATGCTCGGCGCAGACGTTTTTGTTATCTCCGGCAGTTGAATAATCGCCTGACGGCACAATTCGTTTGCAATGTCGGCAGCCATCCGTGCATCGGCGCATTTTACGGTAATGGCAATAATTCTCGTACCTTCGGGGTTGGAAATACTGATGGCGCCTTTTAAGCTATCCGCAGACGGGTAGGTTTCCTGAATGCCGAGTTCTTTGATGGTTGCGTCCAAGAGCGGATAGGATTTGAGCAACGCCGAGTAGTCGTCT
>SFNW01000122.1 GCA_004554105.1 Clostridiales bacterium | reverse complement strand
TATGATTTGTCAGCGCCCTGAAAATAAAGCAAGAGGTCTGCTTTGGGAATTTGTCGGCGGGAAGGTCGAGGCGGGTGAGACCAAGGAAGCGGCACTTGTGCGTGAATGCAGGGAAGAACTGGCGATTACGCTTGATGTGGGCGAAGTCTTTTGCGAAGTCACCCATGTTTACCCCGACATCACGGTGCATCTGACCCTGTTCAATGCTTCGATTGCGGCGGGAATCCCGCAAAAACTCGAGCATAACGACATACGCTGGATTACCCCTGCCGAAATTCCGCAGTACGACTTTTGTCCGGCGGATAAAGTCATTTTGAAAAAGATTATCGAAGAAGCGCAAGTTTAACGAGAAAAGCAATCCGACCGCGGCCGGATTGCTTTTACTATTCTTTGATGACGGCTTTGTTCATCCATCTGTTGCTGAGAAAACGCCATGTGAAGCCGATGGCGCGGATAAACCAGTCGCTGACCATGCCGATCCAGACGGCGATGGGACCGAAGCCAAAGACGCGAATCAGCACAATGACAATAACGACGCGGCAGGTCCACATGGTCGAGGAGGAAAGAAGCATGGAGAAACGGACGTCGCCGGCGGCGCGCATTCCGTAAGCGAGGGTGAAGGCGGGCGCCCAGAATAACGGCTGGAGCAGGCAGACAAAGTTGGCCATTTGGACGGTCAGTGCTGCCGCCTCGGCTTCCATGCCGCTGAGTTTTGTCAGCGGACGGACGAGGAGAAGGGTGAGACCGCAGGAAATCGTAATTGCGACCATGCTGTACCGGGCGAGGCGAAGAATCATTTTCTTTGCCTCTTGTTTATATCCCGCGCCGATGTATTGCCCGACGACAGTCATCAGTCCAAGCCCGATGCCGATGGCGGCATTGCAGCAAAACTGCTCGAGCGTTGCCATCATCGCGTTGGCGGCAATTTGTGCGGTGGTCAACGTGGAAACCGTTGATTGAATTGCCAGCTTGCCGAACTGAAACATACCGTTTTCGATGCCCGTGGGAATGCCGACCCTGCAGATTGTGCCGATCATGCGGAAATCCGGGCGAATTTCCGTATACTTTCGTATGCAGAGCGTCTGCTTCGGGCGTCGCAGAAACCATAGAATAAGCGTGGCACTGAATCCGCGTGAAAGCAGGGTGGCGATTGCCGCGCCTGCCGCACCGAAATGAAAGCCGAGAATCAATATGGCATTGCCGCCGATGTTGATGATGTTGGCAATCAGCGAGACTCGCATGGAGATCCGTGAGTTGCCGCTCGCGCGGAAGAGTGCTGCGCCCGCATTGTAAAGCGCGATAAACGGGAACGAAAGCACCGTAATCAGCATATAGATGTTCGCGTTTTCCATGACCTCGGCGTCTACACTGCCGAAAATCAATCGGAGCAGCGGCGCGCGGAGGACGGAGCAGAGCAGGGTGACGACAAGTGAAATCGAAGTGACCGATAATAGGAGTTGCCCTGCGGCGCGATTGGCGGTTTCAAGGTCGCGGCTGCCTATGTACTGCGAGCAGATGATTGCGCCGCCGGTCGCCAGTGCCGAGAAGACCAAAATCATCATTACATTCAGCGAGTCCACAAGAGAAACGGCGGAAATCGCGGCGTTTCCGGCGGAGGTCACCATAATCGTGTCCGCCGTTCCCATGAATGAGTTGAGCACCTGCTCGACCATCAAGGGGAGCAGCAATGCCCAAAGCTGCTTTTTTGTAAAGAGTTTCTTTTCGTTATTCATGGGCTGCCTCACAGGAATCAAATGTCGAAATTGCCGGCTCAATGCGCACTTCCCGCTTATTATAGCACATCTGCTTGCAATGCGCATATAAATTTTATACTTATTTTGGGGAAATATTGCGGAAAGCAGAGTGACAGGATTCGACTCGCGCGGGCTCCTGCGCAGGCCGCTGCGCGGCTGCGCCCTGCCTTTTTTGCTTCGCCGCCAAAATTAGGGCGGCGATTCCCTGCGGGAACCGCAAAAAACGCCTGCTTAGGTGTACAGTGTACAGATTCGCCTTGGTCGGACGCGGCGTTTGTCTCCACTGGCAAGCCATTCACTACCGCGTTTGTTCGAATCCTTCCACTGATACAAAAAATAGAGAGATGCCCTGCGGGCATCTCTCTATTTTGGTCGGAGTGACAGGATTCGACTCGCGGCGCTCGACGCGCCTTGGTCGGACGCGGCTCTGGCTTGCCACTGGCAAGCCATTCACTACCGCGTCTGTTCGAATCCTTCCACTGATACAAAAAATAGAGAGATGCCCTGCGGGCATCTCTCTATTTTGGTCGGAGTGACAGGATTCGAACCTGCGGCATCCTGCTCCCAAAGCAGGCGCGCTACCAACTGCGCTACACCCCGATAAAGTATTCAATTAAAAGGATTTGCAGTTGTCCGCTGCGCTTCCTGTTGCAACTAAGGCTCTGTCATCGCAAGAATGACTTGCTCGCCAATCGCCAAGTTGCTGCCACTCCTTTTTCCTCGCTTGCTCCGCCGCAGGCGGCGCTCGGGAAAGTCCCCACCTGCGCTACACCCCGTGGTTTTTACTGCTACAGTATAGCAGATGCCGCTTGAAAAGTCAAGACTCGCGGCTTATGAAAACGGCACGATATGGGAATAATAGCAGCATTACGAAGACGAAAGCGGGGAGTGCGATGATTGGAAAGCGAATCAGGACGGCGGCGCTGTCTGGCGGGCGTTCGGGGCGAGCGCGGGAATCGGTTGCGGCGGTGTTTGCCGCGGTGCTTGCCTTGCTTTGGCTCGGCGGCGTACTCGGGCTTCCACTGCCGGAGGCGGTCAATCCGTCGGTGAATCCCGCGGGAAATGCAGCGGCGCAGTTTTTGCTGTTTCTGCCCGTACTGTTTGCGGGGAGAAGTCGGCTTCGCGACGGGGCGCAAGCACTCGCCGCCATGCGCCCAAATGCCGATGCGCTGCTTTTGGTGACTTCGGTTGCGGCAACGCTTGAGGGCTTTTTTGCCGCTGTTTTGACCGCGCTTACCGTCGGGCGGGGAGGACTTGCGGAGGCAAGCGGCTTTGCTTCTTTCAATTTTCTTTGGATTGCCGCCGTGCGGCTGGCGGCGGCGTCGTTTTGCGAACGCCGCGCCCAAACCGCAAAGCGACAGAGTGCCGAAACCGACGCGCCCCCGCGTGCCGCCGACCGCATTTGCGCCGTTCTTGTACCGACTGCCGTACTGCTTGCCATTGTTGTATTCGGAATTCGTATTCTGCTCGGCGCGGGCGTTTTGCTCGCGCTCTGCCATGCGCTTGCCGCAGCGGTTATCTGCTGTCCGACCGCACTGCTGACAATGCCGCCGCTTGTTTACACAGAGGCGGAAAGGGCAGGGGAGAAATTCGGCTGTATTGCCGATACACCGATCGCCTTTGAAACAATCGGTGCATCGGATTTTGTCGCGCTGAACGACATCTCGCTGCTGACCGAGGACAAGCCCTCGCTCTACGATTTATACGCGGTTGACGCGGACAAAACGGCACTGCTCGCGTGCGCCGCCGCGGCTGCAAAGGACGCCCCGGGGCAATATGCCGCGGCAATCGTCGGGGCTGCAAACGAGCTTGAACTGCCGCTAAAGCCCGCGACCGACTGTGCCGCGAGCAAATTCGGCTTCTTCGCAACTGTCTGCGGCGACCGCTTCCGTATCGGCGACTTGAAGTTCCTCCGAAAATCCGGCGTTTTTCTGCCGAAATGGCTTGCCGAAACTGATTTTGGCGGCATGAAGCCGCTCTATGCGGCGTCAGGCAGAAGCTTTCGCGGCGTATTCCTGTTTTACCGCCGCCCGCTGCCCGATGCCGCCGCCGCACTGCGGCGATTGGAGCAAGTTGGCGTCCTCCCGCTTTTGCCCGACGAAGGCTGTGCGGAAATTCGCCTGCTTGCCGAAAAACTGCCGAAAAATGAGGACGCACTTTTACCGAGCCGAGACGAAAAAGTCTTGCAAGCGTCAAAAGAAGGTGATACAATAAGGCTGACGGCAGACGGCTTCGCAGTGACGCTCCGAGAAGGGACGCCGACTGCGCTTGTCGGCGCGGTGCTGCTCGGCAGGCAGGCGCTTCGTATTCTTCGCGCCCTGCTGCTTTGCGCACTTGCGGCAATCGGCGTATGTTTGCCGTTTGCGGCAGGGCTGTTTTGGCGTCTCGACCTCGCCGTCATACCGGCGGTCTGTGCGGCGGTATCTGCCGTTTCGATGCTTGCCGTCCTTTTGCTTTCGCGAAAGCTGCGGCACTTTGCACCGCCCGAATTTTCACCCGAGGAGGAAACAACGCAAATGTTCGGAAAAGTCAATTATACCATTCATGTAGAGGGAATGTCCTGCTCGCACTGCGCGGCACACGTCAAATCCGCGCTTGAGTCGATTCGCGGCGTCAGCGCGAGGGTCGAGCTTGAAGAAAAGACCGCGCACGTCAAATGTCCGTCTTCGCTTGACGAAAAACTGCTCACCGCAGCGATTACCGAGGCGGGCTTTACCGTTGCTTCGGTCGAGCGCGTATGAGCAGACGGCGCTTTCTTCGTGCTGTCGCGCTGCCGCTTTTGGCATTGTTACTTTGCCTGTCGCTGTCGGGCTGCGGGCTTTATGAACTGCTCGGCATCGACACGCACGACTACGAGACCGAGGACAGCCTGAATACGCTTGCCCTTGACGGCGAGGTTGCACAAGGCATTCTCGATTTGCTGCCGATGCTGTTTCAAAACACGCCCTATCTCAGCGAATTTGACTCACCTGCAGTGGCGGCAAAGCTCTACCGCGACGGCATTCTCTGCTCGATTTTGGCGGGCAATTATGCAAAGTACAATGCGAACAACGATTTGATTGAAAAGACGCGCAGCCTGTACCCGACGCTTGAAATCACGACCGTGATTCCTGCGGTTGATTTTGAAAGTACGGTTTACCGCTGCTTTGGCGGCACGGCGAGCGTTTCCAACGCTTCGACGCCGCTGTTTACCTATCTCGACCGCGTCGACGCCTATATTTCGGTCGGTATCGGCGTGGATAATTCCGCCAAAGTGACGATAACCGAGCTGTATGAGACCGAAAACACTTATGTCTGCCGCTTTTTTGCCGAGATGAACGGCGAGCGGTCGGACACCTATCGCTTGCTTCTGATGAAGCGCGAGGACGGCACATTTTATATGCGAAAACTGACGGTAGCATAACCGAAAAAATCCGGCAGAAAAGCCAAAAGGCTT
>SFNW01000121.1 GCA_004554105.1 Clostridiales bacterium | reverse complement strand
TCGTCTCAACCCACTCGCCAAAGGTATGCTTGCCGGTTGCCGGAATCGGCTCGGTGTAGCTGTGACCGCAAACCGAGCAAGTGTGGGTCATTTCGCCGGCTTCAACACAGGTTGCTTCCTTGGTGACTTCGGAGGTGTAGGTATGCTCACCGGTTGCGGGAATCGCTTCGGTGTAGCTGTCGCCGCAGACCGAGCAGGTGTAGGTTCTGACGCCGTCTGCGCCGCAGGTTGCTTCCTTGGTGACCGTTGCTACATACTCATGCGTGTGTGCGGCTGCCGTGACTTCCGCGCCGACTGCCGTTGCGGCAATTTCAACGTCGGCAATTTCGCCTTCGCCGACTTTGACCGCCTCAACGATATCGACGTCAACGATTTGTGCAACCGAGGTGTCGACCGTATCCGCAACCGTGTAGGTCAGCGTGAGAACGACCTGATCCAGTGCCGTGTTAACCGGATTGGTGGAGAAGCCGAGGATCGCCATGGATTCGCCGTCACGGATAAAGGAGAGACCCGTGCCGGTGCCGTCGCCTTCTGCCGCTTCGGGCAGCGTGGAAACAACGCTGTCAAGCGTGAAGCCTTCGGGCGCGGTAACCTTGAAGCGAACACCCCAGAACGCAGCCGAGGTCAGCTTGAGGTTAACAATCGCCTTACCGTCCGTATAGGTTGCAGGCGCTGCTGCCAGCGTCAGCTCGCTTACGGGAAGCTCGGTGAAGGTCGCGCTGCAAACCGTGCAGTAGTAAGTGCCGTCTGCTTTTACAATGTAGTTATGATCGGTGCAGTTGAAGGGAACCGATTCGGTCTTGGTCGCGCCGCAAACCGTGCAGGTGTAGGTCTTAACGCCGGCTGCCTCGGGCGTTGCGGGCGTCGTGATTTCGCCGTCGTTCCATACGCACTCATCGACAATGTTCGAGGTAACCGTATACGGCTCCGAATAGCTGGGCGCCGCAACGCCTGCCGCAAACGAATGCGTGGTGTAGTTCATCGTCAGGGTTTCATTGCCGGTGTAGTTTTCGGATGCAAGATAGCCGGAGCTCAGCTCGATGAGACCGAACTGCTTCGGGTTGTACAGCGTGCGCCCGTCCGCAGTGCCGGAAATGTTCAGCGTCAGGTTGCGAACGTTTCTCGGAACAAAGGCTGCCATAATGCGCGAGCTGTCGTAGAGGTTAACCGTCAGGTTATCGAGGTATGCCGTGCCGGCGCCTGCCGTGTTGCCGTCGCCGCTGCGGATATACTGAATGTAAGCGTTGGCATAGAAGTTCATCGTCGTCGAGCAGTTGACCATCTGCGCATTCTGCGCGGCAGTGCTGGTCGTGCCGGCATAGACGTTGATAGCCGTCGTACTTGCGACAAAGTCCGCAGTTACGGTCTTGTTGGAAACGGTAATGCCGGTCTCCTTGACGCGGTCGCCGAGGTAAATGCGGTCGAAGAAGGTTACCGCTTTCTCAACGGTCTTGCCGTCTTCAACAACTTTAACCTTGTTTGCCGTCGTTTTGGTAAAGACGAGGTGAATATTCTTCGCTTCGCCGTCGTCTACTTTGGGATACTGCTTGCCCGCTACGAAGTATGCGTTACCGAAGGTGCCGAGACCTTCGCCGAAGGTGACGTCGTTCCAGTTGCCTTCAATAACAAGCGTGTTATAGTAACCCTTATCGGAAGGATTCTGCGTCGAGGAAATGCCGTTGAAGACGAGCTTTTCAAACTTCGTCGGCCCGCCGAGCTTAAGAACAGCACCGTGCTTGGCAATCACAAAGCCGGTCGCGCTTCCATCGGCAGGCGTCGTGAAGGTAATTTCCTTCTCATACGCGGGAAGTTTGAGATCCGCATCAATGACATAGCGGTCAAGGAAGTAAACCGTACCGCCGGTCACCGCCAGTCTGCGAACCGCTTCCTCCAGCGTGAACACGGGTTCGCCCGCGTCCGTGCCGAAGTTGGTGTCCAGACCGACATCTTCGGTGAGACCTGCCCCCGAGCCAACCTTCTGCCAGTTGTCCAGGTAAACGACAGGCGCCTCTAAGCCCTCGAAGATGATTTCGTGGCAAGCCGTGCAAACGAGATCATAGTTTTTGTTGGTTTCATTATATTGGTACTGAAGTCCGGTATGGATTGCAGGGTCTTTGTCAAGCGTGACGTTCGGAAGCTGCTTGCCGCACTTCGTGCACCAAACCTCCTGCGAGCCTTCCGTCGAGCAGGTCGCTTCAATAATCGTCCTGTACTCCAGTGCAGCATCCGGGTGATCGCACTGCATGGAAGCGCCGCAGATGTCGCAGGCATCATTCGTGTCTGCATCAACGTGTCCGTTCAGATAGTTGAGGCAGTACTGCGCATAGGTGTACTTGTTTACAACAAGCTCGAGGGTAGCAAGCGACGGATCCGCACTGTTGCCGTAGAAGACGTCCGCATCGGCTACAGCGGTATCAACGCGCTCGTCGACATAAACGTCAACTGCGCAGCCCTTAACTGCCGTAGAACCGGTAACGTCAATTGCGTTGGTGTAAGTGGGGTTGATGTCGCCCATCAGAACGATATCCACCGTACGGTCGTATTCCGCGCCGCCGCCGTTCTGGTTGACAATGTTATACGCTACGACGTCAATCGCACCGTCAAAGATCATCGTACCCTTCAGCCCGGCCGCGCCGACATGCTCGGAACCGAGCGAGAAGGTATTCAGCCATGCAGACTTCAGCGTGTCGGTATTGTTGACCGTGCCGATCGTAACCTTGGTCGTGCCCTCAACCGTCATCGTGCCGCTCTTGCAGCGGCTGCCGCCGCCGATGAACCAGTATTCGCCCGAACGAACCGTGACGTCGGTATTCAATGTATCGGTCACCGTATCTTCACGCTCAAAGCCACCGACAACATACATCTTTACGGCATTGATGGTCATGTCGCTCTTGGAGACCGTGCCGGCGTTAATCATCTTGATGCCGGTGTCCATGACGAGCTTGTGGTTCTGCGCATAGAGATACGCGCCGCCGCCCGCCTTGTCAACATTGAAGCTGATGTCTCTGAAGGTCATCGCACCGTTCATCTTGAAGGTGCTGGCACCGCCGAGAATCATCGTTCCGCCGGTGACCGTAACCGTGCCCGTGTATGCGGGCGTTTCGTAAGTTGCGGGAACCGTAATGCTGTCCTTAATAACAACCGTCGCCGCGCCGTTTGCGGAAGCCATCAGTCCGGCATACTGCATCGCAAAGTCAAAGTTGCCGAACGGATTTTCCGAAGTGCCTGCCGTTGCAGTCGGCAGTACCTTGACGCCGTCTGCGGCTACATAAACCGTAGAGACCGGGGCGGTCGTTTCGGCATAGGCCAAGCCGCACGCGCAAGTGTAAACGATCTTACCGTCAACCAGCGAGAGTGTCAGCTCGGAAACATGGTTGGCGGGATTGATCGGAAGAACAACATCCTCAATGTTGCCGCAGACCGTGCAGGTCTCTCTGCCGACGCCCGTTGTAGCGCAGGTCGCAGGCGTCAGGACTTCGAGCTCGGTCGTCGGGTGCGTGCAGGAAGCGTTAAAGCCGCAGCTGTCGCACGAGCCGTCGCCGTTTGCGTCAACGTGCTCATGGAAGACCGTCAATTCGGGACCGTTCGTCGTAAAGGTCCAAATTGTTACGTCAAAGCCGGTATACTTGCTCGAGTCGGCGATGTCCGCAGCGGCAATCGCAGTACCTGCCGCATCCGTGCCGCCCGCGGTGTAGTAGTTGTATTTGTAAGTCACCGTACCGGTACCCCGGTTACCGATGATTGCGTGGTTGTTGGCGGCAACACTGCCGTCCGTCGTGCCGGCGTTATAATTATAACGGAACGTGTTGGTGCTTGCAGCTCTGCCGACGATACCGCCGACAAACTTGTTTTGCGTGCCGACGATTGCGCCCGTGTTGATGCAGTTTTCAACCGTCGCCGTGTTGGCAAGGCCGAGAATACCGCCCGCGTCTGCGCCGCCCTTTGCCGTACCGGTAGCGGTAACCGAGCCGGTGTTATAGCACTTGGTAATCGTCGCGCCCTTCTTATAAGTGTAACCGACGATACCGCCGACCTGCGCCGGTGCGGAAATCGCGCCGCTGTTCATGCACTCGGTAACCGTTACGGCACTCGTACCTGCGTCCGTCAGTGTGGTTCTGCCGACGATACCGCCGACAAGCGTTGCGGAAGCTTTTGTGCCGACAACGGCACCGGTGTTCACGCAGCCCTTAACCGTCAGGTCGGAGCCGGCAATCGTGGTATCAACGAGACCGATAATACCGCCGACCGCTTCGGTACCTTTAACCAGTTCGCCGTTGTTGGTGCAGTTTTCAATCGTTGCGTTACGCGTACCGACTTTACCGAACGAAACCGCACCGACAACGCCGCCCACGCGGGCGGAAGTGCCGGTAATCTTGCCGTTGTTGACGCAGTTGCGAATCACAACGGTTGCCGTAGCGGTTGCATCAAGCTCGGTGCCCGCCGCCGTGCCGAGCGCATTGTTCAGGACAATGCCGCCGACAATACCGCCGATACGAGAAACCGCATCCAGCGTAATGTTATTGACGCAGTTTTCAACCGTCGCGTTGCCGGTGATTGCACCGATCAGACCGCCGCTGAAGTTTGCACCCGTGACCGTGACTTTACCCGAAACGGTCAGGTCACGGATTTCGGCGTCACGAATAATACCGAACAGACCGACGCCCTTATGGTCGGCCACGGTAATGGCAATGCCCGAAATCGACTTTTTATTACCGTCGAAAATACCGGTAAACGGAACCGTATCGTCACCGATCGGTGCCTGTCCGGTCTTTCCGGTCAGGTCGATATTATCGCCGAGGCGATAGTTCCCCGACCACCTCGAGGAGTCGCCCATCAGTGCGATGAGTTCGTCCGCAGTGGAGATCACCGTGTACTCTGCGCTGCTGTTTGCGGCAGCCGTTCCCAGAACCGTATACGGGAACAGACCGAGCAGCATACAGAGGACAAGGATCATGCTCAAAACTTTCTTTTGCATGTTGCACACTCCTTCAAAAATTTGTATTGCAAGACAATACATTTCTGCTCTAATTTTAGTCTCTTTGTGCAAAAATGTCAACCGTTTCGGAGTTTTGTGTTATTTTTTTGTACGTCTCTTCTCAAATCTGTGCAATTTTTCCGTATATGCTTCAAAAGTTCCGAAAAGCAAGCATTTTTACCGGCAGACACAAACTTGAAAAAACCTAAATTTTAAAAAATTTCTTTCTGATTTTTTATATTTTCTTTT
>SFNW01000120.1 GCA_004554105.1 Clostridiales bacterium | reverse complement strand
CACGACCCGGACCGGGTCCGGCGCGAGCTTGGCGTGGTGTTTCAGAATTCCGTACTGGACGGGGCGCTGAGCGTGCGGGACAACCTGCAGAGCCGGGCCGCGCTCTACGGCATCCGGGGCGCGGCATTCGCGAAGCGGCTGGCGGAGCTCGCGCAGCTGCTGGACTTCGGGGACATTCTGGACCGCCCGGTCGGCAGACTCTCCGGCGGGCAGCGCAGGCGCATCGACATTGCGCGCGCCCTGCTCCACCGCCCGAAGATCCTGATCTTCGACGAGCCGACCACCGGCCTGGACCCGCAGACGCGGAGGCTGCTGTGGGACGTGGTGACGGAGCTGCGCCGGAAAGAAAAGCTGACGGTCTTTCTGACCACGCACTATATGGAGGAGGCCGCGGACGCCGACTACGTGATCCTGCTGGACAGCGGCCGGGTCGTCGGCGAGGGCACGCCGCTGGCACTGAAAAACACCTATGCCGGAGATCACATCACGCTGTACGGCGTGGAAGAGGCCGCCGTCCGGGCGCTCGGGCGCAAATATGCCCCGGTGCAGGGCGGCTGGCGCATCGAGGTGGAAAACACCGGCGAGGCGACGAAGCTGATTTTGGCGCAGCCCGCGCTGTTCACGGACTATGAGATCACCAAAGGAAATATGGACGATGTCTTCCTGGCCGCGACGGGCAAGAAGCTGCATGGAGGTGCGGAGGTATGACCGGACTTGGCGCGCTGATCCGGCGCAACTGCAAATTATTCTTCAAGGACAAGGGGATGTTCTTTACCTCGCTCATCACGCCGGTCATTCTGCTGGTGCTGTATGCGACGTTTCTGGCCAAGGTCTACCGGGATTCCTTTGCCGCCGCCATGCCCGCGGGCTTCGCGGTGGATGCGGCGCTGATCGACGGCACGGTGGGCGGGCAGCTCGTCTCGTCGCTGCTGGCGGTGTGCTGCGTGACGGTGGCGTTCTGCTCCAATCTGCTAATGGTGCAGGACAGGATCAGCGGGGCCCGGCGGGATCTGACCATGACCCCGGTCAGGCGATCGACGCTGGCGCTCGGCTATTTTGCGGCGAGCGCGCTGTCGACGCTGCTGATCTGCTACGCGGCGCTGGCGGTCTGCCTCGGGTATCTGGCTGTGACGGGGTGGTATCTGTCGGCCGCGGACGTGCTGCTGCTCGGGCTGGACGTGCTGCTCCTGTCGCTGTTCGGCACGGCACTGTCCTCACTGGTCAACGCGCCGCTCTCGACAAACGGGCAGGCGTCGGCGGTCGGCACAATCGTCAGTGCCGGCTACGGCTTTATCTGCGGCGCGTATATGCCGATTTCCAATTTCTCGGAGGGGCTGCAAACGGTACTTTCCTTCTTCCCCGGGACTTACGGCACCTCGCTTGTCCGCAGTCACATGATGGGCGGTGCGTTCGACGCGATGGGCGAGAGCGGCGTGCCCGACGCGGTGGTGACCGCGATTCGCGACTCGGTCGACTGCAATGCCTATTTCTTCGGCAATGCGGTGAGCGAGGGGACGATGTACCTGATTCTTGCCGGCTCTACGGCGGTGCTTGTGGGGCTGTATGTGCTGATTCTCACGCTGAAAAGCCCGCGTAAAAAATAAGGAGAGAAAAATGAAAAAGGTTTTGACTTTGACCGCCCTCGGCGTTCTGTGCGGCACGCTTACGGGCTGCATGGGCTTCCCGAGCCTTTTCGGCGGGTATCGGTATGCGAATGCGGCGCAGTATGCGGTCGGCGATTTTGAATATGCGGCGGACGCGGTCAGCCGTGTTTGTATCCATTGGACCTCGGGCACGGTCGAGCTCGTGCGCGGAGAGGGCGAGACGCTGTCGGTCTCCGAAAGCGGCGCACTGCTGACCGACCCGCAGAAGCTGCATTGGAAGCTTGCGGACGGCACGCTGTACATCGAATTTGCGGCGTCCGGTTATGTCGGCAGCTTCCCGCTCGGCGCAAAGCAGCTGCGGGTGGAATTGCCCGACGGCATTGCACTTGAGGTCGAGGCGGTGAGCGCAGCGGTGCAAGCCGACGCGCTGACGCTCGACACCGTGAAGCTCGGCACGACCTCGGGCAGCGTGCAGCTTGAGACACTGACGGCGGAGAAACTGAAGCTCGGCAGTGTCAGCGGTGCGATTCAGCTCGGCAGCGTGGAGACGCGCGAAAAACTCGAAATCGGTACGACCTCGGGTGCGGTCAAGGCGGAGAGCCTACACGCCGCCGCGCTGAAAATCGGCACGGTGTCGGGCAAAATCGAGCTTGACGAGGCTGTGACGGCAGGTGACTGCGAATTTTCGGCCACCTCGGGTGCAATCGACGCTTTGCGCCTTGAATGCGCCGAGGCCGAGGCAAAGACGGTCAGCGGCAGCGTGACGCTGGGCTTAGCCGTCTGCGCGGACGCGGAGTTGAAAACCACGAGCGGCAAGGTGCGCCTGACGCTGCTCGACGGACTGGGCGCGACGGTCGACTATGACACGACGAGCGGCAAGTTCGACTGCGGTGACTACCGCGTCAGCGGCGGCAAGCCGACCTTCGGCGACGGCGCGTGCAGCGTTGCCGTCAAAACCGTCAGCGGCGGTCTTACCGTCGAGTGAAAGGACGGGTGACGCCGTGAAAAAATTGCTCGTCAAAGGACTTGTTCGGCTGCTGTCCGCTATTTTGGCAATGGGGCTTTTGCTGTTTTCGCCCGCAGGGACGCTGCATTTCCCGCGTGCGTGGCTGCTCCTTGCGCTGTTCTTGGTCCCGATGACCCTGCTCGGCGCAGTCCTGCTCGTGCGGTCGCCCGCGCTGCTTGAAAAGCGAATGCAAATGCAGGAGAGCGAGCCGGAGCAGCGCGGCGTTCTGCTGGCGTCGGCGATTTTGCTGGTGCTCGGCTTTGTGACGGCGGGGCTGGACTTCCGTTATGGCTTTACGCCGCTGCCGTGGGCGGTTTCGGTTGCCGGTGCGCTGCTGTTTCTCTTTGCCTACGGGCTGTATGCCGAGGTACTGCGCGAAAACGCCTTTCTCTCCCGCACGGTCGAATTGCAGGAGGGGCAGCGGGTGATTGATACGGGGCTGTACGCCGTTGTGCGGCACCCGATGTACACCGCCGTGCTGCTGCTTTCGGCGGCGATTCCGCTCGTTCTCGGCTCGGGCGCGGCGATTTTGCCGTTTCTGTCGATGGGCGTCGTGCTGATTTTTCGCATTCGCGGCGAGGAGCGTCTGCTTGAGGCGGGACTGCCCGGCTACGCGGCGTATAAAAAGCGGGTCAAGTACAGACTGATTCCGTGGATTTGGTAAAGCAAAGGAGAAACTATGGACATTTGGGAACAGCTTTATCTGCGTGCGAAGGAAGAATACCGCCCGACGGCGGTGTCGCCCTTTGTGGACGCGCACCATGTCGTCTGCGCGATTGAAAGCGAAAACGGCGAGATTTTCACCGGCTTCTGCATTGAGAGCGCGTCGGGCGTGATGGCACTCTGCGCCGAGCGCGTGGCGATTCTCGATATGTATCGGCACAGCGGGCAGACGGTTGTCCGCCGCATGATTGCCTTTCGCGACCGTCCGCCCTACGGCGGCGGGAGCGGTATGCCTTGCGGCGCGTGCCGCGAATTCCTGCTGCAGCTTTCGCAAAGAAACCGCGATACCGAGATTCTCGTTGACTACGCGACGCGGAAGACGGTTACGCTCGGCGAGCTGATGCCGCTTTGGTGGGGCGACGAGCGGTACGAAAAGGGAGAAATACGATGAAAAAGTGGTATAACGAGGAATACGAATTTGAGATTGAGGTCGTCGGCTTCTTGCGCGGCGACCGTACCGAGCATTACTGCCGCAACGGCGAGGAGATTGGGGACAAATACACCTGCACCTACGGCTGTCCCGTCAACGCGGACGGGCAGGGCATTTGCTCGAAAACCATGATGATGCTCTTTCCGACGATGGAGGCAATCCGCAGCGGCGGCGACCTGACCAATGTCGGCGGCGACGGCAAATATACAAAGACCGTCGTCTGCCCCGACGGCTGTGTGATGTTCCGCTTGACCGCAAAGCCGCTCGGCAACGAGAATTTCTACAAGGACAAGTTTTTCGGCGATTGACAGAACAGAACGGAGGATTTATGCGCGAAAATCAAGCAAGCATCACGGCACTGCTCTCGGCGTTTTGCCGTGCGTACCATGCCGAGCACGAGACACACCCCGTTTTTTGCGACAGAATGCCAAAAAGGCTGATGACCGACGACGAGTACGCGGCAATCGGCAGGTATATTCTAAGCGGCGCGGACTTTTTCGAGCCGGGGAAGGGTGCCGCGCCGAACGACGAAATGCTGCGGCGTATCGTCAACACGGCACTTGCGCCCACGCCGCTCTGCCGCGCGGCTTATTGCGAGGCGGCACTCCGCACCGCCGTTCGGACGGGGACGGAGCAGTATGTGATTTTGGGCGCGGGGCTTGACACCTTTGCGCTGCGGAATCCCGCGTTTGCCGAGCGTTACGGCGTTTTTGAAGTCGATCGACCCGTGACGCAGGCAGATAAAATCGCGCGGATTCGGCGCGCGGGACTGCCGATGCCCGAGGGGCTGACTTTTGTCGGCGTCGACTTTTCGCGGGACGACCTCTGCGAAAAACTGCTTGCCGCCGGGTTTGATAGGAAGAAGAAAACCTTTTTCTCGTGGCTCGGCGTCAGCTACTACCTGTATAAAGAAGACATCGAAAAGACGCTTGAACAAATCGCGGCGCTCTCGGCAGAGGGCAGCACGTTGGTGCTGGACTATGCCGACGCGGGGCTGTTTCTCGCCGAGGAGCGGCGCGTGCAAAACATGGTCGCCATGGCGAAGGCGGGGGGCGAGGAGATGCGCTCGAGTTTCGACTATATGAGTTTTGACACGATGTTTGCGGCGCACGGCTTTCTGATTTACGAATTTCTGACGCCCGCCGACATACAAAAGCAGATTATCGACCCTGCGGGCGCAAGCCTTGCGGCATTTGAACATATCAATTATGCGACGGCGGTCAAAAAGGGCTGACGGCGCAAGGAGGAAACTATGTTATCAATCGAACATCTGACCAAGACCTACGGCGAAAAGAAAGCCGTAGACGACCTTTCGCTGCACATCGCGCCGGGCGAGATTTACGGCTTTATCGGGCATAACGGCGCGGGTAAGACCACGACGCTCAAGGCGGCGGTCGGCATTCTCGACTTTGACGCGGGCGAAATCACGGTCGGCGGCGCGTCGATGAAACAAGCCCCGCTCGCCTGCAAAAAGCAGCTTGCCTACATTCCCGACAACCCCGACCTCTACGATTTCATGTC
>SFNW01000119.1 GCA_004554105.1 Clostridiales bacterium | reverse complement strand
TACTGCGATGCTGCGAAGGCAAACTTCGTCAAGTAAGGCAACCGCATAACCCAAATCACAAAAAAGCACCCTTCGGGGTGCTTTTTTGCGTCTCAGGTGCAACCGGTTAATTTGTGCCGCCCAAAAGCGGAATCCACCGCTATTACGAAGCCAAATTGGTTTTTAACTGAAAAATACAATTTGCATATCAGAAAATACATTGGAAAGAAACCGTAAATCTTATATAATCAAAACGGAAGGGCATATTCTGCCCGAAATCAGAGTCAACACGGAGAAACGCATGGAAAACTACAATTTCAGAGTCGTCGGCGTCACGGTCGGCGGTTTTACAAGGGAAATCACACCCGCAATCAGTGAGCACGGCGACGAGATTCATCTCGTCGTCCCGAAATCGGTGCTTTGCAATCCCCGCTTTGAGACGCTGCGCGTCGAGTCGTCGCTTACAACGGCGCACGCGGGCGACAAGGGATATATGTTTTATCCCACCAACTTCTATTACGGCTTTGCCAAGACCGATTTTGTCGAGCGACAGGATACGCTGTTCAAAACATGGCCGACGGCAACGCTTGTTTGCGGCTTTGCCTGCGAGAGCGAGCGCGCGGTATTCGTACATATCCGCAAAGAGGCATTCGACGGACGTTTTGAGGTCGAGGTGAAGAACGGCGTCTACACGGTTTGCCCGCAGTTCCGCTTTGACGGCGACGAGCCGGACGAGGACGTCGAAATTGTTTATACAAAAATGCCGAACGCAAGTTATTCGGAGATGGCTCGCGCCTATCGGAAGTATCAGATGGATTTCTGCGGCTGCGTGCCGCTTCGCGAACGCGCCGCCAAGCGCGAGCCGCTTCGCCGCGCTGCCGACGGTATGGAGCTTCGCATTCGCATGGGCTGGAAGCCGATTCCCACGCCGGTGCGTCACCAAAATCTGAAAAACGAGCCGCCGATGTTTGTCGCCTGCGATGTCGAGCGGCTGAACAAGATTGTCGACAAAATGCAGGAAAAAGGCGTCGATAAAGCCGAAATCTGCCTTGTCGGCTGGGGTCCGGGCGGGCATGACGGCCGCTTCCCGCAGCAATATCCGTCGGACGAGCGTTTCGGCGGTGATGAAGCACTGCGCGCCTTTATCGCGCGGGCACAGCGTCTCGGCTATCAGGTCGTCTGCCACACGGTCAGCTGCGGCGCATACGAGATTGCAAACAATTTCGACCGCGACCTGCTGACCAAAAAGAAAAACGCCTGCGGCGACCCCGAGCCGTATATTCGCGAGCATTACAAGAAGGACGGACTCAACGGCGGCGAGCCGTATCACCTCTGCGCCAAGACCGCATACGAAAACTACGTCACGAAAGACTTTCCCAAGGTACGCGGCTACGGCTTTGAGGGGCTGCACTACAACGATGAACTGACCGCCATCATTCCCGAGAAATGCTACGACAAGAATCACCCCGTCACCCGCAAGGAGGCGTGGGAATACCACCGTAAGGTGGCGGAATTCTGCCGCGATTTGTTCGGCGGTTTCCAGTCCGAGGGCTACATGGACTATATGAACGAATACCTCGACGCGGCACTTTACGTCGGCGTGCAGTCAAAACTGACGCATGAGCAGAATCCGCTTTTTGACGAGGGCATTCCGTTCTGGCAGCTCGTCTATCACGGCATCGTGCTGTCCAACCCGACTTCGCAGACGGTCAATTACCCGCTCAAGGAGGAATACCAGCACCTCAAGTTCATCGAATACGGCGGACGTCCGGTCATGTATTTTTACAGCAAGTTCGGCGAGGACCGCAACTGGATGGGCGACCTTGATTTGCACTGCGCAAACGATGCGGACATCGAGCGCAGCGTAGAGGCGATCAAGAAGGCGTATGACGAGTACGAAAAGCTGAAGGATTTGCAGTACGAGTTCATGGACAATCACGAAAAACTGTCCGAGGGCGTCTATCGCACGACCTATTCGGACGGTACGGTCATCACGGTCGACTACAACAAAGAGACCTATACTGTGGCAAAGAAATGAAAAGCCTGAAACAAGCCCTTGCGCTCTGCCTTGCCGTCGGTGCACTTGCTTTGACCGGCTGCGGAGAAAAAACGGCGGTCACGACCGAGCCGACAAGCGCGGCGACGAGCGAAACTGAAGCGGTGACAACGCCCGAAGATGCGACCGAGCCGACAAGCACGGCGGCGAGCGAAACCGAAGCGGCGACAGCGCCCGAAACTCCGACCGCGCCGACGAGCACGGAAACGAGCGGCACAGCGGCGGTTGAAATACCTGACGCGACGGCTATACAGACGAGTGCCGAAGCGACAAAGCCGGCGGAAACGGCAAAGACGACAGCACAGCAAACGACTGCGGCAACGACGGCAGCAACAACGGCAGCAACAACGGCAACAACAGCGACATCGGCAGTAAAGGAAAACGAAATGAAAGATTTAATTGAAATTGCAAACAGCAGACAGAATGCGGCGGACTATTTCGTCAGCCCTTATCGGCAGATTTCGCACATCGGCGACCCCTACTGTCTCTACGACGAGGCGTCGGGTAAGTATTATCTGTACTGCACCGGCGGCTACTTCAAGTGCTGGTCGTCCGAAACGCTGAAAAGCTGGACTGAAGAAGGCGATTCCTACAAGGTGACCGAAAAATCCTTCGGCACGCAGAACTACTGGGCACCCGAGGTCTACAAATACAACGGCGCGTACTATATGGTGTATTCGGCGGCGCGGAAGGAGGAAACCAGCCTTTCGTCGAGCGGCGTCCGTCACAGCATCGGGCTTGCCAAAGCCGACAGTCCGGCGGGACCGTTTGTTGATGTATACGACCACCCGCTCTTTGCGCCCGACTACAGCGTTATCGACGCGGATTTGCTCTTTGACGACGACGGACGCGTTTATCTGTACTATGCGAAGGACTGCTCCGAAAACACCGTGAACGGGAAGCGCACAAGTCAGATTTACGGCATCGAGCTTGAAAAAGACCTCAGCGCAACAATCGGCGAGCCTGTGTTGCTCGCCACGCCCACGGCGGCGTGGGAGACAAAGAGCGGCAGCACGCTTTGGAACGAGGGACCCTGCGTCTTTAAGCAAAACGGCATCTATTATCTGCTCTTTACCGCAAATTATTATGCGTCCGCGCAGTATTCGGTCGGCTATGCGACGGCGTCGTCGCCGCTCGGTACCTATACGAAAGCGGCGGAAAATCCGATTCTCATCGGTGACGGAAAGAAGACCTCGGGGACGGGGCATTGCGGCGTGACGCGCTCGCCCGACGGCAGTGAAATGTACATCGTCTACCACTCGCACGCCGATGTGACGCAGACGACCAATCCGGTCGCCAACCGTACCCCCTGCTTTGATAAGCTGGTGATTCGTTCCGACGGCACGCTTGCCGTCAGCGGACCTTCTATCTATATGCAGCCGATTCCGTCGGGGGCAAACGGGCTTTGCAAAAAGTATGACGGCGTGACGGTCACCTCGACCTATGCCGGATTGAACGGCAGTGTTCGGAATCTGACCGATGGCATCGTGTCACACGGGCTCGGCGACGAAGACCTCTATCGCTTTACCTGCACGGCGGACGGCTGTATCGAACTGCGCTATGATACTCCGATTGAGCCGAGCGCACTTTGGATCTGGGGCATTTCGCACGTGTCGCTTTCGCCGAAGAGCGTGTATGCCGTAATCAACGATACCTATAAGCTCAAGGCGAAGAACTTTTCCTCACTGGAAGGGCAGACCCCGGTTGTGCTGACCTTCGGCAATCTGCCGTCGGGGACGAAAGTGCAGAATATCAAGCTATACTTTGAAGCCACCGACGCGGCGGACGGAACAGCCGTTCTTTGTGAAATCGCCACCATTGCGAAAAAGTAATTTAAGATAAAAAGGAGAATTCATTATGAAAACAGGAAAACTTTTTGCGGTTCTGGCTTCCGCTATGCTGCTTTTGCTGTTGTTTACGTTTGGAGCGGGCGCGGCTGACAATGACAACGTTGCCTTTCTTGCCACGGGCGGCATGGGCGACGGCAGAACGCCCGATGCGCCGGTCGGCAGACTGACCGAGGCGATGGACCTGCTCGACCTCGACCGCGACGGTACGATTGTTCTTGTCGGCGAGTTTGTACAATCAAACTTCTACGCATACAAAGAGGAGTTCTCCGGCTCGGTTACACTGACCAGCGTGTGGGACGGTGTTGACTACAGAGAGCGGGGCGCAAAGTACACCTCAACCCCGCAGCGCTTTATCTGCTCGGGCGAGTATATTTTCAAGGACATGACCTTCCATCTGACCGGGGACTATTACTTCATTATTGCCAACCATTATCCCGTGACCATCGACAGCGGCGTTACGGTTGAGACCGAAAGCCCGAAGCTCGACGGCAAATCGATTATCACCGGCTTTTCCATTCTCGGCGGGTATCAGAATGAGCAGGCTTGCACGCTCGGCGGTGCGGTGCCGCCTGCGAGCGGCAGCGACCCCGTAAACATCACGGTCCGCAGCGGCAGCAAGATTGCGATTTGCGCGTACTCGCGCGCCATTGCGTCCACCGATTTTTCGGGTGAGGCAATCATCACGGTCGAGGGAGACGCCGATGTCGGACAAATCTATTACGCACAGGTCAACGGCGCATCGGCAGGTCACGGTGACGTGACAATCAATGTCCGCGGAAACGCGCATATCGCGCGAATCTCGGGCAGCGATAAGCCGGGGCCGATGCAGCGCTTTGTCCTCAACTGGGAGTCGGGTACGATTGACGAGTTTGCCAGAAGTGCCGAAGACACCGCAGCCGAGGGCTTTACGCTCAATTACGGTGCGGCGGTCGCAAAGACGATTCCGTTTGCCGTCATCAGCCCGAGCTTCGACAGCAAGAATCCGCTTGCGTCCGATGCGAAGTTCGCGGCATCGCGCACTTATGCAAATCAGTTTACCGATGTTGCGGCAAATCAGTGGTTCTACTCCTTTGTCAAAACCGCGTTTGAGTACACGCTGGCAAACGGCACGTCCGACACGAAGTTCTCGCCCGACGGCAAGTTTACGGTTGCACAGGCTCTGACCGCAGCGGTCAATATCCACAAGGCATACAACGGAACGACCGTCCGCGCGGCGGCTGCGGGTGAAGCGTGGTATGTCCCCTATGTCGAATACTGCGTAGCGAACGGCATCATCAAGGACGGTCAGTTTGCAAACCTCAATGCCAACATCAAGCGCGGCGACATGGCAATCGTGTTTGCCAACATTCTCCCCGAGAGCGAGTACAAGGCAATCCGCACGAAGACGCTGCCCGACATGACGGCAGGTATGGCTTCTGCGGCGGCTGTACAGAAG
>SFNW01000118.1 GCA_004554105.1 Clostridiales bacterium | reverse complement strand
GTATGCAACGTAAGTTTCGGGAACTTCGGGCAGCGGATCGGTTGCACGGGTCTCGGTCGCGCCGCAGACCGTGCAGGTACGGGTTTCTTCACCCGCTACACCGGGCTGTGCGGGTGTGGTTTCAACCCACTCGCCGAAGGTGTGCTCACCGGTTGCGGGAATAACCTCGGTGTAGCTGTCGCCGCAGGTGCAGGTGTAGGTTCTGACGCCGTCTGCGCCGCAGGTTGCTTCCTTGGTAACTTCGGAGGTGTATTCATGCGTGTGTGCGGGAGCGCTCCAGACATAACCGACACCGTCGACGTCAAGCGCGTTCAAGTCAATGTTGAAAGCCTCGACCATTTCAAGCGCAACCGTTGCCGTCTCTGCGGCAAAGGTGTCCGCAACCGTGTAGGTCAGCGTGACGAAATTCGTCTTCGGCATGGAAGCAAGGTCTTGACCCTTAATGTAGATCACCGCCATTGCGTCGGTACCGTAAGCGAACGCCAAATCGGTCAGCGTCGAGGGATCGACGTCCTCGGTAACATCGTCCAGCGTCGTTACATGCGATGCGTAGGTGAAGCCCTCGGGAACATGGAGTCTGAAGCGGAGCGCGGAGAACGGAGCGCTCGACTCCAGCGAGAGAACAACCGTTGCCGTACCGTTTTCAACCGTGACCGATTCAACGCGCATTGCAGTCGGTGCGCTCAGCGTTTCCGCCGTCGTGTTGCAGGCTGCACAGAAATAGCCGCTTTCGGTCGGAATCCACTGATGATAGGTGCAGGCGAACAGGATTTCCTCGGTCTTGGTCGCACCGCAAACCGTGCAAGTGTAGGTCTTGACGCCGGGTGCAGCAGGGGTAGGCTCGGCTGTGACAACGCCGTCGTCCCAAATATGCTCGGGGACTATAGACGTATTGAGCTGATAGCTTGCCTCATGACCTGCCAAAACGATAATCGGAGCGGCAAGCGAAGCTGCAAAGCTATGCTCACCGTAAGTCGCCTTGACCTGACCGACCGTGCCGTCGGTTGCAAAGACGCCGAATGCCTGGAACTGAATCTGCTTGGTAATCGGCGTTGTACGTCCGTTGGACGCATTCGAGACAACGACCGTGCCGCTCTTGACGTTGCGGAGCGCAGCCGTCGCGCCGAGCGTGGAGTTGTCGTTCAGGTTGATGACGAGGCTGTCCAGATAGCCGGTCGCGTCGGTAACCGTCGCCGAGCCGTTGACGTTTCTGTCGCCGGTGCGAAGCGTGGTCACAACCGTCTCATCGTTCAGGTTGACCGTCGTCGTGCAGTTCGGGGTGTAGCAGTGTCTTCTGTTTGAATCGCCGGTGGACGTCATCGTGTACATCGTGCCGATCGTGGCAGAAACAGCCGTACCGTTCGGCAGCGCACCGTTATTGACGTTCAGCGTGACATTCTTGTTCGAGACCGTCTGACCGTCCGCACCGAGCCACGAGCCGAGCGCAATCGTCTTCAAGAAGACATGACCGCTCGTGCAGTCGCCCGCGATGACCGGCGCGTTCAGGTTGATGGTCGTGGTCTTTTCAGCGGTATCGTCCGCAGGATCCAGATACTTACCGGCATAGAAACCGATGGTTGCATTCTTGTTGACGCGGACGTAACCGAACGTAACATCGTTCCAGTTTGCCGCAACAATCATGTTGGTTGCTCCCTCGCCCTTGAAGACGAAGGTGTCGAAAATCGTCTCACCGCCGAGCGTCAGCACCGCATCCTTTGTCTGAATGACGAAGCCTGCGTTTGCATTGCCCGAAGCATCGGTCATACCCGTGAAGGTAATCGGCCGCGAGTAAGCGGGGAGCGTAATATTTTCGGTAACATTAACTCTTGCGGTGAAGTAAACCGTACCGCCGGTCTCGGCAAGGCGCTTGACTGCTTCTTCGAGCGTCTTGACCTCGGTGGTGTTGGTCAAACCGTCATTGGCGTCATCGCCGTTGACACCGTCGAGATAAACAACAGGCAGTTCGGTCTGCGTGCCCATAACGACACCGCAGCCCGCGCAAGCGTAGTTGTATGTGCCGTCCGCGCCGATGTGCCATACATAGTCGGTGCCGACATGGTTGTTCGGGTCGAGCGGAAGCTCAAACATACCCAAAGAGAGACCGCAATCGTCGCAGATGTGCTCCTCGCTGCCCGCCGTCGCACAGGTCGAGGGAATGACCGTGCCGGTGTGGTAGTAGGTGTGGTCGCACTGCATGGACGCATAGCACTTGTCGCAAGTGCCGTCGCTGTCCGCGTCAACGTGACCGCCGTTGTAGTCAACGCAGTATTCCGCGCCAAGCTTCAGGTTGACGGTCATGTTATCATTGGTAAAGTCGAGGAATGCAGCCGCGTCCTCGGCAGATGCGTCGGAAGCACCGGGAACGTCCATATTATAGACATTGAGGACGCCGACGGCACTGTTCGAGCCCGCAACCTTCTCATAGAGAATATTGACGCCGCCGGGTACAGTGCTGTCCGCATTCTGAATATCGCCGGTCAGAATCAAATCAACGATGTACAAAGTGCCGTCCGTATACGCGGTCTTGTTCGGATAAATGTTGGCATAGAACTGGTCAATGACCGCCTCACCGTCGATGCGAATGACCGCCTTTGAGGTTGCGCTGAGCGTACCGCCGTTGACAGAGAACGGGAAGAGCTGCGTAATGGTCAGCGTGTCCTCCGCATTGGTCTTACCGACCGTCAGGCGGGTTGTGCCCGAAGCGGGAATCGCAAAGTCGTGGCGGTTGCCGCCGGCAACGAGCGCATACGCGCCCGAACGAATCGTCACGTCCGCACCGAGAACGCCGTCTACAGTCGTATCCTGCGCACCGCCGACAACATAAATGTCGCCCGAGGTGGTGATGCCTTCGCCGAGAATCAACTTGTGGTTCTGTGCGGCAATCAGGCTGGAAGTATTGCCGACATAGTTGAGGTGCTCAAAGACCATGTCGCCGTTCAGGATGAAGCGGCGGTTACCGTTGCCGCCGTGCGTCAGCGTACCGCCGGTGACCGTAATCGTACCCTCAAAAGCAGGCGTGGTGTAAACGTCCTTAATCGACGCACTGTTGTCGGCAATGCGAATCGTCACGCCCTGCTCCGCAGTGGAGACGAGTGCCGCATACTGCATAGCGACCGTGAAGTCCGCAAAGGTGTCAACCGATGCGCTCGGCAGCGTCGCGACGCCGTTTGCACCGACGCCGATTTCATGCAGCGGCTCGGTTGTCTCGGCATAGGTCGCGCCGCAGGTGCAGGTGTAGACAATCTTGCCGTCTGCCATCGAAAGCGTGAGCGCGCCCGCATGGTTGGTGGGGTCGATCTCAAGCGTGGTCTCGGAAAGAACCGTCTCGCAGTTGTCGCAGATGACCTTGCTTAAGCCGGTCGAAACACAGGTTGCCGGCGTGGTAACCGTGTGCGTGCTCGTATGCGCGCAACTGCCGGGCATCGGCAGCTCGCACTTGTCGCAAGTGCCGTTTTTGTCCGCGTCAGCATGCTCGTGGTACGCCGCGAGCTCGGGACCGGTCGTGGTCATCGTCCAAACATCGCTTGCCGCAAGTGCCGGGAACAGCGTCTTGTTTTCGGCAACGGTGGAGGCAAGCGTTACCTGCGTTGCGACTTCGTAACTGTCGGTTTCGGAAGTATAGGTATCGGTCGAAGAATAGTAGCTGTCTGTCATGACCGACGAAGCATGAATCGCGCCCGCAACCGGCTTTACAAACGACCGTAAACCCGCCGTAACGCTGCCCGCGTTGTACAGGCGCGTATAGGCAATAACACCGGAGGAGCCGTTGCCCGTACCGATAATACCGCCTGCAACGCCGCCCTTCGCGTAAATCTTGCCGATATTCATGCAGTCGGAAAGCGAAACAACATTGCTCTTATAGGAGCGGAAGTAGCCGCAGACACCGCCGGCATACTTCTTGGAAGTGCTCTTAACCTCGCCCGCGTTGTAAAGCTCGCTGAGAATCGTCTTCGAGGTCGCGTTGTTGGTGAAAATACCGAACACACCACCCGCATAAGCAGCCGAGGAGATTGTGCCGTAATTTGCGAAACGGGTAATCGTTGTATCCCCTGCCGTCGAGGCAGCAGCAGACTCATAACGACCGACGAGACCGCCTGCCGCCAAACCCGCCGAGGTGACAGAGCCATGATTTTCACAGTCGGTAATAACCGTGACCTGATTGTTCACCGTCTTATAAAGGCGTCCGAACAGACCGCCGATGTGCCCGTCCGTTGTGCCGGTGCCGGTGCCGGTACCCTTAATCGTACCGTAGTTCTTGCACCCGGTAACCGTCAGCGTTGCGGCGCCGGTCAAGTCCATCGAGCCGACAAGACCGCCGGCGCGGTTGGTACCCGTGACATTGATTTTGTTCGTGCAGTTCTCGATCGTCAGCGGCACGACGCCCCAGCCGATAAGACCGCCCGCCGCGTTGCCGGTTGCGGTAACCGTGCCTTCGACCGTCAGATTCTTAATCGTCGCGCCAACGGCTTTACCGAAGAAGCCGGTAGCCGCGCCGCCTGAAATCTTGACGCCCGAAATCGTGTTGCCCTGACCGTCAAACGTGCCGGTAAACGTCGTGGTACTGTTACCGATCGGCGCCTGACCGTCCGCGCTTGCGAGGTCAACACTCGTGTCGAGGACAATATTCTTGTCCCACAGACTTGTGTCTGTCATCAGAACCAACACGTCCGCCGCGTCGGTCAGATGAATCGTGCCGTCTTCGCCGGTCGTATATGCCGCCGTTCCCAAAACCGTATAGGGGAACAGGCCGAGCAGCATACAGAGCGTCAGAAGCAGGCTCAAAATCTTCTTTTTCATAAGCTCTCTCCTTTGAAATATTTGTCCTCTCGGTACAATTTTGTACAAAGAGGGCAGATTTCTACATTCATTATAAAGTAACAGTTTTTCGAAGTCAAGCGTTCAAAAATTGTGCGTTCTGTCCCATTGACAGAGAAACTTTTTTCACTGATTGTGCAAAATAGATATTTTTCTTTTTATTTTTTCTAAAAAATAGTCTATTTTTTGTTCAAGATATACAACTCTTTGAGAAATCAAGGCAAATTTATTTTTTTTCGTAGGAAAAATTGATACCGACGAAAAAGCGTTTTCTCCGTTCTGCACAAAAAGTAAACATTTATTTCACAAAATCGAACTTTTTGCACCTGTTTATCCGATTTCGGAGCAAAATCTCCCGCAAACGGGTTTGTACAGGCTCTCTTGGAACCGTTGCAGTTGCCGGCACAAACCGGCGATGCGGACGCGCCGCCGGTTTTTTCACGCAAAAAAGCACCCCGAAGGGTGCTTTTTTGTGGTTAGGGTTATGCGGTTGCCTTACTTGACGAAGTTTGCCTTCGC
>SFNW01000117.1 GCA_004554105.1 Clostridiales bacterium | reverse complement strand
ATTTATTTTATCATAAGTTTTTCCAAATGTACAGTACTTTTTTGAATTTTTTTCGGAATTAGGCACAATTTTACAAATACTTTTTGTATTTGCTCATCAACTCGGACTTGTAAAGCTTCTTTTCCTCAACGTACAAAGCCCTTGCTTCGTCGACGAGCGAAAGGTCGCCGCCGCTTGCTTTCAGCGACGCGGTCATCTCGGCAAGCAAAACCTTCATGCGCGCGTCGCACTCCTTTTCAAGTGCCTCGCCGCGGTCGAGATAACGGTTGACCGTGCCGATGTCGATGACCAGCCCGGGGACATTTTTCGATGCTTCGAGAATTTCGGTTTTGCCCTCGGCAATCAGCAAATCGAGCTTGTTGAGAAACTCGGCGCGCAGAAGATAGATGTCGGCGATAATCGTCTGCACGGGGCGCACCGCTTCGGCAGCCGTCGTTGTCGCGGTTGTCGCGGCAGGCGCGGTCGTCGCGGCGGGCACGGTCGTCGCGCTCGGCGCGGTTGTCGCGTCGGGCGAAGCCGTCGCGCTCGGCGCGGTTGTCGCGGCGGGTGAAGCCGTCTCGCTCGGCGCAGTTGTCGCGTCGGGCGAAGTCGTCTCGCCCGGCGCGGTTGTCGCGTCGGGTGAAGTCGTCACGCTCGGCGCAGTTGTCGAATCGGGCGATTCGGTCGCCGCGGTCGGAATGCCCATAATCAACGCGATTGCCTCGGACGGCGTAATCTCGCCGTTCTTCAGGCGTTCGCGGTCGGCTTCCGACAGTGCGCTGAGCGACATTTCGCCGCCGCTGAGCTTATCGAGTAGCTCCTGCGTTCTGCGCTCATAATCGCTGCGCTCTTCCGCAAGCTGCTCCGAGGACTTGCCGAGCCCGCCGAGGAGGATTTCGATCCCCATGCGATAACGCCACGCGACCGCGCCGACGGCGAACAGCAGCACAAACAGCACGCAGAGGAAGATAATCAGTCCCTTATGCTTTTTCTTCGCTTTCGGCGCGGACTTCATTTCGTCGTTCAAGGTGTTCTCCCTTTCGGCGAAGCATCAGTCCTCGGTGATAACGGTCTTGCCGCCCATGTAGGGCTGCAACGCCTTCGGAATGCGGACCGAATACTTGCCGTCCTTGTATTCAAGGTTGTTTTCAAGCAGGGCAATCAGCATACGCGGCGGTGCGACGACCGTGTTGTTGAGCGTATGCGCGAGGTACTTCTTGCCGTCCGCGCCCTTGACGCGGATGCCGAGACGGCGCGCCTGCGCGTCCCCGAGGTTGGAGCAGGAGCAGACCTCGAAGTACTTCTGCTGCTTCGGCGACCATGCCTCGACGTCGTAGGACTTGACCTTGAGGTCGGCGAGGTCGCCCGAGCAGCACTCGAGCGTGCGCACCGGAATATCCATCGAGCGGAACAACTCGACGCTGTAGCTCCACATCTTGTTGAACCAGTCCATGCTCTCCTCGGGGCGGCAGATGACGATCATCTCCTGCTTCTCGAACTGGTGAATGCGGTAGATACCGCGCTCCTCGATGCCGTGCGCGCCCTTTTCCTTGCGGAAGCAGGGCGAATAGCTGGTCAGCGTGAGCGGCAGGCTCTCCTCGGGCGTGATGGTGTCGATGAACTTGCCGATCATCGAGTGCTCGCTCGTGCCGATGAGGTAGAGGTCCTCGCCCTCGATTTTGTACATCATCGCGTCCATTTCCTCAAAGCTCATAACGCCGGTGACGACGTTCGAGCGAATCATAAAGGGCGGAATGCAGTAGGTGAAGCCCTTGCCAATCATAAAATCGCGGGCATAAGCGGTGACGGCACTGTGCAGACGCGCGATGTCGCCCATCAGGTAGTAGAAGCCCTCGCCGGCGACGCGCCCCGCGGCTTCCTTGTCGATGCCGTGAAACTTCGCCATGATGTCGGTGTGATAAGGAATCTCGAAGTCGACCTTGGTCTTTTCGCCGAAGCACTCGACCTCGACGTTCTCGCTGTCGTCCTTGCCGACCGGCACGCTCGGGTCGATGATGTTCGGAATCTTCATCAGATCGTCCTTCAGCTTTGCCTCAAGCTCGGTCTCCTCGACCTCGAGTGCGGCAAGCTCCTTCGCCTGCTCGGCGACGAGTGCCTTCTTCGCCTCGGCTTCCTCTTTCAGCCCCTTGCCCATCAGCATACCGATCTCTTTGGAGACCTTGTTGCGGTTGGCGCGCAGGTCGTTTGCGCGGGTGTTTGCCGCGCACTTGCGGGTGTACAGCTCGATGACCTCGTCAACGAGCGGCAGCTTTTGATCCTTGAATTTCTTCCTTATATTTTCCTTGACGAGTTCGGGATTCTCGCAGATAAATTTAACGTCCAGCATTGTTTGACAAGTCCTTTCATTCTGCTAACTATAGGTAAACTTATTATCGCGCAAAATTCGTTTTCTGTCAAGGTTTTTTTGCCCTGTGATTGACTTTCGCCGAAAATGGGCAGAATAGTCTGGCAAGGAGGGCTTCACCATGGATATAAATAAGGAAGAATACAAAAAGTTAGTCAAACGGCGCGCGCCGAAGTCGCCCTGTCTCAAAAACTGCTGCTTTGCCTTTCTCATCGGCGGCGGCATCTGCGTCCTCGGGCAGGCGATGTTCGACTTTTACCGTCATTTCACCAACTACACCGACGAGAGCGTCTACGTTTGCGTGACCGTCACGATGATTTTCCTCGCCGCGTTGCTGACGGGGCTCGGCGTGTTCGACTCGATTGCCAAGGTTGCGGGCGCGGGCACGCTCGTGCCGGTTACCGGCTTTGCAAACTCGGTCGTCTCGCCCGCCATCGACACCAAGGCGGAGGGGCTGATTCTCGGCGTGGGCGCGAAGATTTTCACAGTAGCCGGACCGGTCATTCTCTACGGCATTCTCTCGGGCGCACTCTACGGCGTGGTACTGCTCGTCATGAATGCGCTGGAATAATCGCATAAGCCTTGCGGCGCACGGCAACAATAAAGCAAACAAAACAAGCGGAGGGAAAACCGTATGATTGTAAAAACCAAGGGTGTATATGTGATGTCCTTTGCCTCGGCGGTAGGCACAAAGGAGGGCGAAGGCCCGCTCAAAAACCGCTTTGACTACATCGACAAGGACGACCGCTTCGGCATGAACACATGGGAGAAAGCCGAGAGCGAATCTGCGCGGCTTGCGCTGTCGCTGGCGCTTTCCAAAGCGCCGATGGCGCCCTCCGAGGTCGATTTGCTGCTTGCGGGCGACCTCGAAAACCAGTGCGTCGCCTCCTGCTACGGTCTGCTCTCGTTTGAGATTCCCTATCTCGGCATCTACGGCGCCTGCTCCAACCTGACCGAGGGCATGGCGATTGCCTCCATGCTGATTTCGGGCGGTGCGGCACGCCGCGCCGCCGTGGTGACCTCGTCGCACAACTGCGCCGCAGAGCGGCAGTATCGCAATCCGATTGAATACGGCGGGCAGCGTCCGCCCACGGCGCAGTGGACCGTGACCGGCGCGGGCGGCTATATTCTCGGCGAGCGCGGCAAGGTGAAAATCGTCGACTGCCTCGTCGGCGTGGTGCAGGACAAGGGGCAGAAGGACATTTCCAACATGGGCGCGGCGATGGCGCCCGCCGCCGCCGACACGCTGCTCCGCTACTTCAAGGAGAGCGGCACGAGCGCGAAGGATTACGACCTCATTATCACGGGCGACCTCGGCATTCACGGCAGCGAGCTGTTCAAGGACCTCTGCAAGCAGAGCGGCTACCCGGTCGGCAATCACGCCGACTGCGGTATGCTGATGTACGGTGAAAATCAGGACGCGCACATGGGCGGAAGCGGCTGCGGCTGCATCGCGACCGTGTTCGGCGCACACTTTCTGCCGCACATGGAGTGCGGCAAGCTGACCAACGTACTGCTGATGGCGACCGGCGCACTGATGAGCAAGGATTCGATTACGCAGGGGCAGAATATCCCCGCCGTCGCGCATCTCGTGCATCTGATGTACGGTGAAAACGAAACGGGCAGCCGCCCGTGCGGCTCTGCCGAAAGGAGAAACCATGAGTGATCCGACAACCTATCTTTTTGCATTCCTCATCGGCGGCGCATTCTGCGTCGTCGCGCAGATTTTGATTGACAAGACCGCGCTGACGCCCGCGCGCATTCTCGTGCTGTATGTTTCGGTCGGCGTCCTGCTCGGTGCCGTCGGCGTCTACGACAAAATCACCGAGCTTGCGGGCTGCGGCGCGACGCTGCCGCTCTGCGGCTTCGGCGCGTCGATTGCCAAGGGCATTCGCAAATCGGTCGCCGAATACGGCGTGCTCGGCATTTTCAAGGGCGGTTTTACCGCCGCCGCCGCGGGCACTTCCGCCGCGCTGATTTTCGGCTACCTCGCGGCGCTGATTTTCCGCGGCAAGCCGAAGAAGTAGAAAGATAAGCGGAACGAGATATGCGGGGCTCTGCCCC
Source organism: Clostridiales bacterium (assembly GCA_004554105.1). Taxonomy (GTDB): domain Bacteria; phylum Bacillota; class Clostridia; order Oscillospirales; family CAG-272; genus UMGS902. The sequence goes on along the minus strand of SFNW01000117.1, from coordinate 944 downwards.
GCACCCCGCCGAAGGACTTTTTGAAAAAAAGTCCTTCGGAATCCCAAAAACTTTTAAAATCAAGGATTGAATCGCGAATCCACTGAAAATTTTTGCGTATTTCTATGACTTTTTTCAGTTTGGATTGACATCGACTCTGTTATCGGGTATAATACAACTGAAAATATAGTCATATATACGCAAAAATTTTCAGTGGAGGTGCTCGTTTGGAATACAAAAGACAGCACGATTTAGACAGGCTGGTTCTGAAAAAACACAACGGTTTGATTAAAGTCGTCACCGGAATTCGCCGATGCGGCAAATCCTATCTTCTGTTTACACTGTTCAAAAATCATCTTTTGAACAGCGGCGTTGCCGAAGACCATATTATCGAAATCGCCTTTGACTCTTTTGAAAACAAAAAATACCGTGACCCCGAGGTGCTGTATCCCCATATCAAGGAACAGATTCTCGACGAAAAGATGTACTATATTCTTTTAGACGAGGTGCAGTTGCTCGGAGACTTTGAATCGGTGCTGAACGGTCTTATCCGAATCAAGAATGCAGATGTTTATGTCACGGGGAGCAATGCAAAATTTCTCTCAAAGGACATCATTACCGAATTTCGGGGACGCGGCGACGAGTTGTATATGCAGCCACTTTCTTTTGCGGAATTTATGGAGGGTTATGACGGCAATCGGTACGACGGTTGGAACGAGTATGTTTTATACGGCGGGCTTCCTCCCGTCGTACTACTCCCCACGCCCGAGCAAAAGATTGTATTTTTAAAAAACCTCTTCAAAGAAACCTACATTAACGATATCATCGCGCGGCACAGCATCAAGAACAAGGAAGAGTTTGAAGAGCTGATTGATATTCTATCCTCCGGCATCGGCTCTCTGACCAATCCGAAGAAGCTGACCGACACCTTTCGCACGAAAAAGCAAAAGAAACTCAGCGTCAAT
>SFNW01000017.1 GCA_004554105.1 Clostridiales bacterium | reverse complement strand
CGCGGTCACCGCAAGACCTATGTCGGCGCGATGCCCGGCAGAATCGTCGCCGCCTTGCAGCACGCCGGTGTGATGAATCCGCTGATTCTGCTCGACGAGGTCGACAAACTCGGCAACGACGCGCACGGCGACCCGTCCTCCGCACTGCTCGAGGTGCTTGACAGCGAACAGAACAAAACCTTCCGCGACCACTTTGTCGAAATGCCGATTGACCTGTCCGAATGCTTCTTCCTTGCCACCGCGAACACGCTCGACACCGTGCCGCGTCCGCTGATTGACCGCATGGAGGTCATCGAGCTCGGCGCGTACACCCGCACCGAAAAACTCAGCATCGCCAAGAGCCACCTGATTCCCAAGCAGATGCGCCTGTTCGGCATCGCGAAAAAGCAGCTTTCGATTCCGCAGAGCACCGTAGCGGAAATCATCGACTACTACACCGCCGAGGCGGGCGTCCGCAATCTCGAGCGCGAAATCGCGACTCTCTGCCGCAAGGCAACGCGCAAACTGCTCGAAGGCACCGAAAAACTCACGATTCGCGCAAGCGATGTGCAGCATTATCTCGGCGCAAGGCGTATGCTGCCCGAAAAACTCGCGCCCGAGGACGAAATCGGCGTGGTCAATGGGCTTGCCTACACCGCGGTCGGCGGCGATTTGCTTAAAATCGAAGCCTCGGTCATGGACGGCACGGGTAAGATTGAGCTGACCGGCTCGCTCGGCGACGTGATGAAGGAGTCCGCACAGCTTGCGGTCAGCTACGTCCGCACGATTGCCGCCGACTACGGCGTCGCCCCCGACTTCTACAAGACAAAAGACATACATATCCACTTCCCCGAAGGTGCCGTGCCGAAGGACGGACCGAGCGCGGGCGTGACCATTGTCTGCGCCCTGCTCAGCGCACTGGCGGAGATTCCGGTCAAGCGCAATGTCGCCATGACCGGCGAACTCAGCCTGCGCGGCCGCGTCATCGCCATCGGCGGTCTGAAGGAAAAAACCATGGCGGCATACACCTGCGGCATCGACACCGTACTGATTCCCGCCGACAACGTCAAGGACCTCGAAAAAATCGACAAGGAAGCACGCGAGCATCTGCGCTTCATTCCCTGCAAAACCGTGCGTGAGGTCCTCGACAACGCGCTCGTTCCGACGCCCGTGCAGAAGCGCAGCATTGCAAAACTGCGCAAAGCACGCAGCGACGAAATGCCGAAGAGCGCACAGTCGGCTGTATAAAAATTCCTATAAAGGACGATTATGAACATCAATCTTCAAAACGCCTCTCTGCTCATCAGCGCGGGGCAGGCGGCACAGTTTCCGCGCCGCGCAATTCCTCAGGCGGCACTGGTCGGACGCTCCAATGTCGGAAAAAGTTCGCTTGTCAATACGCTGCTCGGCAGAAAGTCGCTGGCGCGCGTCAGCGGCTCGCCCGGCAAGACCGTCACGGTCAATTTTTACGACGTTGACGGCAAACTCTTTCTCGTCGATTTGCCGGGCTACGGCTTTGCCAAGCGGCCGCCCGCCGAAAAAGCGGCGTGGTCGGCACTGACCGACGGCTATTTCACCGCCAATCCGAACATCGACCTCTTAAAACTCGTGATTCAGCTTGTGGACGCGCGCGTCGGCGCGACGAAGGACGACCTTGTGATGCTCGACTTCTTACGGCAGTCGGGTCTTCCGTTTATCGTCGTGGCAACAAAGTCCGACAAGCTGTCCAAGACCGCCCTCTCCGCCGCGCTGGAGGAGATTCGCAAAACCGCCGCACTCGACGAATCTGTTCCGCTGATTGCCTTTTCCTCCGAGACCCGCGACGGCAAGCAGACGCTCTGGAACGAAATTCTCGCGCGCACTTCCCTCCTCTGAACGAATCCGAAAGGATATTTCGCTATGCTTTCTTCCTTATTTCATCTGAACAACGCCTACGATGTCTACGAATTTCTGATTCGCATTCCCATCGTGCTTTTTTCGCTGACCGTTCATGAGGTCGCACACGGCTTTGCCGCCTACAAACTCGGCGACCCCACGGCAAAGTCGCTCGGTCGGCTGTCGCTCAACCCCTTAAAGCACCTCGACCCCGCAGGCGCAATCTGTATGCTGCTTTTCCGCTTCGGCTGGGCAAAGCCCGTGCCGATTAACACCCGCTACTTCAAAAAGCCGCGCAGCGGCATGGCGCTCACCGCGCTTGCAGGTCCGGTCTCCAACCTTCTGATGTCGCTTATCGCGTTTATCATCACCCGGTATATCTATGTGTTCGGCGGCGCGGCGCTGCTTTCGGATTCGGTCACGCCCCTGCAGCTGCTTTGCATTTTCTTCGACACCTTCTTCTTGATGAACCTCTGCCTTGCGGTTTTCAATCTGATTCCCGTCCCGCCGCTCGACGGCTCGCGTATTCTGCTCGTTTTTCTCCCCGACAAACTCTATTTCGGCATCATGCGCTATGAGCAGTATATCTACATCGGGCTGATTGTCTGCCTGTTTCTCGGCATTTTGGACGTTCCGCTCAACTTTATCGTCGATCTCTTCCTGCGCCTGTTCTATTGGCTTTCGGGACTTCTCCCGCTGCTGTGACGAAAGAGAGGACTTATGGAGCAACTGACCTACAAACTCGAAGTCTACGAAGGACCGCTTGACCTTCTGCTTGATCTGATTGCAAAAAACAAAATCGACATTATGAATATCCCCGTCGCGCTGATTTGCGACCAGTATATGCAGTACATTGCGGACGCGCGCGCCATGGATATGGAGCTTGCCGGCGAATTTATCGTCATGGCAAGCGAACTGCTCTATCTGAAGAGCAAAATGCTTCTGCCGCGCATCGAGCCGGACGGGGAAGACCCGCGCACCTCGCTTGCCGAAGCACTGTTGCTCTACAAGCAGGCAAAGGAAGCGGCGGAAAAACTCGTGCCGATTTACGCGCAGTACAGCGGCAGAGTGGAAAAGGACGAGGACGAAATCAAGACCTCAAACGAAGTCCCCGAGGGGCTGTCTCCCGAACTTCTGCACAAGGCACTCGGCGTTTTGGCAATCCGCCTGCGGGAAATCGAGGCGGCGCATTCGCGCAATCTTTCTCCGCTCGTCAAGGAAGAGGTCGTGCCGGTTTCCGAAAAGATTGACGAAATTGTCGTACATCTGAAAAAGAAGAAAACCTCGCTCTCGCACGTTCTGCGCAGCGCAAAAACGCGCTCTGCACTGATTGCAACCTTTATGGCACTGCTCGAACTCATCAAGGAGCGCACCGTGCTGCTCACGGGCGGCGACGAGGACAGCGGCAATGTCGGCGACGATGTCATCTTACAACTAAGCGACGCCGAAAATATTCGCATTCCGACCACAGAATTCTAAGAAGGAGCTTTCGCTGCCGAAAGCAGCGTTAAACAAAATGTCCGATCTGTTTGCTATCCCCGAACAAACAAAAGAGATGCTTGAGGCTGTCCTCTTTGCGGCGGGACACCCCGTCAGCTACACCAAGCTTGCGCAGATTTTGGAGATTTCCCCTGCGGAAGCCAAGGACCTTCTTGCCGATTTTGCCGCCGAGTACAATGACGGAAAGGTCACGCGCGGGCTTATATTGCTCACCTTTGACGATTGTTGCCAGCTCTGTACGAAGCCCGATTACATACGCGAAATCCGCACGGCACTCGGCATTCGCCGCGGCGGCAATCTCTCAAACTCCTCGCTCGAAGCACTCGCCATCGTCGCCTACAACCAACCGGTCACACGCGCATATATTGACACCGTGCGCGGCGTGGATTCCGGCTATGCGGTCAATTCGCTGATTGAGCGCGGGCTGATTGAGTCCAAGTCACGGCTCGACGCGCCCGGACGCCCGATGCTCTATACGACGACCGCCGCGTTTCTGCGTTGCTTTGGGCTGAATTCGCTCGACGACCTGCCCTCGCTTGCCGAATCGGACGTCTCTCTGCTCGACTCGCTGAAGGCTGCGGGCGGCGAGCCGACCTCGGAAGACACCGAAGAAAGCGAAAGCGGCGATTAAGCCGGCAAAACTGCGTCAAAAATACCGATTGCGGAGGTGAGAAGCCTGTTTCTGTGGATTTTAGCGGCAATCTTCCTGATTCTTGCTTTGCTGCTTCGTTTGCGCGTCCGCTTTGATATTCAATGCAGCGACGAAGCCGCGGTCAATCTGCGGATTCTCGGTATAAAATTCCCTCTGTATCCGCAAACTAAAAAGAAAGTCAGAGTCTCCCGCTTCAAAAAGGGCTACCCGAAGCAGAAAGAAAAAAAGCCGGCTGAGAAAAAAGCCGAAAAAAAGCCCGAAAAACCTGCCGAGACGATACCGCTCGGCGAAAAAATCGAAACCGTCACCTCGCTCGTCAAGCTGCTTTGTACCAAACTGTTCAAGCATCTGCGGCTCGACGTCTCGCAAATTGTCATCACGGTGGGCGGCGGCGACGCGGCAAGCTGCGCCATCACCTACGGCATCGTCTCGCAGGCGGTCGTCTATCTGCTCGCCTTTCTTGACGGCCACATGAAAATCCGAAAAAAGCGCGGCGGCGAAATCTACGTCCGCTGCGACTTCACCGCCGAGACGACAACGTGCGACATTCTGATTTCCGCATCGCTCACGGTTTGGCAGCTTCTTGACATTGCCATTTCTTTAGCGTATAATTATTTCAAAGGAAAAGACATTTTTCATCTTACAAAATCATAACTGCACGGAGGTTTACCATGGCAGAAAGCAAGATAAACGATATTATCAAGGTTTCGCTTGAAAAAATCAAGGACATCGTGGGTGCCGAGACCATTATCGGCTCGCCGATTGAAACGGCGGGCGGCACGACGATTATCCCCGTCTCCAAGGTTGCCGTCGGTTTTGCCTCCGGCGGTCTCGACTATGACCCCGACAGGCTCGGCGGCAAGGACGCAAAGCCCTCGCTGCTCAAATCCGCCAACTTCTCGGGCGGAGGCGGAACCGGCATCAGCGTTTCTCCCATCGGCTTTTTGGTCGTCTCAAAGGACGGCAGAGTCGAACTGCTCACCGTCGACAACCCGAACGCGGGCGACACGGTCGAAAAGCTTGTTTCGGTCATCGAACGCTCGCCCGAAATCATTTCGCGCGTCAAGTCCGCCTTTACCAAAAAGGGCGAGGACGAGGAATAATTCGACAGGCACCGATTCCGTACGCCGCCGTATAGAACAAGCGTCTTTGTAAAAACTATGCTTGTTTGAAGGACGGTGATTGAAATGTACGGATTCGGTGCGTTTTTGCGGCGCATGGTTTGCTGCGCCCTGCTTTTTTGTATGCTCATGACGGCAGCGGGCGCACTGCCGTCTGTTTCGGCAGACAGCGCGGCACTCTACAATGCCTCGACCGGCGAATTTATCTTTGAAAAAAATGCGGACGAGCGTCGCGGCATGGCAAGCACGACGAAAATCATGACCGCGCTGGTCGCGCTTCGGCACGGCGACCCCGACGCCGAGGTGACGGTTTCCGCAAAGGCGGTCGGCGTTGAAGGGTCTTCCCTCTACCTGAAGGCGGGCGAGAAAATGACGCTGCGCGACCTGCTCTACGGGCTGATGCTCCGGAGTGCAAACGATGCGGCGGAGGCGATTGCCATAGCCGTTGCCGGCAGCGTGGAGGGCTTTGTCGCGCTGATGAACGAGGAAGCGACGGCAATCGGGCTGAAAAACACGCATTTTACAAACCCGCACGGGCTTGCCGACGACGCGCATTATACGACCGCGCGCGAACTTGCGCTGATTGCGGCGCAAGCCATGAAAGACCCGCTGTTTTGCGAAATCTGCGCCGCACAGCGCGCCGCGATTCCGAACGGCGGCGACGGCAAGCGCTATCTCGTCAATCACAACAAGCTGCTGTTCACCTACGACGGCGCGGTCGGGGTCAAAACCGGCTTTACCAAGGCGACAGGGCGTTGCCTTGTTTCGGCAGCGGAGCGCGACGGCGTGGAGCTGATTGCGGTCACGCTCCGCGCGCCGGACGACTGGCGCGACCATGCCGCGATGCTCGACTGCGGCTTTGCCGAATACGAGCGCGTTTCGCTCGCGAATACCGGCGAGGTGTCCTGCTCCCTGCCGCTTCTCGGCGGCGAATGCGGCAGTGTGATGCTGTATAATCCCGCCCCGGTTTCCGCCGTTTTGAAAAAGAATCGCGGCAGCATTGTCGAACGCATTGAATTCAACCGTCCGCGCTTTGCGCCGGTATACGAGCAGGACGTGCTCGGGCGCGTCGTCTGGACGGTAGACGGCGTTGAAATCGCCTCATCGCCGCTCGTTGCCGAACGCTATGTCGGCAGAGCAAAATAATCGGACATTCTACGGAGTCTCTATGGAAAAAATCAGACTGCAAAAATTCTTCACCGACTGCAAGGTCATGTCGCGGCGTGCCGCCGAAAGCGAAATCGCCGCAGGTAAGGTCACGGTCAACGGAAAAGTCGCCGCCGTCGGCGACAAGGTCGACCCGCTCGGCGACGTCGTTACCTACCGCGGCAAAATCCTCGAATATCCCACCGAGCCGCATCTCTATATCATGCTGCACAAGCCGCGCGGCTATCTCACCGCCATGTCCGACGACCGCGGCAGAAAGTGCGTCAGCGAACTGGTTGCGGACGTCGGCTCGCGCGTCTATCCGATAGGCAGACTCGACCTGAATTCAGAGGGATTGCTCCTCTTGACCGACGACGGCGAGCTTGCCAATCTGCTGACGCACCCGCGCCATGCCGTCTCCAAGCTCTACAATGTTTCGGTGCGCGGGGAACTCAACGAAAAACAACTCGAAATCCTGCGTTCCCCGCTTGTCATCGACGGGTATCGAACGCGCGGCGCGGAGGTTGAGGTCATCGAGCGGCACGAGGGCGGCGGCAAGCTGAAAATCACGCTGTACGAGGGGCGGAACCGTCAAATCCGCAAAATGTGCGAGCAGGCAGGGCTGTCGGTCAGCCGACTCTGCCGCGTGCAAATCGGCGAAATCAAACTCGACGGACTCGCGCTCGGCAAGTGGCGGTATCTCGACCGCGCACAAGTCAAATATCTGAAAAGTTTGAAAAACAAAGCGAACTGAGGTGTACATATATGCTGATTGTAAAACCTGTTGAAGAGAAAGCGGTGCAGGAAGCGGTCTGCCTTGCCTGCGGTGCCGCCTATGACCCCGACGCGCTTATTTATGCCGCCCGCGAAGACGAAGCCCTCATCGGCATCTGCCAATTCAAACTCGGCGCGGGCTGTGCGGAAATCCTCGATTTAAAGCAAAAGCCGGACGTGAGCGACTATGAGGGGATGTTCATTCTCGCGCGCGGGACGTTGAATTTTATTGATTTGTGCGGCATTCACCGCGCGCGCTGTAAGTCGGACGCGGGCGACCTTACCCTGCTCCGCGCAGTCGGATTTCGGGAAATCGACAAGGGTCTTTTGGAAATGGATTTGACCGACGAATTCAACGGGAAATGTTCACACTGTAAAAAATAGTTTAGGTGGCAAAATTTGCCACCTATCTTTTTTGCTCGACAGATATTGTGGTGATTATGTAAATATATACCAAATATAGTGGTGAAATTTTGGCATATATTTCGTTTCCTCTTCTATTGCAAATTTTAACAGTTTATGGTAAAATAATATCACAAAACCAATTTAAATGAAGAAGGAGCGCACAACTGCAATGGAGTTTAATACCAAAATCCTCATCGCCGACGAAAACCTCGAACAAAGAAATTTTTTGAAAGAAAATCTGTTCCGCGCGGGCTATCGGAATGTTGACGTTGCCTCGAACGGAGAAGACGCTTTCTTAAAAATAAGCCGCACGCACCCCGACATTGCAATCATTGATGTTTGGCTGACCAAGCTCGACGGCATCGGCATTCTGCGCAACGCACGGTCGATTGACTTCGGTAAGGACACGCCGACCTCGTTTATCCTCGTTTCCATGGTCGCAAATCAAAATCTTTTTGTTGAGGCAACCAACCTCGGCGCGGAACTTTGCCTGCTGAAACCCTATAATTATTCCAGTATGATAGAGCATATCGACGCCATTGCCGCGCGGCGAAACAAGCCGCACACTTCACTCCCCGCAATGAGTGCCGCGCCCGAGCCTGTCGGCAAGAGCGACCTTGACCTTGAGACGCAGGTCACGCAGATCATTCATCAAATCGGCGTTCCGGCACATATCAAGGGCTACCAATATCTGCGCACCGCCATTCTCATGACCATCAGCGACAGCGAAATCATCAACTCGGTCACGAAAGTGCTTTATCCGTCGGTTGCAAAGAAATATTCGACCACCACTTCGCGCGTCGAGCGCGCGATTCGCCATGCGATTGAGGTTGCATGGGACCGCGGCGACGTCGACACGCTGAATTCCTACTTCGGCTACACCATTCAGAACAACCGCGGCAAGCCGACAAACTCGGAGTTTATCGCCATGATTGCCGACAACCTGCGGTTAAAGCTCAAGCTGTTCTGAGTGAGAACATATAAGAAAAGTGATGTGCGCTTGCACATCACTTTTCTGTTGTAACGGTATAGTTTTCTCCGTCAAAGGAAACGACAACGCTGCCGCACAAATCGGTGCGGTAGATTTCCGCGCCGCACGTTTCGAGGCGTTTGACGATCGAAGCGTGCGGGTGCCCGTAAGGGTTTCCCTCTCCGACCGAAATCACGGCAATTTCGGGCGAAGCCGCCGTCAGAAAGGCTTCGCTGGACGACGTGGAAGAGCCGTGATGCCCGACCTTCAGCACGTCGCAGTCGGGCGAGGCGGTTTTGAGAATATCGGCTTCCGAGACCGCCTCGGCGTCACCCGTAAACAGGAATTTGCCGCCATCATAGGTCAGCAGAACGACCACGCTCATGTCGTTCAGATCTTCATACGCCCCGACAGGGGCAAGCAAATCAATTTTCAGTTTGCCGAGCGTCAGTCCGACGCCCGCCTTGCCCTCGATCATTTCGCAATTCTCTTTTTCCAGTGCGTCAAGCAAGTGTTCAAAGGTCTTCGAGGTCGAGACGGCGTTCGGCAAAATCACGCGGTCGAATTGATAGGCTTCAAGCAGGGCGGCAGCACTGCCGATATGGTCGGCGTGCGGGTGCGTGAAGATGGCATAGGCAAATTCGGTGATGCCGAGCGCGTCCGCATAGCGGCGAATTGCCTGCGCACTGTCCGGCGTTCCCGCGTCAATCAGCAGATTGCCGTCGGGCGTCTGCACAATCGCACAATCCCCCTGCCCCACGTCGATAAAATGCACGGTAATGCCGTCGTCGGCGGGCAAAGGCGTCTGCGGCTCTTCTCGGTCGCCAAGATAGAGGAAAAGTGCCGCCATCAGCAGTACAAACAGCAGGCAGACCGCAAGTGCCGTCCATGTGGATTTGGCGTTTGTTCTACGCATCTTCGTGTACAAGGATTCTCAGCATATCGAGGAAGCGGTCGCAGGAATCGAGGTCAAGCCGCTCGCCTACCGTGTGAATGTCGTGCATCGTCGGTCCGAGCGAGAGAATATCCATGTCCGGCAGTGCCGCCTTGACAAAGCCGCATTCCAGCCCCGCGTGAATGCCGCAGACGCGCGGCTCGCCCCCGTATACTCTGCGGTAGGCGGTAAGATAACGTTCGCGCAGTGCCGAATGCTCCGCAAACGCCCAAGACGGATATTCGCCGTCCTTCTGATAGGAAAATCCCGCGTTTTCAATCATGGCACAGACCTCGTCGGTCAGCGCTTTCATCTCGCGCTCGTCCGAGGAGCGCACCATGCTGTGCAGTTCAAAATGCCCGTTCTCCGCCCGCACGATGCCCGTATTCAGCGAGGTCTTGACAAGGTCAAGACGCTCGTAACGGGAGACAACACCGTTGCGCACCGTGGCAATCAGACGGCAGATTTGCTTTGTAGCATACATATCAAAAACGGGTCCCGTATAGGCAAAGCGTTCAAAGGTAATTTCGGCGGCAGCGTCCGCCGCGGTCACGGTTTTTTGCGCACGCGCAAACAGCTCACTGAGTTCCGGCTCGGCACTCGCGTCGACGAGCAGCTCGGCAACGGCATCGGTGGGAATCGCGTTGCTCTTCTCGCCGCCCGCAAAACGAATCATGCGGCAGTCGTACTTTTCGCAGATTTTTGCCAGCAGCTTGGCAAGCCGACGCGCGGCGTTCACCTTGCCGAGGTGAATATCCGAGCCGGAGTGTCCCCCCGCAAAGCCGCCGACCCGCACGCGAAGCGCATTCCCGCTTGCATCGCAGGTCTTGAACGTCTTTTCGGCGAGCAGGCGGCAGCCGCCCGCGCAGCTGACAATCGCCTCGTTTTCGTCCTCGGAATCGAGATTGACCATCTGCCGCGCCGTCAGACGCGAATAGTCAAAGCCGATTGCGCCGTCCATGCCGGTCTCCTCGGACGTCGTAAACAGGCATTCGAGGACGCGGCTCGGCTTTTCCTCAAGCATTGCCAGCATCAGCGCAACGCCGATGCCGTCGTCCGCGCCGAGCGAAGTCCCCTTCGCGCCGAGCAGTCCGCTTTCGTCAAGGAATAGCTCCAGCGGCTCGGCGGCAAAATCATGCGTAGACCACGGCTCGCGCACACAAACCATATCGGTATGCCCCTGCAGCAGAAACGGCGCGTGCGCCGCGTGCGCGGGAATATAGCGCAGCAGAACATTGTTCTGCGCGTCTCTGTAACAGTCAAGCTGATTTTCCTTTGCAAAACGTTCGAGCCAGTCGGCGACGCCGCTCTCATTGCCCGAAGAGCGCGGAATTTGCGAAAGCTCCGCAAACAAATCCAATACGCGCCGCGATGCGCGGCTACCGAAAAGATTCTCCATTTTATCCTCCCGAATAAACAAAAAGTGAACGGCAAATGCGCGCCCACCTTTCGGAATGCGCCCGTCGGGCGCGTTTTATGATAATTTTGCGAGGTTGTCGAGCGCCTTGCCCGTACCGAGCGCAACGCACTGCACCGGATTCTTTGCAACGCGCGTCCGAATACCGGTCGACTTGGCGATTCGCTGGTCCAGCCCGTACAGCAGACTGCCGCCGCCGGTCATGACGATGCCGTTGGCAAGCACATCGCCGACAAGCTCGGGCGGCGTGCTTTCGACAACCGAGCAGACCGCCTCGATAACGGCGGAGACCGGCTCGTCGAGCGCGACCGTCATTTCGGACGCACAGAGTCGAATCGCTTTCGGCAAGCCCTGCAGCAGGCATCTGCCCTTGACGTTGATATACTTTTCCTCGGGGCGCGGGCAGGCGGAGCCGATGTGAATTTTAATCTCCTCCGCAGTCCGGTCACCGATTAAAACATTGTATTTCCGGCGCACATAGCGCACAATCGCCTCGTCAAACTTGTCGCCGCCGACCTTAATCGACTTGCTTGCAACCGTATTGTTCAGCGAAATCAGCGCGATGTCGGTCGTCCCGCCGCCGATGTCGACAATCAGATTGCCGTTCGGCATCGAAATGTCTATATCCGCGCCGATAGCGGCAGCCACCGGCTCTTCGATCAAATAGGTTTTCCGCGCGCCCGCCTGGTTGGCGGCGTCCACGACCGCGCGCTCCTCAACTTCGGTTATCGCACTGGGTATGCAAACCATTACGCGCGGCTTAATCAGCGTATTTCCGCACGCCTTCGCCATAAAATGCCGCAGCATTTGCAGCGTCGCGTCGTAACGGCTGATGACGCCGTCACGCAGGGGACGCACCACGTCGATGTTCTGCGGTGTCCGCCCGAGCATCTGCTGTGCTTCCCTGCCGACGCAGATGACGCGCTCGGTCACTTTATCTATCGCCACAACAGACGGCTCTTCGAGGACGATGCCTCTGCCCTTTACATATACCAGCACCGTAGCCGTACCGAGGTCAATCGCAATATCTCGACTCATCGTACTTCCTTTCGGTACATTATTTCATAGTGATACAGTTTAATTATACACCATCCGAATGGCAAAATCAATCATTTTTATCTTTATTCTCGCGATAAGTTTGCATCAGACTGACGCAGTCCACCTGCATAGCCCCCGCCGCGAGCAAAACGCGCACGCATTCCGCCATGGTCGAGCCGCTTGTCACCACATCGTCAATCAGCACGACGCGCCGCCCGCGCAGGTCTTCTCCGCGGCGACAGGCAAACGCGCCGCGCACGTTTGCGGTGCGCTGCGCGGCGTTGAGCAGCTTCTGCTCGGTCGATTTGGTCTCGCGCCGCCGCACAAGCAGACGCTTGAATTCTCCGCCCGTCCGCTCTGCATAGTATTTTGCAATCAGCCTGCCCTGGTCGTAGCCGTACTTCCGCACGGCTTCGCGCGTGCGCGGCGCAAAGGTCACAAGCGTGTCCGCCATTACGCCGCCGCCGGTCAGCGCGGCAAGCTCGTCCGCCAAAAACCGCATGACGGCAAGCGTATGCCGCCGCTTCACCGCGTAAATCATGCTGCGCACAACAGGCGCGCCGTCCTTCTTGTAAAAGAGCAGCTTGCGATAGGACATACAACCGCTGCCGACCAGATTGTACGGCATACAATAGCACTGCGCCGCAGTCATGCCGCAAAAATCGCAAAACGTATCCTTCGCACTTTCATAGGAGCGGCGGCACTTGTCGCAAATGCCGTCGCCCGAAGCGTCCATGCGCACGCGGCAGACCGCACAGCGCGGGACAAACAAAAGGTCAAGCAGCCGGTCAAGCATTCTTCTCCGCCTCTTTCAGCAAATCCCGAAGTCCGGTATAGCGCACGGTCTCGCGGTCATTTTCCACCATGCGGCAGAGCGCGTCCTCGCGCCCGATCAGCACCGCCATCTGCTTTGCCCGCGTCACCGCCGTATAGAGCAGATTCCGCGTCATCAGCATCGGCGGAAAATCGGTGACCGGCATCACGACAAACGGATACTCGCTGCCCTGGCTCTTGTGTACCGTAATGGCGTAGGCGTGCTCCAAATCGTCCAGCAAATCGAAGCCGTACTTGACCTCCCTGCCGTCGAAGTCAATCATCATATACGACTGTCTGTCGTATATCTTCTCGATGACGCCGATGTCGCCGTTGAAGATGCCGAAGCGCTCCTTGCCGTTTTCCTGCCAGGTCAAATCGTAATTGTTGCGCGTCTGCATGACCTTGTCGCCCTCGCGGAAAACCACATCGTGATACCGCCGCTCCCGCTTGTCGGGCGCGGGCGGATTCAGCCGCGCCTGAAGCAACGCATTCAGTGCTTCTGTCCCCGCCGCGCCCTTGCGCGTCGGGGTTATCACCTGAATCTTGTCAAACGGGCTGACGCCGTAGGTCGCGGGCAGGCGTGTCGCGCAAACGTCGGCGAGCGTCGCAATCAACGCCTCGCCGTTTCGCCGCATGAAGAAAAAGTCCTTGTCGCGCGCGTCGGTCACCGGCATTTCGCCGCGGTTGATGCGGTGCGCGTTGGTGACAATCAGGCTTTCACTGCCCTGTCGAAAAATCTCGGTCAGACGCACCGTGTTGAACCTGCCGCTGTCAATCAAGTCGTGCAGAATATTGCCCGCACCGACGCTCGGCAGCTGGTCGCAGTCGCCGAGCAGGACAAGACGCGCGCCGGGGCGAATGGCGGCAAGCAGCGCATCGGTCAGAAACATATCCATCATCGACGCCTCGTCGATGATAACGATGTCCGCATCGAGCAGATTGTGCTCGTTCCGCACAAAAACCGCGCCGTCCCCGTCCTCGCCGCGAAATTCCACCTCAAGCAGGCGGTGAATCGTCCGCGCTTCATAAGAAGTCGATTCCGCCATGCGCTTCGCCGCGCGTCCGGTCGGCGCGGCAAGTGCCACCTCACAGCCCATGCTCTCGTAAATGCGAATCAGCGCCTTGATGATCGTCGTTTTCCCCGTGCCGGGACCGCCCGTCACAATCAGCACGCCGCCTGACGCCGCTTCAAAGAGCGCTCTGCGCTGCATATCGGCGTATTCCAGCCCGCTTTCGAGCATGGTACGGTTAATCAGCGGCTCCATATCCTGCACCGCATAGCGGACGCAGGCGGCGTCCAGCCGAAGCAGCCTTGCCGCAATGCGCTTTTCGGCGTCAAAAAAGCTGTTGATATATAAAAGCGAATCGCTCTTCCGATGCAGATAGCCGATTTGCCGTTCAACAACGAAGTTTTTTTCGTGTTTTGAGACGATTTTTGTATCCAGCTCGAGCAATGCCGCCACCTCGGATACCACCTGCTTAACCGGCAGACCGGCGTGCCCGCCGGTTTCGCTCGCGCGCTCCAGCACGCGAATCGTCGCGCCGAGTACGCGCTCCCGCGCGTCGGGCGCACCGCCCGAACGCATGGCAATCGTGTCCGCCGTCTGAAAGCCGAACCCGCGAATCTTGCCGCAGAGCCGATACGGATTCTCACGCAGAAGCTCAATCGAGCCGTCGCCGTATGTATTGTAAATGCGCAGTGCGACCGGCATGGTTACATAGTCGCGGCAGAAGTCGAACAGGCGGTAAAAGCCCATCTGCTTTCGCACCTCGTCGCTGATTTCCATGGCGCGGCGCAGCGAAATTCCCTTGAAATCGGCAATCCAATCCGGGTGATTGCTCATCACGTCGAAGGTGTCCGTGCCGTATTTTTCAACGATTTTTGCCGCAATCTTCGGTCCGATTCCCTTGATGACGCCCGAGGACAAATACTTCAAAATCGCGTTCGGGTCTTCGGGAATGCGCTTTTCAAAACTGTCGGCGCGAAACTGTCGCCCATACTCGCTATGAAAGACAAAACTGCCGCGCACGGCGATGCTCTCGCCCTCGCCGACAAACGGCATCGTGCCGACAACGGTCACAATCTCCCCTCGTTCTTCGGAAAAGACCTCAAGGATCGTATAGCCGTTCTGCTCATTCCGAAAAACCACCGATTCGACCGTGCCGGAAATCTCGTGTGTGTCTTTTACGTCCCCCATCTTTCCCTCGCTATCCCTGTTTGATATAAACCTCGTACCCGTATCGCGCGGCGTCTTCCGCATCGCCGCCGTCCAGCAGCAAAACGGGACGGCTTTCGGTCTCAAAATCGGTCTGTGCCAGATATTCCGCCTTTGCCAAGGCTTCTTCGACCCGCAAGGCGTCGCCGTCCCCGCGCAGCCGCACCGCATAAACGATGTCGGTATTCTTGACAAACAGCATGACGATTTCGCGAATGACGGCATAGGCACCGAACACGGCAAAAACGCTGATGATAATCAGGATAAGGTCATTATACATCGAAATCACCCCCGTAACAATATATGCCTTTCTTGTTACGGGGGTAAATCTTTATTTTACGGCTGCTTTCAGCACGTCGGCAAGATCGGTCTTTTCCCACGGAATGTCCAAATCTTCTCTGCCCATGTGCCCGTATGCGGCAACCTGCTTGTAAATCGGGCGGCGCAAATCAAAGCGTTTGATAATGGCTGCGGGACGGAGGTCTACCGCATCGCAGACGGCTGCGGACAGCTTCTCGTCCGAAACCACGCCGGTACCGAAGGTGTCGACCATGACCGAGACCGGCTTTGCCACGCCGATTGCATAGGCAATCTGCACCTCGCACTTTTTGGCAAGCCCCGCCGCAACCACGTTCTTCGCAATGTATCTCGCCGCGTAGGACGCGCTGCGGTCGACCTTGGTCGGGTCTTTGCCGGAGAACGCGCCGCCGCCGTGGCGCGAGTAGCCGCCGTAGGTGTCGACGATAATCTTTCTGCCGGTCAGACCGGTGTCGCCCATCGGTCCGCCGATGACAAAGCGTCCGGTCGGGTTGACGTAGATTTTCGTGCCCTTATCCATCAAATCCGCGGGAATGACCGGCTTGATGATGTTTTCAATCACGTCGGCGCGAATCTGTTCAAGGCTGACTTCGTCGCTGTGCTGCGAGGAAATGACAATCGCGTCGATGCGGACAGGTTTGCCGTCGTCGTACTCGACCGTGACCTGCGTTTTGCCGTCGGGACGGAGATAATTCAGCGTGCCGTTCTTTCTGACCTCGGTCAGACGCATCGCCAGCTTGTGTGCCAGCGAAATCGGCAGCGGCATCAGTTCTTTTGTCTCGTCGCAGGCGTAACCGAACATCAGTCCCTGGTCGCCCGCGCCGGTGTCCAATCCGTCGCTCTGCTCGCCGCTCTTCGCCTCGGCACACTTGTCAACGCCGAGTGCAATGTCGGGCGACTGCTTGTGCAGAGAGTTCAGCACGGCGCAGGTCTCGCAGTCGAAGCCGAATTTCGCGCGGTCATAGCCGATTTCGCGAACCGTCTTGCGCGCAATCTCGGCGACGTCCACATTCGCCTTGGTCGTGACCTCGCCCATAATCATAATCAGTCCGGTTGTCGCAAAAGACTCACACGCTACGCGCGACTGCGGGTCCTGTTCCAGCATCGCGTCGAGAATCGCGTCCGAAATTTTGTCGCAGATTTTATCGGGATGTCCCTCGGTGACCGATTCGGATGTAAACAGATATTTGCTCATTGTACCTCCTTTGGCAAAAGAAAAACCCTCGCGATAAATCCCGAGGGTGAATTCTCATCTCTCAGGAATTGGCACCTTTCATCACTGCAGGTTGCCGGGCTTCACAGGGCCAGTCCCTCCGCCGCTCTTGATAAGAAAAATATTGACTTGTTGATGAGAACAGTATAGCACAAATACCGCCGTACTGCAATAGGTTTGCGCATTATTCCTCAAAAAAATATCCGATTCGGTCTTTTTCTTCGATTCGACCGTACAGACTGCCGTCGGCATGATATAAGAGGAATTGCCCGTCGCCCGCATACTCGACGCGAAGCGGCGCAACGCTGCCCGTGTCCGCATCGTAGCAATACACGCCGTCCATCGAATACAGCGTTTTTTCCTCGTATTCCCACGCGGCATAAGCGCACGGCTCGTCAAGCGGAATCGGCACATAGGTAATCCCTTCCGCTTGGTTGTCGTTATGACAGCGCACCGCGCCGGTCAGTGCCCAACTCGATTCGGTCACGCCGGTAATATGCTCGTGGAATTTATAGTTCTGCTCGGTCACATAGGTGTCGCTCAAATTGAGAATCGCCACCTTACCGCCGGTGGGATAATCCTCCGCAATCGCGGCGACCGCGCCGACCGCGCGGCTGTCCGCCTCGCAGTTTGCCTTATAGTCTGCCAGCTCGGACACCGAGCAAATGCAGAAAACCAGTGCAAGCAGACTGCCGAGCGTGCCGATGACGCGCCGCCTGCCGCCGAAAATCAACCGCATTACAAGGTCGGCGGCAAGCGCGATGCCGACATAACTCGTCACCGTCCCCCGAATCGAAAACCAGGGATTTTCGATGATGAAAAACGGCGCAAGCGGTGCGAGCGCAAGCAAAATTCCAAACCAAAGCGGCGCGAGCAGCTTTCCGCGCTCTTTTTTGTTCTCGCCGCCGAACTGTACAAAGGCGAAGAAAAGCACAAAAAGCAGCAAGGCCACGCAGTAGACCCACGCGCCGTCCGAGACGATATTGAGCAGCCCGCGAATGAAGCCGTACACAAGGATATAAAAGCCGCCGCCGAGGAACGCCGACTTCATCTGCGAGAGCAAGTCGGGCAGAAACGTATCAAAATAATATGCCGATGCCGGCAGAATGATATTCGTGCGTCCGTCGTACAGCGGGCTGGGTCCCGCAATCTTGCGCAGACCGAAATACAGCCCTGCTGTAACAATGCACAAAAACGAACAAACCCAGCGATAGTCCGACTTTTTGACAGCGAGCAGCGCGAGCAGCACGTTCAGCGCACAGGACAGCACCGCCGCCTGCTCATAAAAGCAGAATGTAAGGAACTGAAAGGCGAGCGCCCGAATCAGCGCAGTTTTTCTGCCGCCGTCCAAAAAGGTTTGAAAGCAGCTTGCGGACAGCGCGGCAAAAAGCAGCCCCGGAATGATTCGTGAGGAGGCACTGACCCAATAGGTCCCCTCGATGCCGAGCGGCATCAGCGCATAAATGACGAAGAAAAATCCGCTTGTGCCGAACAGCTTCGCAAACAGATTCTTGAACGTGACCGCGGACGCCGCATAGAGCGCAGACAGCAGCAGCACCGACAAAATCATACAGGGCCACAGCCATGACCACAGCGTAATGTCAAAGAGTCCCGCAAGCGGTCGCGCGGCGAGCAGCCCTAATTTTTCAATCAGGTAAAAAACGCTTCCCTGCTGCGCATAATTGTGATACTGAATATAGTCGTCAAGCTGCGGAAAATACCG
Organism: Clostridiales bacterium; assembly: GCA_004554105.1. GTDB lineage: Bacteria > Bacillota > Clostridia > Oscillospirales > CAG-272 > UMGS902. Next base: position 5,101 of record SFNW01000017.1, on the reverse strand, counting down.
AAATCCAAAATACAGATACCGCACGGCGACAAGCAAAAACACGGACAAAAAAGGCAGAAGAGTCTCCCGCCTTTTTGTTGTTGTGTTCCTGTAATCGATTTTTCTCAACGTCATCACCCGTTAAAGCAAAAACTTCAAGAAGTTCAAAAAGCCGTACGAAATGCCGCCGACAAGCAGCCCCGCCGTCAAAACGCCCGCCGCAATCGTCGGAAGTGCCTTTTTCATGCGCATATCAAGAAGCGCGGCAATCAGTGCGCCGGTCCACGCGCCCGTGCCGGGCAGCGGAATCGCCACGAAGGCATACAGCCCCCACGACGCATATTTTACAATACCCGCCGAATGCTTGTGAGCCTTGTTTTCCACCCAAACGGCAATCTTATCAAGATGCTTGATTGTTTTCATCCAACTTAAAACAAAGCGGACGAACAGCAGAATAATCGGAACCGGAAGCAGATTTCCGACGACACAAATAAGATAGCATTCCCAAAACGGCAAGCCGAAGCCGCAGCCGACGGGAATTGCACCGCGCAGCTCGACAATCGGCAGCATGGAGATGATAAACGTATAGAGAGTATGGTTCAGATTTTCAAACATTTTGTCTCCCGTATCCTTTTACGCATACCTATATTGTACATGATTTGTATGGGTAAATCAAGGAAATCCGAAAAACAATTCTTAAACTTTTTTAAACGGTCGCGCCGAGCTGTGTAAAGAAGAACAGAAGTGCCGCCGCAATGACAGCCAGCGAAACAATCGAAATGATGACTGTATTTTTATTCAATCCCGTGTGCGCATCGCCGACGGCAAGGCGCGTGTGCCGCAGCGCGGTGGTCACCGGCTTATATAACAGCATGACGAGCGCAGAATTCAGAATCCCCTTGAGCAGATTGAACGGCAGCAGCAGCGGCATGATCATATCAATAACCGCTTGCACCGGAATCCCCTTGAAATGCGGCGTGATAATCAGATTGAATGCAAGCATGACAGCCGTCATGGCAAGCGTTGCGGCAATCAAGCCGAGAACAGCGGTTTTCAGGCTTTTTCTGTATGTATAAATCACCGATGCGACTACAGCAAAGGTCGCAGAGCCGAGGAAATTCATAATCATGCCGTCAAGCCCGGTCTGACTGATGGTGACCATCTCGAGCAGTGCCGTTACGGCAGACATACAAAGCCCCGCAATCGGTCCGAGATAGAGCGCGCCGATTGTCATGACCGCGTCCTTGATGTCAAAGGTCAGAAAATCCACGCGAAACGGCGTGAAAAACATGGATAAATATGCAACCGCAGCGAATACGGCAGTTGCAACAACGCGATTGATTTTTTTCGATGAACTTGTCATAATGAAACCTCCAACCCCTTTGGAGAAAAGCAAATTCCCCTGCAAGAAACTTACAGGGGAACCGAAATTTCGCGTACAGAAACCTATACGGCTGTCTTTTCTATCTTTTCTCATCCAGACTGTACTGTCGGTGCAGGAATCTCACCTGCTCGGCACTTTCGTGTTCGCGGACTTTACCGCCGGTATGGAATTGCACCATTCCCCAAAGATATAAAATATAAAATTAAATTTTCACCTAAGAAAACAGGGACGGCGGTAACCGCCGCCCCTATTCCTATGGGTTTGCAAAATGGGATTGATTAGCCCTTGATCTCGGTAACGACGCCCGAGCCAACCGTTCTGCCGCCCTCACGGATTGCAAAACGAAGGCCGACTTCGATAGCGATAGGCGTAATCAGGGTAACGTCCATGTTGACGTTATCGCCCGGGCGGCACATATCAACGCCCTCGGGGAGCTTGATGGTACCGGTTACGTCGGTCGTTCTGAAGTAGAACTGCGGACGGTAGCCCGAGAAGAACGGCTTCTGACGACCGCCCTCTTTTTCGGTCAGAACGTAAACCTGACCGATGAACTCGGTGTGGGGGTGAATCGTGCCGGGCTTGCAGAGAACCTGACCTCTTTCGACTTCGTTCTTCTGAATACCACGGAGCAGAGCGCCGATGTTATCGCCTGCCTGAGCCTCGTCCATCATCTTGTGGAACATCTCGATACCGGTGATAACGGTCTTCTTTCTCTCCTCGGTGAGACCGATGATCTCAACTTCGTCAGCCATCTTCAGAACGCCTCTCTCAACACGGCCGGTAGCAACGGTACCACGACCGGAAATCGAGAATACGTCCTCGACAGGCATCAGGAACGGCTTGTCACTCATTCTGTCAGGCGTAGGAATGTAATCGTCAACAGCGTCCATCAGCTCCTTGATGCAAGCATACTCGGGAGCGTTCGGGTCGGTGCTGGAAGACTCCAGCGCTACACGAGCGGAACCTCTGATGATCGGTACATCGTCGCCCGGGAACTCGTACTGCGAAAGCAGATCGCGAATCTCCATCTCAACGAGGTCGAGCAGCTCGGGGTCGTCGACGATATCGGTCTTGTTCATGAAGACAACGATTGCGGGAACGCCGACCTGACGAGCGAGCAGAACGTGCTCACGGGTCTGCTGAAGAGGACCGTCCGTACCTGCAACAACGAGGATTGCACCGTCCATCTGCGCCGCACCGGTGATCATGTTCTTGACGTAGTCGGCGTGGCCGGGGCAGTCAACGTGCGCATAGTGACGCTTTGCGGTCTCATACTCAACGTGTCTGGTGTTGATCGTGATACCTCTTGCTCTCTCTTCGGGCGCGTTATCGATCTGGTCATAAGCCATGAACTCGATGTTGCCGTTGCCGAGAGAAAGGTACTTGGTAATCGCCGCGGTCAGCGTGGTCTTACCATGGTCAACGTGACCGATCGTACCGATATTAACATGGGGTTTGGTTCTCTCAAACTTTTGCTTTGCCATTTTTAATATCCTCCTGAATATAAAATTTTTAATTGGTTTTTGTTCTATAAATCGGTTCGCACCGAAATATTATAATTAGTCTTTCTTGCCTCTTGCCTTGATAATCTCTTCCTGAATGTTCTTCGGCACTTCGGCGAAGTGGCTCGGCTCCATGGTGTAGATGCCGCGACCCTGCGTTCTCGAACGAAGGCTGGTTGCATAACCGAACATCTCGGACAGCGGGACAAACGCATTGACCTGCTGTGCGCCCGCGACAGGCTCCATCGACTGGATCTGTCCGCGGCGGGAGTTGATATCACCGATAACATCGCCGAGATAATCGTCCGGCGTCGTTACCGTAACCTTCATAATCGGCTCGGTGAGCACAGGGTCTGCCTGCCGCATTGCTTCCTTGAACGCCATCGAACCGGCGATCTTGAATGCCATTTCGGAGGAGTCGACCTCGTGATAAGAGCCGTCATAAAGCGTGACCTTGACGTCCACAACGTTGTAACCTGCAAGTACGCCGCTCTGCATTGCGCCCTGGATACCTGCATCGACGGCGGGAATGTATTCCTTCGGAATCGCACCGCCGGTTACGGCGTTAACGAACTCATAGCCCTTACCGGGCTCGTTGGGCTCGAGAATGATCTTGACGTGACCGTACTGACCGCTACCGCCCGACTGTCTCTTGTACTTCGTCTCATGGTCGACTTTCTTGCGAATGGTCTCCTTGTAAGCAACCTGCGGGTTACCTACGTTTGCTTCAACCTTGAATTCGCGAAGCAGTCTGTCGACGATGATTTCGAGGTGCAATTCGCCCATGCCGGCGATGATGGTTTGTCCGGTTTCTTCGTCCGTATAGGTGCGGAACGTCGGGTCTTCCTCAGCCAGCTTGGAAAGCGCGATGCCCATCTTTTCCTGACCTGCCTTCGTCTTCGGCTCAATCGCGACACGAATAACGGGTTCGGGGAATTCCATGGATTCCAGGATAATCGGATTCTTCTCATCGCAGAAGGTATCACCGGTCGTCGTATTCTTAACGCCTACGACTGCGGCAATATCGCCCGAGTAGCAGCAATCAATATCCTTACGGTCGTTTGCGTGCATCTGCAGGATACGACCGAAACGCTCGCGCGTACCCTTCGTCGAGTTGTACACTGCGCTGCCCGCCTCAATCGTACCGGAGTAAACTCTGAAGAAGCAGAGTTTTCCGACGAACGGGTCGGTCATAATCTTGAATGCAAGAGCGGAGAACGGCTCGTTGTCATCGGCTTCTCTGTGGTCTTCCTCACCGGTCTCGGGGTTGACGCCCTTAATCGGCGGGATATCCAGCGGAGAAGGCATATAGTCGATGATGGCGTCAAGCAGTTTCTGTACGCCCTTGTTCTTATAAGAAGTGCCGCAGGTGACGGGAACGATCTTGTTGGCAATCGTGCCTGCGCGAATCGCCTTTTTCAGTTCTTCGACGGTCGGCTCCTCGCCCATCAGATACTTTTCCATCAGCGCGTCATCGGTTTCGACAACGGTTTCGACCAGTTCTGCGCGATACTTCTCCGCCTCTTCCCGCATATCCTCCGGAATAGGCTCGACGCGCATATCCTTGCCGAGATCGTCGTAGTAAATATCAGCCTCCATGTTCAGAAGGTCGATGATGCCTCTGAAAGTCGACTCCTTACCGATCGGCAGCTGAATCGGAACAGGCACGGTGTGCAGTCTGTCCTTCATCATCTGGACAACGCGGTAGAAGTTCGCGCCGGTGATGTCCATCTTGTTGACATACGCCATGCGGGGGACCTGATACTTGTCAGCCTGTCTCCAAACGGTTTCAGACTGGGGCTCGACGCCGCCCTTCGCGCAGAAGACGGTTACCGAGCCGTCGAGCACGCGAAGCGAGCGCTCAACTTCGACGGTAAAGTCAACGTGGCCGGGGGTGTCGATGATGTTGATTCTGTTGTTTTTCCAGTAGCATGTGGTAGCCGCGGACGTAATGGTAATGCCGCGCTCCTGCTCCTGTTCCATCCAGTCCATCGTCGCAGCGCCTTCGTGAACTTCACCGATGCGGTGCGTCTTACCGGTATAGAACAGAATACGCTCTGTCGTGGTCGTCTTACCGGCATCGATGTGTGCCATGATGCCGATATTGCGAGTCCGCTCAAGCGGGTATTCTCTTGGCATTGTTTTCTCCTTCTCTGCGGCTTAATATCTGTAATGTGCAAAAGCCTTGTTTGCCTCTGCCATTCTGTGCGTCTCTTCCTTCTTCTTGAATGCACCG
>SFNW01000016.1 GCA_004554105.1 Clostridiales bacterium | reverse complement strand
AAATGCGGTCTGGTGTCTCATCATGTCAAGAGTTTATAATTTTTCCGCCGGTCCTTCCATGCTGCCGCTGGCAGTGCTTGAAAAAGCAAGGGACGAGCTTGTCTGTTACGGCGACAGCGGAATGTCGGTTATGGAGATGAGTCACCGATCGTCGGACTACGATGCGATTATCAAGGCTGCGGAGGCAAATCTCCGCAAGCTGATGAATATCCCCGACAACTATAAGGTCCTGTTCCTCCAGGGCGGCGCGTCCACGCAGTTCGCCGCCGTTCCGCTGAATCTGATGAACAAGAATCACAAGGCGGACTACATCGTTTCGGGTCAGTTCTCGAACAAGGCGTTCAAAGAGGCGAAGAAGTACGGCGACGCCGTCTGCGCAGCCTCGTCCGCCGAGGATAACTTCACCTACGTTCCGAAAACCACGCGCGAGAGCTTCCGCCCCGACGCAGACTATGTACATATCTGCTTCAACAACACGATTTACGGCACGAAGTTCCCCTATATTCCCGATACCGGCGATATTCCGCTGGTTGCCGATATGTCCTCCTGCATTCTTTCCGAGCCGGTCGACGTCTCGAAGTTCGGTGTGATTTACGCCGGCGCGCAGAAGAACATGGCACCCGCGGGTCTGACCGTCGTCATTATCCGTGAGGACCTCCTCGGCAACGCGCGCGAGGACATTCCCACCATGCTCGACTACAAGACCATGGCGGACAACGATTCGATGTACAACACGCCCCCCTGCTACTCGATTTACATGGCGGGTCTCGTCTATGAGTGGCTGCTGAACGACATCGGCGGGCTGGAGAATATGAAGGCGTACAACGAAAAGAAGTGCGCCGTGCTCTACGATTATCTCGATTCGCAGGACTACTACATCGCGCCCGTCAAGAAGGAGAGCCGCTCGATGATGAATGTTACCTTCGTCACCGGTGACGCCGACCTCGACAAGAAGTTTGCCACCGAGGCGGCTGCGGCGGGACTCAAGAGCCTGAAGGGGCACAGAAGCGTCGGCGGTATGCGCGCTTCGATTTACAACGCGATGCCGATCGAGGGCGTAGAGAAACTGGTCGCGTTCATGAAGGACTTCGCCAAGAACAATCCGAAGAAATAAGAGGAAGAGACAATGAATATCAAATTGATGAATAAAATCGCCAAGGTCGGCACCGCCGTCTTTGACGCAAACTATCAGGTCAGCGACGACTGCGCGACGCCCGACGCCATTATGGTGCGTTCCGCAAAGCTGCACGATATGCCGCTGAATCCCGAGCTGCTCGCCATCGCGCGCTGCGGCGCGGGCGTCAACAACATTCCGGTCGACAAGTGTGCCGACGCGGGCGTCGTCGTCTTTAACACCCCGGGTGCAAATGCCAACGCCGTCAAGGAACTGGCGGTCTGCGCACTGCTGCTTTCTTCGCGCGGCGTCGTCGACGGGATCAACTGGGCAAAGTCGGTCGAGGACCGCGACAACATCGCCAAGGAAGTCGAGGCGGGCAAGGGCGCATTCGCAGGCTGTGAGATTGCGGGCAAGACGCTCGGCGTCATCGGTCTCGGCGCAATCGGCGGCATGGTCGCCAACGCCGCGGTTTCGCTCGGCATGAAGGTCATCGGCTACGACCCGTTCCTCTCGGTCGCAAACGCGCTGCATCTGTCGCGCTCGGTCGCGCTCGCCGCAAACTACGACGAGATTTTTGCGGCGTGCGATTACATCACGCTGCACGTTCCCGCAACCAAGGACACCAAGGGCTTTATCAATGACAAAGCCTTTGCGCAGATGAAGGACGGCGTGCGCATCATCAACCTCGCCCGCGCCGAGCTGGTTGACCCCGACGCGATGAAGCAGGCGATTGCAAGCGGCAAGGTTGCGTCCTATGTCGTCGATTTCCCGACGCCCGAGCTGATCGGCGCGGAGAAGGTCATCTCGATTCCGCACCTCGGCGCAAGCACTGCCGAGTCGGAGGACAACTGTGCGGTCATGGCGGCAAGAGAGCTGCGCGACTTCCTCGAAAACGGCAACATCGTCAACAGCGTCAACTACCCGACCGTCACCGTTCCGAAGAGCGGCGGCGCGCGCATCTGTCTTGCGCACAAGAACATTCCCGCCGTGCTGTCGCAGATTACAACCCTGCTGGCAAAAGAGGGCATCAACATCGAAAACCTCGGCAACGGCTCGAAGGGCGAATACGCCTACACGATTGTCGATACGAACTGCGCGATTTCGCCCGCAACGACCGAAGCACTCGGCAAGGTGGACGGCATGATTCGCGTCCGCGTGATCGGCTGAGAAAACGAATAGCAGAAAAGAGACGGCTCGCGCCGTCTCTTTTTGTTGAAAACAAGCCTTCCCCTCGGGGAAGGCTTGTTTTCATATTCGGTGAGGATTTTTTCGGACTCCTGCGACTAACAGGTACAAAGCAAAAACAAAAACGGAGGACATTCCCATGCTGAAAAAAATCACGGCAATCCTGCTCGGCGCTTGTATGCTGCTCCCGCTTGTCGGCTGCGGCAAAACGAATCCCGATTTGCCCGAGGATTTGGGCGGTGCTTTGCCGCAAAAGGCGGCTTTGACCGAGCCGCCCGCAGACGCGGAAAAAACCTATGCGGATTTTGCCGCCGAACTGCTTGTCAAGTGCTATGACGGCGGAAACGCGCTGCTTTCGCCGCTCTCGGTGCTCGGCGCGCTCGGCATGACGGCGGGCGGAGCAAAGGGCGAGACGCTTGCACAGATGGAGCGCGTCCTCGGTATGCGCACGGAGGAAATCGCGGCGTACCTTGCCACATTTGGAAACGACGGGAGCGACAAGGCAAAGCTCAGTATCGCCAACTCGCTTTGGGTGCGCGAAGACCTCAAGGTGCGCGAGGAATTTTTGCAGAAGAACGCCGACGGCTACGGCGCGTCGATTTTCAAGACCGCGTTCGGCGACGAGACGGCTGCGCAGATTAACAAGTGGGTTGAGGAGCATACCGACGGGCTGGTGAAGGACATTCTCGACCGCGTGCCCGCCGTCGCCGTGATGTATCTTGTCAACGCGCTTGCCTTTGACGCCGAATGGGAGACGGTTTATAGAGAAAACGAGGTCAGAACGCGGGATTTCACCGACGCGGACGGGAAGAAGAGCGAGGTGAAAATGCTGTATTCGGAGGAGAGCCGCTACCTCGAGGACGAAAGCACAACCGGCTTTCTCAAGTATTACGCCGGACGGCGCTATGCCTTTGCCGCGTTGCTGCCGAGCGAAAATATCCCGATTGCCGACTATGTCGCGTCGCTCGACGGCGAAAAACTGACCTCGCTGCTCGAAAATGTGCAAAGTCAAACGGTCAACGCCGGGCTGCCGCGTTTTGAAAGCGAGTACGCGATCACGCTGAACGACGCGCTTGTAAAAATGGGCATGACCGATGCTTTTGATGAGGGAAAAGCCGATTTTTCGGGCATGGCGGAGCTTGACGACGGCAATAACCTCTGCATCAGCCGTGTCCTGCACAAGACCTTTATTGCGGTAGACGAGCGTGGCACAAAAGCCGGCGCGGCGACCGTCGTCGAGATGAAGGAATGCGCGGCATTTATACCGGAACAGCCGAAGGAAGTCATTCTCGACCGCCCGTTTGTCTATATGCTGGTTGACTGTGAGAATGGCAACGCGCCCATCTTTATCGGCGTGGTGTCGTCCGTCCGATAAGCCGCGCGATGCGGCGAATATGGAAAAATCCGGGGAGCGGCGGGAGCAAGCCCCCGCCCTACCGGGTGTGCGTAAATTTCAGCCGCAGAAACGCGCGGGATGCTTTCACGTTCGTGGGCTGTGATGATTTGAAGCCGCCGGAATGGATTTGTAGGCGTAGGGCGGGGGCTTGCTCCCGCCCTACCGGGTGTGCGTAAATTCCAGCCGAGAAACGCGCAGAATGCATCCGCGTTCGTCGGCTGTGATTGATTTGAAGCCGCCGGAATGGATTTGTGGCGTAGGGCGGGGGCTTGCTCCCGCCGTGTACAAAAAGCCTTCCCAAAGGAAGGCTTTTTGCTTGCAATCGGTTTACCGCAGAACGGGTAAGCCGCGGGACGCGAGGACGGCTCTTGCGGCTTCGGTTTCTTCCGCAGTCGGAATCGGCGTGCGCTCTGCGGCGAGCGGATAGGTCATACCGATAGACGCATACTTTGACCCCGACAGATTGTGATAGGGCAGTACACGGACGCCTGTAACGCAGGTGAGCGTCGAGAGAAAGTCGGCAATCGCACCGATTTCGCCCGCGTTTTGCCCGGGGACAAAGGGAATGCGGATTTCGACCGCCTTGTGCAGGGAGTCGAGCAGGCGCAGATTGGACAGAATTCTATCGTTCGGCATACCGGTCAGCCTGCGGTGCAGAGTGCTGTCGATTGCCTTGACGTCGACAAGAAAGGTATCGGTGACGGGAATCACCTTTTCGAGCCGTTCGCGGGGAACGGCAAGGCAGGTGTCGACCGCCGTATGGACGCCGGCGGCTTGCAGCAGCGTCAAAAGTTCACTGCAAAAATCGGCTTGCAGCAGCGGCTCGCCGCCCGAAAGCGTCACGCCGCCGCCCGAATTGTCATAAAACGCTTTGTCCGCAAGCAGCTTCGGCAGCAGTTCCTCGGCGGTCGAGCGTTTGCCGTACAGCAACAGCGCGTCGGCGAGGCAGACGGTCTCGCATTTGCCGCAGGCAATGCACTTTGTGCGGTCATAGCGGTGCGCACCGTCCGCAAACGTGTGTGCGCCGACCGGACAGACGGCGGCGCAGCGCCCGCAGGAGACGCACTTCTGCGCATAGAAGCCGAGTTCGGGGCGGGTCGACAGCCCCTCGGGGTTGTGACACCATTTGCAGCGCAGCGGACAGCCTTTGAGAAACAGCGTGGTGCGCAGCCCGTCGCCGTCGTGGATTTCAAATCGCTTGATGTTGATGTAAGTCCCTTGCAGCATCGTCTCTCTCCGATTTTGATTCATGCGCCTGCGGCATTTTCGCTCTGGCGGATAAACTCGTCCTGCTCAACGTGCGTAAGCGCTGTAAAGTAGACGTTCCAGCCGCACAGACGCACCTGCAGCGTCGCATATTTTTCAGGCTCTGCCTGTGCCGCGCGCAGGACCTCGGGCGAAAGCACGTTGATTTGAACGGCAAAGCCGCGCCGCTCGATAAAGGTCTTGACCAGCGCTTCCATCGCGTCGATGCCGGCTTCGCCCTCGGTTGCACCCGCATAGAGCACAAGGTCAAGCACCGTGCCGTTCGGCGTGTTTGTGTAGTCGACCTCGGTCGCCGAGTGAATCAGCGCGGTCACGCCCTCTTTGTCCATGGCGGTGACGGCGCACATATTTTTCGAGAGCGGCTCGCCCGCGTGTCTGCCGTCTGCGGTTGCGCCCGTGCGCTCGCCGAAGGTCAGCCGATAGTCGATGGAGAAGCAGCCGCAGCGGAAGACGCCGCCGCGCCCGTTCGGACGCCCGTTGATGCAGGACGCCGCAAAGCGGACGACGTCGGCGGCGAGCGCGTCAACCTCGGGAATGCCGTTGCCGTATTTCGGGAGTTTTTTGAGGGCGATCAGGCGCAGTTCCTCCTGTCCCGCCCAGTCGTTTTGCAGAATCTTCGCAAATTCCGAGAGCTTCAGCCGTTTTTCTTCAAAGACGAACTTTTTGACGGCAATCAGCGCGTCGACCGCACTGGCAATGCAGATGGTGTTAATCGCAGAATTGTTGTATTTCGCGCCGCCGTCGTAGGCGTCGACGCCGCGCTCCACGCAGTCGGAGAAGGTCGCGGACAGGAGCGGCGCGGGATTTAAGGCGGGGAAGTATTGCTCATGCGCGGCAATCAACTGCATTGCACGGTCGGCAAAGGCGGAAATCTGCTGCTTGCAGGCAGCGTAGAAGCTGTCAAAATCGGCATAGGAATCGGGGTCGGCATCGACAATGCCGACCTTTTCGCCGTTGTACGGGTCAACGCCGCCGTTCATGACGGTCAGCACCGCCTTCGGCAGATTGACGCGCCCCGCAGTGGTGCAGGGAATCTCCTTGCCGAGCGCGGCAGGCTCGTAGCAGCCGATGACCGTGAAGTTTCGCGCGTCGCTGCGGTCCTCGCCGAGCGCGACCAGCGCGTCCTCGACGACCTCGTCATTGATGAAAACAAAGCTGTTTCTGCCGTCACGAATCGAGGCGAGAATTTTTTTGAGAATGTCCTCGGGGAAATCCTTGTGAAAGCGCACATGAATTTTCGGGTCATCGATGTCCAGCTTGGTATATTCCTCGACGATGAGCGCGGTCAGCGCGTTGCAGGCGTCACCGCCGTCGGCATTTCTGCCGCCGATGTAGAAGGGAATGTTTGCCGTGACCTGCATCGCAAAGCACTTCAGCATAAAGTAGCGGAACAGCTCGCGCGCCGCCCCGTCGGTGAGCCTGCCGGCTGCAAGGTCGTCGCGGTAAAAGGGGAAGAGCAGGCGGTCAAGCCCGCCGAGCGAACGAATGGGGTCGCGCTCGACATTGGTCTGCAGGTTGTACCAGATCATCATGAGCTGCATCGCTTCGAGCAGGGTCGCGGGCGCGGCAACTGTCAGGTGACGCAGCGAATCCGAGACAAGGCGCATTTTGTCATTGCCGCGCACGGCAAGCGCGTCGGTCGCGTCGGCAAGACGCGAGACAAAGCGAATCGTCGCGCGCAGCGTGTCGGCAGAGCAGTCGTAGAAAACCGCCTGCTCTGCGGTGAGCGGGGACTTCTTTGCGCGCGTTCCCTCGATGCGCGAGAGCAGTCCCGGCAGACCGAGCGAGAGGATTGCCGTCCAGTCGGGCGAGGTGTGCCCGAAGTCGGCGCCGCCGGTGTAGCAAAGCCCGTCGACCGCAGTTTGATTTTCGGCGAGCAGCGGGGCAAGCACGGTTGCGTGCAGGTCGCGCTCCCACCGACCGCGAATGCGGGAAATCAGAAATTCATGCTGCAGCTTTTCGGGAAAGAAGTCGCGCGGGTCAATGTCGAGACGTGCGCTTTCCATGACCTTTTCATAGAGGCGGGTCTTGGTGACGATGCGCGGCTGCGACGCCGTTTCGGCTTCGATTTTGAGCAGGGCGGTGCGCAGCGCGTCGGGCGAAAGCCCGCTGCTCTCGTCCCAGTGCGGCTCGGTGTACTGCTTTTCGAGCGCGGCGCGGTCTTCTTCAAAGTGATTCCAAATCATATTCTAACCTCCGAGAGGGTAAAGTCGGGATTTCCGTCTGATTTGAGCATATCGCCGCCGCGCCGTTTTGTAAATGCAAGTTTCGGCTATTTTGTGTTTTTCGAGCATAAAAATCGAAAATTGTGTGATTTTTCTTGATTTTGTTTGGAATTTTTGATTAAATAGAAGCAGTGAGGGGGTGTCGGAATGGAAACACTCGAAAGCCTGCATCCGCGCATTCGGAATTTTTTGCGCGCGGTCGAAAGCTCGATGGCGGCGCGCTTCTATCCCGCAAAGCCCGTCGGGCGTGCGTCGGACGGCTGGATTCTTGTGCTGGAGGGCAGCACGGATTATGTTTTCTCGGACGGAACGGCGTTTTCGGTGCGTGCGGGCGACTTATTCTATCTCGCGCGGGGCAGCGTCTATACCATGCAGGTGCAGACGGCGCGCTATGCGTTCATTTTTGCCGACTTTTTGTTTGATTTGCCCGACGGCGTGTCTCTTAAGAGTGCGCTGCTCGGCTCGCCCGCCGGTGCGGCAGAGGGGCTGTTCCGCCGTCTGCTTGTCAAATGGACGGCAAAAAAGCCGGGGTATCTCGAGGATTGCTTTTCTCTGCTGTACACCATCTATGCCGAAATTCTGCGCGCGCGGAGCGGCGCGTATCTGCCGTCCGACAAACGCAGGCAGCTTGAAAAGGGCGTTCGCTATCTCGAGGCGCATTATGCCGACGAGTCGCTGACTGTCGGCGCGATAGCCGCCGCGGCAGACCTCAGCGAATCGCATTTTCGCAGGCTTTACCGCGCCGCCTACGGCGTGCCGCCGCTGCGCAGCATCAGCCTTTTGCGGCTGGAGCGCGCCAAGGAGCTGATTTGCTACAGCGACCTCACCTTTACCGAAATCGCGCGGCGCACCGGCTTTTCGGACGTTTACTATTTCAGCCGTATGTTCAAGCGCGAGGTCGGCTGCACGCCGAGCGAATACAAAAATGCGCACGCTGATGTGCGCGGCACATAAAAGTGCGCCGCGCGATGCGGCGGACGAATATTGAAGAATCCGGGAGCGGCGGGAGCAAGCCCCCCGCCCTACCGGGTGTGCGTGAATTCCGGCCGAGAAACGCGCGGGATGCTTTCGCGTTCGTGGGCTGTGATGATTTGAAGCCGCCGGAATGGATTTGTAGGCGTAGGGCGGGGGCTTGCTCCCGCCGTGTAAAATCCGTATCAATTCGGGCGGTTCAATTCAAGAGCCTTCCTTCGGGAAGGCTTTTTGCTGTTGCCGCGCCTTCGCTTTGTGCGCGGTGCATTGACTTTTTTGCCTCCTTTTGTTATACTGAAATTGGGAAAAATACGGAGGTGCGCTATGAATTTCTGTGACAGACTTAAAAACCTGCTTCATGGGCGGAGAGATACCGCAGACGGTTCGTTTGCAAAGGCGTTCCGAAACAGCGAAACGCTGTCGGCGGACGAATATACCGAAACGCGCGTCTTCGAGTACGGCGGCAGGCGCTGCAAGGTCAAAATGACCAAGAAAAAGGCGACGCGGCGCACGGTGATTTACTGCAAGGACAACGGCAGTGTGCTGTGGGAGCAGCGCTATCCGAGCGGAAGACCGAGCTTTACCATCAATGGCGAAACCATTCTCTGTGACCTTTCGTTCTACGAGCCGGACACGCTCTGCATACTTCTGATTCGCGGCAAGCCGAATCCGATTGTGGGGCTGGATGAGGGGCGGTTCTGCTCCGCGCACGGCACGCCGCGCCCCGACAGTCTGTATGTGATGTCCGAGGCGGCGTTCCGGACTTTTTCGCCGATTGCGGTATGAAAACCACCCTGTACTTTCTGCCGACCGACGGCGCGCTTGACGGGACGGCTGCCGAGCAACTGCTTTGTCGCGTTTCGCCCGCGCGGCGTTGTCGCATCGCGCGTCTGCGGCGCGACACCGACCGCAAAAATGCGCTGCTTGCCGCGCTGCTTGTCCGCGCGGCGGCGTGCGAAGCGCTCGGCTTAGCCAATACCGATTTAAGCTTTGCGCTTGCGGACGGCAAGCCGTATCTCTGCGGCACGGAGAGCTTTCATTTCAGCCTTTCGCACACCGAGGGCGCGGTCTGTGCCGCAGTTTGCGCCGCGCCCTGCGGCGCGGACATCGAGCGGCTGCGAAGCGCGCCGCGCGGCGTGGCAAAGCGCTTCTTTTCCGAAGCCGAGCGGCGGTATGCCGAAGTGTCCGATATGCACTTTTTTGAGATTTGGACACGCAAGGAGGCATATTTCAAGCGGTTCGGCGGCAGTCTTGCCGACACGCTGACTGCGGTTGATTTGCTTTCGCCCGCCGCCGCGGACGAAAGCCGCGTCTTTGACTTCGGCAGGCATATCGCGGCACTCTCTGCCGAAAATGCGGCAGATGCCGAAGTGCGGAGCCTTGACCTTGACGCCTTTGTTTCGCACGCGCTCGCCGTTCTTGCGCCGCTCGACTGAAAAGCGCCCGAAAAATCGCGCGAAAAACCGCAAAAAACCGTGAAAAACGCGGTTGATTTCACGCTTTGCCTGTGCTACAATATTTCTGTTACGCAAATTGCATCAGAAAGCGGAGAATACTATGGCAAAGAATCGCTCTTCACTTGTAAAACGGTATATTTCACTTCTTAAAAACGAATTTCACGGCTACAATGCTTCCGCCTTGCTTGCCGACTTTATCGCAGGCGTGACGGTCGGCGCGGTCGCGCTGCCGCTTGCCCTTGCGTTCGGCGCGGCGAGCGTCAGTGCCGAATATGCCGCCGTCGGCGTTGCGGCGGGAATGATTACCGCGATTGTCGCGGGTATCGTCAGCGGTCTGCTCGGGGGCGGCAGTTTTCAGATTTCAGGTCCGACCGGCGCGATGACCGTCATTCTCGGCGGCATCGTCGCGGGTAAGCACGGGCTTCTCGGTATGTTTCTTGCCTGCTTTATCGCGGGTGCGATTCTGCTGCTGATGGGGCTGTTCCGCTTCGGGCGGCTGATTCGCTTTATCCCGCGTCCGGTCGTTGTCGGCTTTACCTCGGGCATCGCGGTAGTCATCGCGCTCGGGCAGCTCGGCAATTTCTTCGGTGTGACGCTCACGGGTGAGACGACGCTCGACAAGGTCGTCTGCTTCTTCAGCCGCGAACTCGACAATATCAATCTTTATGCCGTGCTGTTTTCGCTGCTTGCCGTGGCGGTCATGGCGTTTTACCCCAAGAAGGCGGGGAAGTTTATCCCGGGCAGCCTTGCGGCGATTATCGCCGTGACGGCACTCTGCGCAGTCTGGAATCCCGGTGTGCGCACCATCGGGCAGATTCCGTCCTCGCTTGTCAATTCGGTGCGGCTGGAGTTCTCCGCCGTCACGCCCGAGATGCTCGCCGACGTGGCGGGCAGCGCGGTGACGATTGCGCTCCTCGGCATGGTCGAGAGCCTGCTCTGCGGGACCTGCGCCGCGAACATGAAAAAAGAAGTCTTTGATTCGGACATCGAACTGATTGCCCAAGGCGTCGGCAACATGGTGATTCCGTTCTTCGGCGGCGTGCCGTCGACCGCCGCTATCGCGCGCACCAGCGTCGCCGTCAAGAGCGGCGGCAGAACGCGCCTGACTGCGGTTTTTCAGTCGCTGTTCCTGATTGCCTGCGTGTTCGTCCTGTCGGGCGCTATCGGCATGGTGCCTTACGCGGCGCTGGCGGGCGTGCTGGCGGTGACCGCGTTCCGCATGAACGATTTTGCGACGATTCGCTCCTACTTTACGGGCAAGCAGCGCGGCGCGGCTCTGCAATTTGCCGTGACCTGCGCGGCGACTGTCCTGCTCGATTTGACCTACGCTATTTTAATCGGCGTGGCGCTTGCGTTTGTCCTGCTGCTCTTTGAACTTTGCCGTGCGAAAATCGACAGCGAGGAGAAGGGCGACACACTGACCTTCCGCCTGTCGGGCACCTGTTATTTCGCCTTTGCGGAGACGCTCCGCGCGGCGGTCGGGGCAAAGACGGGCTTTGCGAACTATGTATTTGACTTCTCGGGCGTTTCCTATCTCGACCTCACCGTTGTCGGCACGCTCGGCGAACTTGTCGGCACGCTTACCGAAAGCGGCGCATCGGTCGTCTTTGTCGGTCTGTCCGACCGCGTGCGGCGAGAACTCGCGCACGCGGAATTTGACTGCGCCGCGCTCTGCGAAGAGTAAATCGAAACTTTTTTGAAGGTTAGGGTTTCATGAACAAGGTTATCGGACATTTCAGGGTCATCACGCGCCACAGGCACGCCGTGATTCGCAACTGCCGCCGTGCGGGTATCCTTTGGCAGGGATTGCGGCACGACTTGTCAAAGTATTCGCCGAGCGAGTTTATCCCCGGCGCGCGCTACTTTGTCGGCACGCGCAGTCCGAACGAGCTGGAGCGCAAGGCAAAGGGCTATTCGGCGGCGTGGCTGCACCACAAGGGGCGGAACAAGCATCACTTTGAATACTGGTCGGACTACATTCCGGTCGAGCGGCGCGTCGGTCCTGTGAAAATGCCGCTGCGCTATGTGATTGAAATGGTCTGCGACCGCATGGCGGCAAGCAAAATCTATCTCGGCGACGCCTACACCGATTCTTCCGCGCTCGATTATTTCGTGCGCGGCAAGAGCCATCGCACGATTCACCCCGAGACCTCGGCGCTTTGCGAAAAGCTGCTTACAATGGTTGCAGACGAGGGAGAGGACAAGGCGTTTGCCTATATGCGCAAACTCATAAAAGAAAACAAAGAGTATTAAAGGATATTCAGCGGAGGACAGTATGCTGACACTCAAGCAAAATACCGAATTTGACATTATCGGACTCGGCGAAGTCATGCTTCGCCTGTCCGCGCCGAATAAAGAAAAGATTTCGCAGAGCGAGGTCTTTGAAAAAGAGGCGGCGGGAACCGAACTGAACGTCGCTTCGGGCGCGGCGATGCTCGGCGCGCGCAGTGCGCTTCTGACTAAACTGCCGTCCGGCAAACTGGGGCATTTTATCCGCAACCGCGTCCGCTACGGCGACGTGAGCGACGACTATATCGTGTATGACGATTCGCCCGCAAAGCGGCTCGGCATCTACTATTCCGAGAGCGGCGCGTACCCGCGCAAATCCGCGGTCATTTACGACCGCGCCGGCTCGTCGGCGACGACGCTGACGATTGACGAGATTCCCGCGGACATTTACGAAAAGACGAAAATCTTCCATGTCAGCAGCATTTCGCTCGCCATCGGCGAGGGACTGCGCGCGACCGCCATTGAGGCGATTCGCCGTTTCAAGGCGGCGGGGGCGAAGATTTCGTTCGACGTCAATTATCGCGCCACGCTTTGGAGCGAGGAGGAGGCAAAGAAGGTCGTCGAGTCGGTTTTCCCCTATGTCGACTTTCTGTTTGTCTCGGAGGAAACCTCGCGCAGAATGCTCAGACGCGTGGGCACGCTTGAGGAAATCATGCGCGGCTACGCGAAGGACTACGGCTGCACGCTCGTCGCCACGACACAGCGCGAGGTCGTCAGCCCGATGCGCCACAACTTCGGCTCGAAGATTCTGTTCGAGGACGAATTCTACGAAGAGCCGCCGTACATGGGCATTGAGGTCATCGACCGCATCGGCAGCGGCGACGCCTATATTGCGGGCGTTTTGTACGGTCTTGTCAAGTGCGGCGACATCCGCCGTGCGCTTGAAATCGGCAACGCGCTGTCCGCCGTCAAGAACACGATTCTCGGCGACCTGCCCGCAAGCAGCATCGACGAAATCGAGGGCGTTATCCGCGCCCACAAGTCGTCCGGCAAGCAGGACGAAATGATTCGCTGACCGAAACCGAAACCCGACAAAAGGATTAGCAAGCGGAAGTTCGTTTCCGCTTGCTTTTTTCGCCGCTTTGCGCTATGATAGAAGGTAAGAGAAATTTAGAGGATTTACTATGAAATTTATTCAAAAATACATCGGTGACAAGGCGTTCTATAAGATGCTGTTCATACTCGTCTTTCCCCTGATTATTCAGCAGGGCGTAACCAACCTTGTCAATCTGCTCGACAACATGATGGTCGGCGCACTCGGCACTGCGCAGATGACGAGTGTCGCCGCCGTCAACCAGCTCATTTTTGTATTCAACTTGACGATTTTCGGCGGCATTTCGGGCGCGTCGATTTTCGGCGCCCAGTTTGCCGGCGTCGGCGACGACAAGGGGCTGCGCGAGACCTTCCGCTTTAAGATGTACTTCAGCCTTGCCGTCACCGCTTTGGCAATGACCGTCTTTTGGCTGTGGGGCGACCGCCTTGTCATGCTGTTTTTCAACAACGAGGCAAACCGCGACCTTGACCTTTCGGTGCTGCTCGGCTACACGCGCGACTACTTCGGCGTCATGCTGCTCGGGCTTTTGCCCTTTGCTGTCGTGCAGGCGTATGCCGGCACGCTGCGCGAGACCGGCGAGACCTTTGTGCCGATGGTTGCCAGCGTCACGGCGATTTTCGTCAACCTCGGCTTCAACTATCTGCTCATCTTCGGGCATTTCGGCTTTCCGCGTCTCGGCGTGCGCGGTGCGGCGATTGCGACCGTGCTTTCGCGCTATGTCGAGCTGCTGATCGTCGTGCTGTACACGCATTTGAGAAGCAGCCGCTTCGGCTTTATCCGCGGCGCGTACCGCTCGCTCTACGTCCCCGCGCATCTGGTGCGCGACATCGCTGTGACCGGCTCGCCGCTGATGTTCAACGAGGTGCTTTGGTCGCTTGCCATGACCTCCATCACACATTCCTATTCCACGCTCGGCATGACCGCGATGGCGGCAGCCAACATTACCTCGACGGCGTGGAATCTCTTCTGCATCATTATGTTTGCGATGGGCACGGCGGTTTCGATTATCGTCGGGCGTGAGCTCGGGCGCGGAAATCCCGACGGGGCAAAGGACCTTGCCCGCAAACTGCTGTTTGTCACCTTTGCCGTGCATATTGTCATGGGGGCGCTGTTGGTTTCCTGTGCGCGCCTGATTCCGATGCTCTATAATACCGAGCAGATTGTCAAGGACACCGCGGCAACGATGCTGATTTTTGCCGGACTGATGATTCCGATGCACGCGCTGGTGCACTGCATCTATTTTACGATTCGCAGCGGCGGCAAGACCGTAGTCACCTTCCTGTTTGACTGCGTTTTTACCTGGGTTGTGACCGCGCCGCTTGCCTATCTGCTCTGCCACTTTACACCGCTTTCGATTGCGTATGTCTATCTCTTCGTGCAGCTTTCGGACGCCTTGAAGCTGTTAATCGGCATTGTGCTTCTGAAGCGCGGAAGCTGGGCAAATACCGTCATTCCGACGGGTGAAAAACAACAAGCGTAAAGGAGAACGACGTGAAGTACATTCTGAACGGCAGGATTCGCGCGGATCTTGTGCTCGGCGGCGACGCCGAGGCGATTCTGCGCTTTGTCACGGCGGCAAAGGCGGCGCTCGGCGACGGCTTTTCGCTGCGTGACCGCACGCTGACCGATTTTTCCGCCGAGGTGGAGACAATGCTCTCCGCCGACGGGCTTCGCGCCTATCTGTTCACGCTCGACGGCGCGGCGGCGGGCGGCATGGAGTTTGACATTCTGCCCGAAAAAGCGCCCGCAAGCGCGATTGAACGCATCGACGCGCTTGTCGGCTCGCCCGAATACAAGCGGCTGATGCACGAGCTGTACAGCGTCGCGCCGCTGACGCGGAAGCACGCGACCTTCGACGTCTTTTCCTGCCGCTGCTACCTCTTTTCGATCGGCGCGGGGCGGGGACTGACCACCGCGCTCGAACTGTTTGCCGATTTGCTCTATGAAACCGGACTCTTCCGCTTCGGCGAGGGACGGCGTGTGCGCGAGGCGGTTCTGCCCGCCGAGGAGAAAAACGAGGGCGAACTTTGCGAGCTGGTGACCGAGGGCTTCGGGCGCGGACACGTCATCTGCGTCGACATCGGCGAGTGGACCGACCGCCTGTATGACGGCGCGTTCCGCCGCTTCCTTGCCAAAATCGAGGACTACGCGACCGACAACATCGTCGTCTTTCGCGTGCCGTTCCTCGAGGACGACGCGCTTGAAGCGCTCCGCCGCTCGCTCGGCGACATTCTCACCGTCCGCGCGGTCAGTTTTGAGCCGCTGTCGCCTGCCGAACTGCGCGAATGTGCGCGCCGCTCGCTTGCGGCGGTCGGCTACGGCATGACCGACGACGCATGGGCGGCGTATGACGCGCTCATCGAGCGTGAAAAATCCGACGGCGCGTTCTACGGCATCAATACGGTCAACAAGGTCGTGCGCGAAATGATTTACGCAAAGCAGGTTTACGACGCCGCGGACGGCACCGACGACTGCATCATCAAAACCGAGGAACTTTCCGCGCTGTGCGCCGCCGCCGAATACGACGCGCGCAGCGGCGAGGCGATTTTGGACAGCCTTGTCGGCATGGAGCAGGTGCGCGCCCGCATCGAGGAGATTGCCGCGCAGATCGAATACGCGAAGCAAAGCGGCATCGAGCGCCCCACGCTGCACATGCGCTTTGTCGGCAGTCCCGGCACGGGCAAAACCACGGTCGCCCGCGCGCTCGGCAAGCTGTTCAAGGAGCGGGGCATTTTGCGCCGCGGCGCGTTCTTTGAACGCAGCGCGCGCGACCTCTGCGGCAA
The DNA here is from genome assembly GCA_004554105.1 of Clostridiales bacterium. Classification (GTDB taxonomy): domain Bacteria; phylum Bacillota; class Clostridia; order Oscillospirales; family CAG-272; genus UMGS902. The sequence continues at coordinate 7,471 of SFNW01000016.1, read as the reverse complement.
ATACGTCGGGCAGACCGCGCCGCGCACGGCGGAAATCTGCCGCGACGCCTACGGCTCGGTGCTGTTCATCGACGAGGCGTATGCGCTCTACAAGGGCGACCGCGAGAGCGACCCGTTCGGCATGGAGGCTGTCGACACGCTGATTGCCGAAATGGAAAATCATCGCGGCGACCTCGTGGTCATTATGGCGGGCTATCCCGACGAGATGGAGACGCTGATGCAGGCAAATCCGGGACTTGAAAGCCGAATGCCTTACGTCATCGAGTTCCCGAATTACGACCGCGACGCGCTGTACCGCATTTTCATGCGCTTCTGTGAGGGGAAATTCACGCTTGGCGAGGGCTTTGCCGAGGTGGTGCGCGACTACTTCGATGCGCTGCCGCAGGCGGTACTCGACGGCAAGAACTTCAGCAACGCACGCTTTGTGCGCAACCTGTTTGAGCGCACCTACGGCAAGGCGACGATGCGCACGCGGCTCGAGGGCGGGAGCGTCCCGACGCTGACGAAGGAGGATTTCCGCCTTGCGGGCAGCGACCGCGAGTTTGCGGGCATGATGGCGAAAAAAACGAACAAAATGGGGTTTACGCTGTAAGCGGATACGGAGAACGACATGGCAGCAATCACGCAAAGCGAATTTGACACGATTGTCAAGGAATTGATCGAAACCAAACCTGCGCGATACGACGCGCTGTGCGCGGCGGCAAACCGCCTGCTCTTAAAAAAACTCGAACGCAAGGTTGCGTCGACCCCCGCGCTCGCGCGGTGCTGTACGGCGGAGGACTTGCTTTCCGAGGTGTACATACGGTTGATCAAGTGCGCAATTCCGAACTTTTTCCTGCGCGGCGAAACCTTAAACAACGACCCCGAGGGCTTCTGCCGCTGGGTGTACACGGTGGCGGGCAACCTTTGCCGCGATAAGTGCCGCTCGTCGGCGGCGCGGCAGACCGTTGCACTCGACGCCGACCCCGACGATGAGGACGCGCCCTATCTGCAAATCGCCGACCCCGACGCCGAGCTGCCCTTTGAGCCGGACGACAGCGTCGGGATGCTGCGCGAGGCGTTTGAGCGCGTGCTCGATATGGACGTGCAGGTCTACAAAATCCTCACTTGGGCGGCGCAGGCGGTGATTATCCTCACGGCGGACGTGACCAAAATCGAGTCGAACGATTTGCTCGTGCGTGCCTTTGAAAAGATGACGCTGTTTGAGATGTGGAGCGCGGTGACGGCGGCATCGGAAACAATTCCCTGGCTGAAAATCGGCAGAGAAGCCGATCTGCGCCTGCGAAAAATGCTCGAAACGCCGTTTAAGAAAGATGTAAGGTACGGCGACATGGTATACGCGGACTTCTTTATGAAGAAGGGCGCAAAGGCTTCAATCAGCGATTGGGTCAACCGTATCAATTCAGGTCTGAAGGAGAAACTGCAATGAATCACCCCGATTTGAATGAACTGATTGAATTTGTTTCGATGGATAAATTAACCCCCGAGACGCTGGACGCGTCCGCGCGTATCAATGCGCACCTTGCCGACTGTGCGGACTGCCGCGCAAGGGTGCGCGATTTGCAAAAGGTCTACGACGCGCTGCTTTCCGAGGTCGGCACGGCGGCGCAGGCGGCACGCCTGCTTGCCGAAAAAGAGCAGCACAAAACCATTTCCCGCACATTGGAGTCTTAAGAATGGAACCATGGCTTACTTTTTTTGATATTGACGGCACACTGCTGTTTTCAAGCGGCATTTCAAAACGAAATATCGACGCGATGAAGCGTCTGCGCACCGACGGGCATAAGGTTTTTATCAACACGGGGCGCAGCCGCGCCATGATGCTGCACGCGCTGCCTGCGGGTCTGCCCGTGGACGGCTTTATCTGCGGCTCTGCCTACATCGAATACCACGGCGAGGTGCTGCACGACACGCATATCGACGGCGAGACGCTTCGCGGGGTTTGTCATTTTATGCAAGAGACGGGCGGTCGCCTTTGCCTTGAGGGCGTGGACAAGCTCTATACCCTCGGCAGGGTCAAAATGACCGAGACGGTGAACATGACCGACGCGCTTGAGCGCTATCTTGCAAAGCCCGATAAACTCAAGGTGACGAAAATTACCTTTTTCGACGAATTGCCCGACGATTTTGAAGCGCGCTTTCCCGCGCTGCGGCTGATTCGCTTCGCGACCTATACGGAGGGCATTCAGCGCGGCTACACCAAGGCGACCGGTATGCAGATGCTCTGTGAGCGGCTGGGCATTCCGCCCGAGCGGACCGCCGCGTTCGGCGACAGCGAAAACGACATCGAGATGCTCGACTGCGCCGCGCAGAGCGTCATTATGCACCACGCGCCCGAAAGTCTCACGGCGCACGCGACGCTGCGCACCGACGGCGACGAGGACGGCGTTGCCGAGGGGATTGAAAAATTATTTTACGGAGCGAAGTCATGACAAGTACCGAAATTGCGGAAAAACTCTCCTGCATTCCCGAAAAGGACATCGAGTTGCTGACAGGCATGATGCTTGCCGAGCGGGACGGCGACACGCGCCGATTGCTGATTGAGCTGCTCGACCGCGTGAACGAATACGCCTATCTGACCGAAAACGGCATTCCGCTCGGCGGCATTGCCTACCGCGATTTCGTGACGGGAAACTGCCCGTTTGACCCGCCCTCGCCCGAAATTGTCGAGCGCTATCGCAAGACGGTTGAAAAAGCCGACGCGGGCGACCCCGACGCGCAGTATACCGCCGCGATGTTTGCGTTGGAGGGGGCGGTCGGACTGCCCGACCTCGACGCGGCGGTGCGCTGGCTTGAGCAGGCAGCGGCGGCGGGACAGCCCGACGCGCTCTATGAACTCGGCGTCTGCCGCCTCAACGGAGAGGGCACAATGCCCGACGCGGCGGAAGCCGTCCGTTTGTTTGAAGCGGCGGCGGAAAAGGGAAATGTCGACGCGATGCTGACGCTGGCGTCGGTCTACCGCGGGGCAAAGGGCATTCCCGCCGACGACGGCAAGGTCTATGCGTGGTACAAGCGCGCCGCCGAGGCGGGCAGCGCCTACGGCTGGATGCACCTCGGCATCTGTACCTTCAACGGTACGGGAACGCCCGAGGATAAGAAAAAGGCGGTCGAATATGTCGAGACCGCCGAGAAAATGGGCAGCAGCGAGGCAAAAATGCTGCTGAAGCGTATGGAACGCTACCTGGAGGAAGCCGAAGATGAAGGCAACTGAAAGCAAAGCAACGTCCGACGCGCCGCTCGAAATCGAGCGCAAGTTTTTGATTGAATACCCCGACGTAGCGCAGCTTGCAAAACTGGCGGCTGGCAATGTTTCGGCGATTTCGCAGACCTATCTTGCGTCGGAAAAGGGCGTCAGCGAGCGCGTGCGCGCCCGCACGCGGGACGGCGTGACGGTCTACACGCACAATACGAAAATCAAGCTGAACGCCATGAAACGCATCGAGCTTGAGGACGAGGTAAGCCGCGAAGCGTACGAATCCCTGCTTGCCCGCGCCGACAAGGCCTGCCGCACGATTGAAAAGACGCGCTATTGCGTGAAGAAGGGCGGCTTTGTTTGGGAAATCGACCTGTTCCCGTTTTGGTCGGACAAGGCGTTTCTCGAAGTCGAGCTGCCGAGCGAGGACACGCCGGTCACACCGCCCGATTTCGTGCGCGTGATTCGTGAAGTCACCGACGACAACCGCTACACCAACCACGCATTGGCAAAAAAATTGCCCGAGTGAAGAAGGACAAAAGACTGTAACACCCGTAGGGGCGGATTCCATATCCGCCCGCTTTGCGCCGGACCGCCGAGGACGTCGGTCCCTACGAAAGCCATTTGCTCGGCAAAAATACAACAAGCCTTTCCGAACGGAAAGGCTTTGATACTGCCGATAAATAGGCTTCCTCTCTGAGGAAGCTGGCGCGGATGCGCCTGAAGGAGTTTCCTTGTTTGCAGTCACTCCTTCCGTCGCCTTCGGCGACACCTCCCTCAAGGAGGGAGGCAAGAAAAGCAGGCTCATTAACAACCCAAAGCCTTTCCGTTCGGAAAGGCTTTTTTGCTTTTAATCCCTTTTCAAAGTTTTTTAAGGATTCACAAGGTGCTTTTTTACAAAAAAGCACCTTGTGTGGGGTTCGGGGCAAAGCCCCGATTTTCTTGCTGTTTCTCACTTGTTCTCGTACCAAGTGTCGCCCACGGTCAGTTCGACCGAGAGCGGAACGGTCAGATGAACGGCGTTTTCCATCTCGCGGCGGAGAATGGCTGCCGCTTCGTCGGCACATTCGCGCGCCGCTTCGACGACAAGCTCGTCGTGTACCTGCAAAATCAGCCGCGCGTCGAGCTTTGCTGCGGCAAGAGCATTTCGCGTATTGATCATCGCAAGCTTGATGATGTCGGCGGCACTGCCCTGAATCGGGCTGTTCATCGCGACGCGTTCGCCGAAATTGCGCATATTCTTGTTGCTCGCCTTCAGCTCGGGGATATACCGCCGCCTGCCGAAAATCGTCTCGACATAGCCGTGCTCGTAGGCAAGCCGCACCGTCTCCTTGAGATAGCTGTCAATCGCATGGAAGCGCGCAAGATAGCTCTCGATATACTCGCCCGCCTGCTTCTTGGAGATGCCGAGGTCCATGGCGAGACTGTAGTCGCCGATGCCGTAGACAATGCCGAAATTGACCGCCTTGGCGCGCTTGCGCAGCTCGGGCGTGACTTCCGAGAGCGGCACGCCGAAAACCGCGGACGCGGTCGAGGCGTGAATGTCCTCACCCGACAGAAAGGCGTTTGTCATCGTTTCGTCGCCCGCAATGTGCGCGAGCAGGCGCAGCTCGATTTGCGAGTAGTCGGCGTCAATCAGCACATGGTCTTTGTCGCAGGGAACAAAATAGCGGCGCAGCTCATGCCCAAGCTCGGTGCGAATCGGGATATTCTGCAAATTCGGCTCGGCGGAGGAGAGTCTGCCGGTCGCCGTGCCGGTCTGCTTGAAGTTGGTGTGAATGCGGCCGTCTTCGTCCGCAACCTTGAGCAGCCCCTCGACGTAGGTGCCGATGAGCTTTGCCACCTTGCGGTATTCGAGCACCTCGTCGATAATCGGGTGATAGGGGCGAAGTTTTTCCAGCACCTCGGCGTTCGTCGAATAGCCGGTTTTGGTCTTCTTGACGGCGGGCAGCTTCAGTTTGTCAAACAGCACCTCGCCGAGCTGACGCGGCGAATTGATGTTGAATTCGCCGCCCGCGAGCATATAGATGCGCTCCTCGTACTGCTTCTGCATCGCGGAAAGCTGCCTGCCGTATTCGGCAAGCCCGTCGCGGTCGATTTTGAAGCCGGCGCTCTCCATTTCGTAGAGGACGCGGCAGAGCGGGGTCTCCATGTCGTAGAACAGCGATTCGAGACGGTCGTCGGCAAGCTTTTTGCAGACCCCTTTGTATACGCGGAAAATGACGCCCGCCGTCGGCGCATCGGCGTCGAGCGCTTCGCCCGCGTAGGCGGCGGCAAGGCGGTCGAGCGCAAACGAGCCTTCGCCCGCGTTGATTGCATACGCGCCGAGCATCACGTCAAAGGCGCATTCGCTCGGCAGAAAGCCGTGCGGCGCAGAGAGTGCGCAAAGCGCTTTCAGGTCGTGGCAAATCAGGTGCGGCGAGGTCAGCAGAGGGCGGAGCGCGTCAAAGTCCGCCGCCGTGCGGAAGAGTGCTTCGCCGTCCGAAAAACAGAATCCGTCCTGAAACGGCGCAAAGGCAAAGCGGCTGCCTGCAAACTTTTCGCAGAGCTCTTCGGGGGAGATCAAGAGCGCTTCCTCGTTTTTCTTAACCTGCGGCGCCGCCGTCTCGGTCAGCCCAAACCGCTTGATAAAGGCTGTGAATTCGAGTTTGGTAAACAGCCCGTAGAGCGCGGCGGTGTCGGGGTCACAGCGGCGCGTGTCCGCGAGCGTTACGCCGCAGGGCGCGTTTGTGTCGATGCGCGCGAGCGTTTGTGACAAAAAGGCGTTGTCGCGGCACTCCCGCAGCTTTTCCTTTTGCTTTTCACCGATTTTGTCGGTCTCGTCAAGCGAAGCGTAGACCGCGTCAAGACTGCCGAAGTCCGCAATCAGCTTGAGCGCACCCTTTTCGCCGATGCCCGCGACGCCGGGAATGTTGTCGGACTTGTCGCCCATGATCGCCTTGACGTCGACAAACTGCTCGGGCGATACGCCGTAATGCTCGACAAAGGCGGCGCGGTCGAAGTTTACGGTTTCGGTATTGGTGGCGAGCAGCACCGTGATGTTGTCGCGAATGAGCTGGAGCGCGTCACGGTCGCCGGTCAGCACAAACACCTGCTTGCCGTCCTTTGCGGCGGCGTTTGCCAGCGTGCCGATGAGGTCGTCGGCTTCAAAGCCCTCTTTTTCCACAACGGTAAAGCCCATGGCGCGCAAAATGTCCTTGGCGGGCGCGAACTGCTCAAGCAGCTCGGGCGGCGTTGCGCGCCGTCCCGCCTTGTAGTCGGCGTACATCTTGTGGCGGAAGGTCGGCGCTTTGAGGTCAAAGGCGACCGCCGCATATTCGGGCTTCAGCGCGGCGAGATGCTTCTCGACAATGTTAATCATGCCGTAAATCGCGTTTGTGTGCATTCCGTCGCGCGTGGTCAGCGGACGCACGCCGTAAAAGGCGCGGTTGATGATGCTGTTGCCGTCGATGACGAGTAGTTTTTCCATCAGTCCTCCGTTTTTTCAGCCGAAAAGGCAAGTGCGGACAGGCGCGCAAGCTGATGCAGCCCGAGCGCAAGAATCAGAATGTCGTAGAAAATATCGGTAATGACCGCTTCGCCGCGCGTTATGGCGGTGATGAGGTCGGGAACGGCGAGCGTAAAGGAAAGAACGACGGCGGTCGGCGCGTAGGAGAAGTACCGCCGATATGCGGGGCGATTCAGCGCGGAATTTGCCTCGGCGACGAGGGCAAGCATCAGAAAGATGGCGGCGGCAAAGGCGAGAACCACGCTGTGATTGACGTAGGACACCGAGTCGTTGAAATACAGCCCGAAAACCATGACAAGCAGCGCAAGCGCGTTTGCAGAGCAGAGCAGCGCACGGAAATCCGCGCTCTTCTTTGCGTACTGCCGCTCGGTGAAGTAGTAGAACGCGCCGATGAGCGCGAAAATGCAAATCAGTCCGTCGGCGAGCAGCAGACGACCGAAAGCCGCAAATTTGGCAAGTGTGTACAGCACAAAGCCGCAGAGTGCCGCGCCCGCAAGGTATGCCGTGACCGTCGTCACCGCGTTTTGCGGCAGGCGGGTCGCACGGTTTTCTTCCTTTTTATTATATATATACCCGCACGCAAAGAAAACTGCCGCGAGCAGAACAAGCCCGAAGCGCAAAATCGCGTGGAGCGTGTCGTCGGTGTAAAACCCGTTTTCAAAATCGTAGCCGCGCATCAGCACACAGCGCAGCAGGGTAAAGCCGACCGCAAGCAGGGCGGTGCAGATAAAGAGAATCACGGAGAGATGTTTTTTCATTGAACTGTCCTT
>SFNW01000116.1 GCA_004554105.1 Clostridiales bacterium | reverse complement strand
GAGGACATGCCGTTCCTGCCCGACGGCACGCCGTTGGATATCGTGCTGAATCCGTTGGGCGTTCCGTCCCGTATGAATATCGGACAGGTCTTGGAGGTTCACCTCGGCTATGCCGCCCATGCCCTCGGCTGGAAGGTCGCAACACCGATCTTCGACGGCGCGAACGAGAAGGACATCCGCGAGACACTGAAGCTTGCCGGTCTGCGCGAGGATGGTAAGACCGTCCTCTATGACGGCCGCACGGGCGAGCCCTTCGATAACCTCGTTACGGTTGGCTATCCCTACTTCCTCAAGCTGCACCATCTCGTTGACGATAAGATCCACGCCCGTTCCACCGGTCCTTACAGCCTCGTCACCCAGCAGCCGCTCGGCGGTAAGGCGCAGTTCGGCGGTCAGCGTTTCGGCGAAATGGAGGTCTGGGCGCTCGAGGCATACGGCGCGGCATATACCCTGCAGGAGATTCTGACGGTCAAGAGCGACGACGTCACCGGACGTGTCAAGACCTACGAAGCGATTGTACAGGGACAGAACATTCCGACGCCGGGCGTTCCCGAATCCTTCAAGGTCCTTGTCAAGGAGCTTCAGTCGCTGGCACTCGACGTCCGCGTGCTCGACAAGAACGGCGAGGAGATTGAACTTTCCAAGATCGGCGACGACGATCTCGAAACCCCCAATTATGTAAGTCCTATTGAAGACGAAGACGGAATCAGCGCGTCCGATGTGGGAGAAACCGTACAGACCGACGAACTCTTCGATTCCTTTACCGAGGAAGAAGAGGAAGACAGCGACGGCGATTTCTTCGCGGATGACGTAGACGGCGATTCTTTCGACGTTTGATCGTGATCCCGCAAAGCGCGGGATCAGTCAGGATTCAAATTTAATAGGAGAGGTGCTTTTGCGGCTGCCGCAAAAGATGGTAATAGAATGGATAACGTTTTTGATTCAATAAAGATCGGCCTTGCGTCCCCCGATATGATCCGTCAGTGGTCGTACGGCGAGGTCACAAAGCCGGAAACGATCAACTACAGAACGCTGAAAGCAGAGAAGGACGGCTTGTTCTGCGAGCGTATTTTCGGGCCTACGAAGGACTGGGAATGCCTCTGCGGCAAGTACAAGCGCGTCCGTCATAAGGGCAAGATCTGCGAGAAGTGCGGCGTCGAGGTCACGACCAAAAAGGTCCGCCGCGAGCGCATGGGTCACATCGAACTTGCCGCGCCTGTTTCGCATATCTGGTATTTCCGTGCGATTCCCTCGCGCATCGGTCTGCTGCTCGACATCACGCCGAGAAACCTTGAGCGCGTACTCTATTTCGCACAGTATATCGTCATTGATCCCGGCTCGACCCCGCTCGAGAAGAAGCAGCTTCTCAGCGAGCAGGAGTACAACAACTGGTACGAGCGCTACGAGAACGATTTCCGCGTCGGCATGGGCGCGGAGGCAATCAAGGAACTGCTCGCCGAAATCGACATCGAGCAGCTTTCCAAAGAACTGAAAGAAGAGCTGGAGCACGCCAGCGGTCAGAAGAAGCTGAAGATTATCAAGCGTCTTGAGGTTGTCGAGGCGTTCAGACTGTCGCACAACCGTCCCGAGTGGATGATTCTCGACGTGATTCCGGTGCTTCCGCCCGAAATCCGTCCGATGGTGCAGCTCGACGGCGGCAGATTTGCGTCGTCCGACCTCAACGACCTGTATCGCCGCGTGATCAACCGCAACAACCGCCTGAAGAAGCTGATGGAGCTTCATGCGCCCGAAATCATCGTGCGCAACGAGAAGCGTATGCTGCAGGAAGCGGTTGACGCGCTGATTGACAACGGCAGACGCGGCAAGGCGGTCACCGGTCCTTCCAACCGTGCGCTCAAGTCGCTGTCCGAGATGCTTCGCGGTAAGCAGGGACGCTTCCGTCAGAACCTGCTCGGCAAGCGTGTCGACTATTCGGGACGTTCGGTTATCGTCGTCGGACCCGACCTGAAAATCTATCAGTGCGGTCTGCCGAAGGAAATGGCACTTGAACTCTTCAAGCCCTTCGTTATGAAGCGCTTGGTTGAGACGCAGAAGGCCGCCAACATCAAAGAAGCGAAGAAGAAAGTCGACAAGGTTTATCCCGAGGTTTGGGACGCGCTTGAAAATGTCATTAAGGAGCATCCCGTTCTTCTGAACCGTGCGCCTACGCTGCACAGACTTTCGATTCAGGCATTCGAGCCGATCCTCGTCGAGGGCAGAGCCATCAAACTGCACCCGCTGGTCTGCTCGGCGTTCAACGCCGACTTCGACGGCGACCAGATGCCTGTACACGTTCCGCTGTCCGCAGAGGCGCAGGCGGAAGCCCGCTTCCTCATGCTGTCTGCAAACAACCTGCTGAAGCCCGCCGACGGCCGTGCCGTCACGGTTCCTTCGCAGGACATGATTCTCGGCTCGTACTTCCTCACCATGATTAACGAGAATGAGATCGGCGCAGGCCGCGTCTTCCGCGACATGGCGGAAGCCGAGATGGCATACGCCAACGGTCAGCTCGGTCTGCACGCGCCGATTCGTGTTCGCAGAGAAGCGACGATCGACGGCGTTAAGTACAGCAAGATTGTCGACGCTACGCTCGGCAGACTGATCTTCAACCAGCAGATTCCGCAAAACCTCGGTTATGTCGACCGCAGCGACCCGGATAAGATGCTGGACCTCGAGGTCATGTTTGTCATCAAGAAGAAGCAGCTCGGCAAGATCATTGACAACTGCATCAAGATTAACGGCATTACGGTTGCGGCACAGATGCTCGACAACATCAAGGCGACCGGCTTCAAGTACTCGACCAAGAGCGGTATTTCGATTTCGGTTTACGACATGAAGATTCCGCCCGAAAAGTATACCAAGGTTGCCGAGGCGGAGCAGAAGGTCGGCATCGTCACCGAGCACTTCCTCGACGGCGAACTTTCCGAAGAGGAACGCTACAACAACGTCATTAAGATTTGGGAGCAGACGACCGAAGAAGTCACCCAGGCACTGACCGACGGCTTCGACAAGTTCAACTCCTTAAAGATGATCATCGACTCGGGCGCGCGCGGTAACGCCAGCCAGCTTCGTCAGCTTGCCGGTATGCGCGGACTGATGTTCGCGACCAACGGTAAGACGATGGAAATCCCGATTAAGTCGAACTTCCGCGAGGGTCTGAACAACCTCGAATACTTCATCGGTGCAAGAGGCTCGCGTAAGTCGCTGTCCGATACCGCGCTTCGTACCGCGGACTCGGGCTACCTGACGAGACGTCTTGTCGACGTATCGCAGCAGGTCATTATCCGTGAGGACGACTGCGGCACGACCGACGGTATCGTCGTCTGCGACATCAAGGACGGCGACGAGATTATCGAGCCGATTAAGGACAGACTGATCGGCCGCTACTCGCTCGAAGACGTCGTTGACCCCACGACCGACAAACTGCTGATTCACAAGGGCGATTTGATTTCCGAGGATCAGGCAGACGCCGTCGGCAAGAGCGGCGTCGAACAGGTACTCGTCCGTTCGATTCTGCGCTGCAAGGCAAAGCGCGGCGTTTGTGCGCACTGCTACGGCGCAGACCTTGCTTCGGGCAAGAAGGTCAACGTCGGCGAGGCGGTCGGCATCATCGCCGCACAGTCCATCGGCGAGCCCGGCACGCAGCTGACGATGCGTACCTTCCATACCGGCGGTATCGCGGGTTCGGATATTACGCAAGGTCTGCCCCGTGTCGAAGAACTGCTTGAGGCACGCCGCCCGAAGAAGGCTGCGATTATTGCTGAGGCGACCGGTACGGTCCGTATGCAGGAGAGCAAGAATATGCGCAATGTCATCGTAACCTCCGACGAGACCGGCGAGGAATTCGCATATCCGATTCCGTTCGGCACGCGCATTGTCGTCGAGGAAGGGCAGCATGTGACCATCGGTCAGTCCTTGACCGAGGGCAACAAGGCACCTGCCGACATTCTCAGGACGAACGGTATCGAGGCGGTTTACGATTATATCATTCGCGAGGTACAGCGCGTTTACCGCTTGCAGGCGGTTGAAATCAACGATAAGCACATTGAAATCATTGCCCGCCAGATGACGCGCAAGGTGCATATCGAAGATGCGGGCGACACGTCGCTGCTCGTCGGCACGACGGTCGATGTTCCCGAACTTGTCGAGGAGAACGAGATGATCGAAAACCGTATTGCGGCAGGCGAAACCGAACTGCGCAAAGCGGAGGGCTCTCCAATGCTGCTCGGTATTACCAAGGCGGCTTTGATGACCGAATCCTTCCTCAGCGCGGCGTCCTTCCAGGAGACCACCAAGGTATTGACCGAGGCGGCAATCCGCGGCAAGGTCGACCATTTGCAGGGACTCAAAGAGAATGTCATTATCGGCAAGCTGATTCCCGCCGGCACCGGACTTTCGGTCTACAACGACATCGAGGTCGTTCCGAACGATGCGGCATACCCCGTTGCAGAGCCTGTTGAGGCGGCAGCAACCGTATCGGCAGAATAAAATTTGCAGAGCAGACCCGCAAAACGGGTCTGCTTTTTCTCGGTGACGGCGAATAAAACCGCTTTTTTTCGGCAAATCCTGAAAAAATGGTGCGGGGAATGAAAAAAACCGAAAAAACAGGTAAAAAACGTGCAAAATCGCCTTTGAAAATCGCTGAAACGCTTGACAAACAGGCGCATAAATGCTATAATGTGATGTATTTTGGTGACGACTGTATTGTTATCAAGGTACATACAGCTTCGCAGGCGGCAAACCTTCGACGCCGTATATAAACACTTATATTTCTGAAGAAGGAGGAAAAGTATGCCAACCTTTAACCAGCTCGTTAAAAACGGACGCGCAAAGTCGGTCTACAAGTCCAAGGCGCCTGTCCTTCAGCAGGGCTTCAACACGCTGAAGAACAAAGCCACCGATCAAAGCTCGCCCCAAAAGCGCGGTGTATGCACGAAGGTTACGACGACCACCCCGAAGAAGCCGAACTCTGCACTTCGTAAGATTGCCAGAGTCAGACTGACCAACGGTATGGAAGCCACGACCTACATTCCCGGCATCGGCCACAATCTCCAAGAGCACTCTGTCGTACTGATCAGAGGCGGTAGAGTTCGTGACCTGCCCGGTTGCCGTTACCATATTATCCGCGGCACGCTGGACGCACAGGGCGTTGCAAACCGCAACCAGGGCCGTTCCAAGTACGGCGCTAAGCGTCCGAAGAAATAAGCCACGCTTATTTCTAAGCAAATGGTACAGTTTGTGCCGTCAAACGAGTGCGTAATATAAATGTTTATGTACAGCTATAATACACACCTTGGACGAGCGCTTACGGATTTACAGATTCGAGTACCGATGAGATTCATTTTTTGTGAAGGAGGGAAGGAAAGTGCCTAGAAGAGGTCAAATTTCCAAGCGAGACGTATTGCCGGATCCGATTTACAACTCCACACTTGTCACCAAGCTGATCAACAACATCATGTATGACGGCAAGAAGGGTGTTGC
>SFNW01000115.1 GCA_004554105.1 Clostridiales bacterium | reverse complement strand
CCGCTCCCGCTCATTTGTGCGACGCCGCCGAGTTCACCGAGCCGCAACAGTGCCTTCGTCGCTTTCGGGCACTGCGGCAGAACCGTGTCCGCGAAATCGTTGCGAAGCATCCTATGGTCACTCGGCATACGCCCGGCGCGAAGGAACGAGAGGAGTTCGTCACATTCGCCGAGTGCGGGTGCCCCGTCCCTGCCATCAAGGTCGGCATATGCTTTTGCCGTTGATACGGTCTATGTTGACGGAGTAGGTACAGACGCAAATTGCTATGCCACCTTGAAGGAAGCGACGGCGGCTGTCGACAACGGCGGCACGGTCATTGTCAAAGCAAACATCACCACCTATTCGGGAGCGGGCGGTGAAGTGCTCGCGGCAAAAGATGTCACGATTACGTCCGAGGGCGGCGCGACACTTACGCTCGGCCGCGTACTTTTCCTCGGCGGTGATACGACATTTACAAACATCAAGATTAAAAACGGCGCGCCATCCAATCTTGACTTTATCTACTGCGCAGGGCACGACCTCGTTGTCGGCGCAGATGTGACGACCGAGAAAAACGCATCGACCAATCGCTACCCGATTATCTTTGCGGGAACCGGTACCGAAACGATTGCATTCGACAATACCGTTACCGTTTCGGGCGGCACATGGCGTTCGATTTACAGCGGTTCCAACAGCGGTGTCAGCAGCGGCAAGACGGTTATTAACTTCTGTGGCGGTACGATTTTGGGCGGCGCCCTGATTGCCGGGGGCTTGACAGCCTCCAAGGCAACCGCGGTGGATACGACATACAATGTTTACGGAGGTACGGTTGCCGATATAAAAATGGGCGGCTCCGCGGTATCTGCTTATCAAATCAATCTGTGCGGCGGTACGGTCACGAAACTGTCTTTGCCCGCCACCGTTGATTTGACAAACGGCGGCAGGGTGACCGTGGCGAATGAGAACGGTCAGACGATCCATACCGCTACGCGCGACGGCTACACGGTTGTACACGACGGCACGGTATACAGCGTTCCCTTTGTTGCGCTTGACGGCACGGGTGCGACCAAGGGCGCACAGACCGATTTTGCAAGCGCAACCAAGGCATTGCCGAGCGGCGGCGATATCCTTCTCTGCGGTAACACGACGGTTGGAACGGCGTCGTCCGGCGTGGTCACGGCTGCCGCAACCGGCAGCATTACGGTCATGGGCGTGACCGGCAACGAAGTTCTCACGGTTGCGCGTTCGCTGACGCTCGGCGGCGACCTCGTGATTGACAACCTTGTATTAAACAGCACGGCAACGCTCGGCAATGTGCTAAGCTGCGGGCACAAACTGACAATCGGCGAAGCCGTTATCACAACAAAGAGCAGCGGAGCGGTCTGGCTTGCGCTGTTTGGCGGCGCGGGAAGCGGCACGACAGCTTATGACACCGAGCTTGTTGTCAAGAGCGGCACATTTCGGTGCATTTACGGCGCGAACTATGGCGGCACTGCTACCGGCGCATCGACCGTAACCGTATCGGGCGTGACGATTGAGAGCACACTTTCGGCGGGGAACTATGAAGGCACGCACAGCGGCGCGGAAACCGTCATTCTTGACCTGTGCGGCGGCAAAACCGTCAGTGCGGGCAAATACAGGGGAGAAGTTACCTGCCTTGTTGACGATGGCTATGAGGCCGTGCGCAACGGCAATACATATTCGCAGCAACCGATTGAAGTCCATTTGCCGCGCACCGTCTATGTTGATGGCATCGGCGGGACCGAGAATCACTATGCGACACTCGCTCTGGCGGTTGCCGAAATGCCGGGCGGCGGCACGGTGATCCTGACTGCCGACACCGAGGTGAAAACGGCGACTGCGCTTGCGAAGTCCGCACCGCTGACGGTCACGGCAGAGAACGGCGCAAAACTCACACTCTCTGCCAATCTGACGCTCGGCGGCGACACAACCTTTGCCGCAATGACCTTCAACAAGACCGTTTCGGGCAATGTCTTTCTCGTTGCGGGCGGGCATGCGCTCGTCATTGAAAAGGACGTCGTGTGCCTGAACTACTCGGCAGGCAACCATCTGTCTGTCGTCGGCGGCGTGTATAACGGCAGTTATTCCGGCGATACCCATATTGAAGTCAAGGGCGGCTTCTTCCGCAATATCTACGGCGGAAACTATAACGGTAATTTTGTCGGCGATACCTTTGTTAAGGTGACCGGCGGCGTCGTCCGCAATTCGATTGTCGGCGGTAACTTCGTCGGCAACTTCAAGGGCAATACGGAGATTATTCTCGGCGGCGACGGCGAATTTGTCTACAATGCAAGTTCGGTCGGTGTCGTCGGCGGCTCAATCGGCTCAACTTCGACGGCCGCCGCATACACCTTTGAGGGCAACACTTCCATCACCGTACAGGACGATTATGCAGTCTGCGCAGTTGTTTTCGGCGGCTGTCGCTATAAGAATGTCGCGATGACCGGCGACACCACGGTCACCGTCAAGGACAATGCCTTTGCCTATCTGTCGGTTTACGGCAGCGGCTACTTTGGGCATACCGGCAATGCGACCATGCAGATTCTCGGCGGCGAGACGGCCGGCAATGTCGTCGGCGGTGCGTACAGCGGCGACGTCAGCGGCAATGTTACAATCAACCTGCTCGGCGGAAGACTCTGCCGCGAAAAAGTCAACGACTTCAGCGCAGGCAGTGACCCTGCCGGCGCACGCAATGTTTACGCGGGCTGTATGACCGGCAGTGTCGGCGGTACGGCGACGGTTACGCTTGACGGCGCAGAGGTCTACGGCAGTATATTCGGCGGCAATATCCTTGCCAAGTCCGGTGTAGTTTACTGCGCACTCGACGGGGATAGCGTAACCGTCGAGATCCCGAGCGGGAAAACGCTGTCCATTGATGCGCCGTCAACCTTGACCTCGCTTTCGGGCAGCGGTAAGCTTGTTCTTGCACCCGAAGCCTATTTGACGGTCGGCGCACTTTCGGGCAACCTTACCCTTGCCGTAAACGGCAAGCCGTTGCCCGCCGATTATATCACTGCCGCCGAGGTGGCAGACGGCACGGCGCTGAACTATGCGGCGCAGAGCGATGAATCGCTGTACAGAAGCGGCAATGTCTACTCGATTGATTTTGACGGCTCGTATAAAACCGTCACCTTCACGGTGCTTTATAATGAAGGGTGCGAGTCACGCCTGCGGTATCGCACGGCGGGGGCGGGCGCGACCATTACGCCTGTCAGTCAAACAGCGACCTCGGCAACCTATGCCCTTGCGCCCGGGTTGTATAAAGACACGGTCGTATATTCTGCCGACGGCGGAGACTATAACCGCAAGTCGGTCTATATTGACGGCAGAAGCGCATCTGTCGAAATCGACATGAGATTTCCTGCCAGGGCGGGCGCGGCGTTTGCGTCAGCCCCCGCGGCATATCATACGGACGAAGTGCTGCGCGCATTCTTTGACGAAAACGACCTTGTCGGTTACGCAACGCCGGACACGCCGTATTTCAATGCGAGAACGGCAACGCCGAATATCTTTACCACCAATGCGGAACTGGTTGATTTTTTGACGGAGAAAGCAGAGAATTGCCCCTATCTTTATGTTTTCAACCTTGCAACCTCGCCAAACGGCTATCAAGTGCCGCTTGCACTCTTTACGCCGGATAAACTTCCCGAGGGCGTCACACTTGCCGAGGCGGCAAAAATTGTCAGTGCGGACAAGACGCGTGACATTCTCATGGTGACGGGCGGTATTCACGGCAACGAGCCGACGGGCACTGAGGGCAGTCTCGCATTTATCTCCGAGATGTGCGGTGAATACGGGCGCAGTGTGCTTGAGGAAACAAAACTCGGCGCGGTTTTGGTCATACCGCGGCAAAATCCCGAGGGCTTTGCCGTTCAAACGCGCGAAACCCCCGTTCCGAATCCCGTAGACAACTTAAATCGCGACTTTATGCTGTTGTCCTCGGCGGAAATTGCGGGCGTTTCCAAGGCATATCAGCTCTTTATGCCGACTGTGACGGTGGACTGCCACGAGGCACTGACGGGGCCGGTGTGCAGCGACGGTGATTTGCTCACCGACGTCTATGACCTCGGTATTATGTACTTTGCCAATGCGGCGGCACCGCAAATTGACGGCAAGGCGTTGGCGCGCGGGGACAAAACCGAAGCGTTTACCTTCGGCGACACGATGACGGCCGACGTTCTTGACAAACTCGGTACGATCGGTGTGCGTACTTACTACTATCCGAAGGACAAGTCCGGCGTGTACGGCACAAACAACTTTGGCATCGGCGGCGCATTTTCCTTCATAATGGAAGCACCGGGCATCGCGGGCGGCAACACCTTCTTCGCCCGCCGCACTTTCGTGCAGATGAGCGGACTCAAGGCGTTTGTCTCGGTCATACTCGAAGCGGACGGCGCGATTGCAAGACAGGTAAGCGAAGCGCGGAAAGCACTTGCGGTCTCGGCGCAGATTTACGATGCCGAAGAGCCGATTGCGCTGAATCAGCAGCGTTCGCGCGTGACCAAAAATGCCTATGTGTGGAACAATCCGCTCGTCGGCATGGACGGCACGGTTCGTGTTGCAGACAACCCGACGTATCTCTATCCGTTCAGCAATCTTGTGCGCTATCGCAGTCGCCCGACTGCGTATGTTTTCCCGGCGGATCTTGCGCAGATTGACCTCGTTTTGCAAACGCTTGACAAACAGGGCATTGCTTACCTCAGCCTTGCGCAAGGCACGACCATGCAGCTTCACAACTATACCGGCAGTGTGACGGCGGCATACAGAAATCCGCAGGCAAGCGCGGTGACCTTTGAGAGCGGCGCATATCTTGTGCCGGTAGACGGTGAACGCGCGGGCATCATTGCAATTCTCTTTGAGCCGGACTGCAATGACTTTTCGCCCTATGCGACGCTCACGCAGATGGACTATATTCCGCTCGACAGGCTGTATGCTTCGACCGAAAACTTTATTGCCGCAAAGAACGGCATGAACGGCAGCTATCTTGCGCTTGACTTGCCCGATGGAAAAACGCCGATTTCGGCAACCGTAAACGGTGTTGCCTATACCTCGGTGGCAAGCGAGGACGGGCAGGCATTTGTGCTTGCGGCAGATGCGGAATACTACACGGTTAAACTGACGTTTGACGATGCGAGCGAACAGACCTACGCAATCGGCAGCCTTGTCGGCGATGCGAACGGCGACGGGCAAATAACCGTGTTGGACGTACTGGTGAGCCTGCGCCACCTGTTAAACGACGGCGCATACCAAGAAAGCATGGACATAAACGGTGACGGCAAACTCACGCTTACGGATATTGTCGGCATCTTAAAGCAAATCTGAAATCCATCAAATGAAAGAGAAACAGTTATGCAAGACAACGAGCTTTTAAAAATTGCGGAAGGCGAAATGCCGCGTATGCGTGCCGCCTTTGACTTTATGCTGAAAAACCCGGAAACCGGCTTCCGTGAATGGAAGGCAACCGAATATCTCGCCGCCGAATATGAAAAACTCGGCTACGAACTCGTAAATAAAGCCGTAAACGGTATCAGTTATAA
>SFNW01000015.1 GCA_004554105.1 Clostridiales bacterium | reverse complement strand
TAGGCAGCTTTTGCCAGCCGAGTATGGAATGTGATGCGAGTGATATTTTCTGTCTTAAAAACAGGTGCATTCTTGTCAACCTTGTTTGCAGAACAGCCAATCAATCCAACCACACAGAACAATGCTAAAACTAATGCTATCAACTTTTTCATACAATCACACTCCTTTGTCAAATTCAAGTTTATCGGTCTGTTTAATCATATATCATACGGCTTCAATATGTGCAAGAATATTCCCGCAGAAATTACTGCCGGGAATTAAACTGTTTTACGAACACCTGCCATTTCGGGAAGGCGTTTTCGCTTATTTCGCTTCGATCTTATACTTCGTCCCTTGCGGGGTATCCTCGAGGACGACGCCCTTTTCAAGCAGCTCGGCGCGAATCGCGTCGGCTTTTGCATAGTCCTTGGCTTTCTTCGCCGCGGCACGCTCCGCGATTTTTGCCTCGATTTCGGCGACGAACGGGTCGCTCGAAGCCGCCTTTGCTGCCGCTTTTTCGCTCTCGAGCGCACGACGCGCGGCGGGAACGAGGTCAAGACCGAGCACGCGGTCGAAGTCCTCAATCAGCGCGAGCTTGGTCGCGGGGGTAGTGTCGGCTTTCAGCACATCGTAGATTGCCGTGACGCTGAGCGAGGTGTTGAGGTCGCTGTCGAGCGCCGCGCAGAAGTTTGCTTTCAGCGCGTCGAACGCCGCGCGGTCGACCTCGCTCGGCGACTCCTTCAGCAGGGCGAGCAGGCGGGCGACAATCTTGTTGTACGCCGCCGCCGCGTTGTCGAGGTTTTCGTAGGAGAAGACCAGCGACTTGCGGTAATGCGACTGCAGGCAGAACAGTCTGTAGACAAGCGGGTTGTAGCCCTTGCTCTCGAGCAGCGAAACCGTCAGAAACTCGCCGCTCGACTTGCTCATCTTGCCCGAATTGGTATTCAGGTGGTGAACATGGAACCAGTAGTTGCACCATTTATGCCCGAGATAGGCTTCGCTCTGCGCGATTTCATTGGTGTGGTGGGGGAAGGCGTTGTCGATGCCGCCGCAGTGAATATCGAGCTTTTCACCGAGATATTTCATGCTGATGCAGGAGCATTCGATGTGCCAGCCCGGATAGCCGACGCCGAAGGGGCTGTCCCATTTCAACTCCTGGTCGTCAAACTTGGACTTTGTAAACCAAAGCACGAAGTCGGCTTTGTTGCGCTTGTTGCCGTCCTCTTCGACGCCCTCGCGCACGCCGACCTCGAGGTCCTCCTCGCGGAAATCGTTGAACACATAATACTGCTTCAGCTTGGAGGTGTCGAAATAGATATTGCCGCCCGCTTCGTAGGCAAAGCCCTTTTCGAGCAGCCCCTCGATGACGCGGATAAACTCGTCCACGCAGGAGGTCGCGGGGGCGACGACATCGGGGGTCTTGATGTTGAGCTTTTTGCAGTCGTCGAAGAACGCATCGGTGTAGAATTTCGCAATCTCCATGACCGTCTTATGCTCGCGGCGCGCGCCCTTGAGCATCTTGTCCTCGCCCGTGTCGGCGTCGCTCGACAGATGCCCGACGTCGGTGATGTTCATGACGCGGGTCACGTCGTAGCCTATGTAGCGGAGATACTTTTCGAGTACGTCCTCCATGATATAGCTGCGCAGGTTGCCGATGTGCGCATAGTGATAGACCGTCGGTCCGCAGGTGTACATCTTGACCTTGCCCGGCTCGTTCGGTACAAATTCTTCTCTTTGTCTGGTCAGTGAATTATAAAGCAGCATAATGTATCTCCAAATCAGTTCTCGTCTTTTTCGATTTCGGCGAGTTTTTTCTCCAGTTCGTGTACGCGGCGTTCGACGCGGCAGATTTCCTGCGCGACGGGGTCGGGAATGTGGACATGGTCGAGATCGTCGGTCACGCGCTTGCCGTTGATGCGCACGACGCGGGCGGGAACGCCGACCGCCGTCGCGTTGTCGGGGACTTCCTCAAGGACGACCGCGTTGGACGCGATTTTCGCGCCGTCGCCGACCTTGAACGGTCCGAGCACCTTGGCGCCCGAGCCGACCATGACGTTGTTGCCGAGCGTGGGGTGACGCTTGCCCGTGTGCTTGCCGGTACCGCCGAGCGTGACGCCCTGGTAGAGCGTGCAGTCGTCGCCGATTTCGGCAGTCTCGCCGATGACAACGCCGCTGCCGTGGTCGATGACCAGACCCTTGCCGATTTTCGCACCGGGGTGAATCTCGATGCCGGTCAGAAATTTTGCCCCCTGGCTGACGGCGCGCGCGCCCATTTTATGCCCGTGCGTATAGAGCGAGTGCGCGACGCGGTGCAGCAGCACGGCGTGCAGACCCGAGTAGAGCAGCAGCACTTCGAGGTCGCTCGACGCCGCAGGGTCGCGGTCGCGGAACGCGGCGATGTCATACTGCACAGCCTTGACCGCGCGTTTGACCTTTTTCTTCGCTTTCCCGAGGTCGGGCAGCGTTATGTCTATGTTGAGTTCCAGTTTATCTTTCATGATACCCTCCGCCCATGCGGAAATTCATACTAAAATACTATGTCGATATGATTATACATACTATGCGCCGAAATGTAAAGAGGTTCGGTGCAAAAGGGTTAAAACCGCGCGGGCTTTTTCCAGTCTTTTTTCTCTTTCAGGATATGATACAGCTCGACATAACTCTCGTGGCGGGAGTGCTCGATTTTCCCGTCGGCGACCGCCGCGCAGACGGCGCAGCCGTCCTCGCACAGGTGCGTGCAGCCCGTGTAGCGGCATTTGCCGAGGTAGGGTGCAAAGTCGGGGAAGGCGTCGGCAAGGTCGCCGACGCGCATGAAGTCGAAGCGCATGAAGTCAAGCATACCGAAGCCGGGCGTGTCGGCAAGCAGTCCGCCGTCCGCCTCAAACAGCTCGACATGGCGCGTCGTGTGCTTGCCGCGCTCGATTTTCTCGCTGATGCCGCCGGTTTTCAGCGCAAGCGCGGGGAAGAGCAGATTGAGCAGCGTGGATTTTCCGATGCCCGACGCGCCGGCAAATGCGGCGGTCTTACCCGGCATTTGTTCTTTCAGAAACGCGCGCAGGCTTTCGACCTCGCGCTCGTCCGCGCCGCCGCCGTCCTCGCCGAGTCCGCGCAGGGTAAAGACGGGGAAGCCGCTCCTGCGGTAGATGTCCGCGATTCGATTCCCGCATTCGGGGTCAAGGTCGCATTTGGTGATGACGAACACGGGCAAAATTGAAGAATGCACGCAGATGGCACTGAGCTTGTCGAGCGTGGAGAGCACCGGCGCGGGCTTTGCCGCCGCGGCGGTGATAAAGAGCAGGTCGAGGTTTGCCATCGGCGGGCGAATCAGCAGATTCTTCCGCTCGGCAATATCCTCGATGTAGGCGTCGCCGTTTGCCTCGATGCGCAGGGTCACATCGTCGCCGACCTCGGGTGAAATCTGTTCGTGGCGAAAGACGCCGCGCGCACGCGCCGCGTACCGTTTGCCGTCCGACAGCACAGTATATTTGCCGCCGACGCCCTTGACGATTTTTCCGTTGATTCTGTCCATGTGTTTCAGTTGAAACGACCCGTCAGCCAGTCGTCGAAGCTCGTCGTTTCGGCAGGCGGCTCGGTTGCGACGACCGGCGCAGCCGAGGTCGTCGCCGTGGTGCTTGCCGTAGTTTCGACGGGCGCGGGACCCTTGGAAATGACAAAATTGATTTTCGCCACGCCCTTGGGAACGTTTGTGCCGACGGTCAGGCTCTGCTCGACGATGATGCCGTAGTCGGCGTATTCGTCATAGCGGTAGTTGATGGTGCCGAGACGCAGGTCGCTTGCGACAAGCATCTGATAGGCGTCGACCGAGGTCGAGCCGACGAAGTTCGGCACGACGGTCGTCTCGATTTTCTCGCCCTTGCTGACCAGCAGCACGACGGTGCTACCCGCCGCGACAGGCTCGCCCGCCGCGGGCGAGGTCGAAATGACGCAGCCGTCGGGCACGACGTCGCTGTAATCCTCGGTAACCGTCACGGTGAAGCCCTTGCCGCGCAAATCAATCTGCGCCTGCCGCTTGTCGTAGTAGGCGTAATTGTCCATGAACAGTTCTTCCTCGCCGCGGCTGACATAGAGCGTCAAATCGGCAAATTTCTGCCCCTTGATGCCCTTGCGGGATTCGCCCGCACGCGGCGACTGTCGAATCACGACGCCGCTCTCGGCGTCCTCGGAATACTCGTATTGGACTTTGACGCGGTAACTGGAAGCGTCAAGCATCTGCTTCATCGCGTCGTCATAGGGCTTGCCGACAAAGTCCTCGACCTCAATCGTTATCGCGCTGTCGGCAGTGTCGCCGAAAAAGATGTCGTTGATGACGGTAAACGCGCTGATCAGCGCGACGAGCAGAAACGCCGACGCAACGCCCATGATAATCGGCAGCATCGTGCTTTTTTTGCTCGGTTTCTTTTCGTCCTTCTTCGGCGGGTTTTTCTGGCGGAAGACGACGCCGGGATTTTCGCGCACCTTTTGCAAGAGGTCAATCATCTGCGTCGCGGTCTGGAAACGCTTGTCCTTGTCCTTTTCCATCGCAAACTGAATGATTTGCTCCAGCCCCTTCGGAATGCTCGGATTCAGCTCACTCGCGGGCTTCGGCTCTTCGTTAATCTGCTTTAGGGCGATGCTGACCGGGTTTTCGCCGTCAAACGGCAGCTTGCCCGTAATCATCTCGTACATCAGCACGCCGACCGAGTAGAGGTCGGTACGGCGGTCGATGCCCTTTTCGCCCGCCGCCTGCTCGGGGCTGATATAGTAGACCGTGCCGATTGCCTTGTCGGTGGCGGTCAGGGTTTTGGCATCGGGCAGCTTTGCAATGCCGAAGTCGGTGACCTTAATTTGCCCGTTTTTGAGCAGCATGATGTTCTGCGGCTTGATGTCGCGGTGGACGATGCCGCCGAGATGCGCGTGCTCGAGCGCACGCAGAATCTGAATCGAGTAGGCAACGGTCTCCTTGACCGACAGTGCGCCCTTGCGCTGCATATAGGCCTTGAGCGTGATGCCGTCGATGTATTCCATGACGATATACTTATGCTCGCCCTTGACCGATACGTCGAAAATCTTGACGATATTGGGGTGCGACAGCATGAGGACTGCCTTGGATTCGTTGATGAAGCGCTGTACCGAGACTTCGTCCGAGGCAAATTCTTCTTTGAGAATTTTGACGGCGACTGTGCTTTTGCGGAGCAGGTCGTCGGCTTCAAAGACCATCGCCATGCCGCCGACGCCGACGAGGCGTTTTAACCGATAGCGCCCGTCGAGCGTCAAACCGATATAGTTCTGATATGCGTCCACGTTTTTATCTCCACGGCTTCCGAGAGCGTCGGAGCCTTTTTCCTTTCCCGATTTAGTCTAACCGAACGGCGACGGCGGTGATGTTGTCGCTGCCGCCCGCCTTGTTCGCCTCGTCGATGAGGACACGGACAAATTCCGCACAGTCCCTGTGCTTCCGCCGCAGCGCGGCGAGCGCGGGCGCGTCGATGTAATTGGAAAGCCCGTCCGAGCAGAGCAGCAGAGTCTTGCCGCCGTACTGCTTCTTCTCAATGACCGAGACGTCGACCGAGACCTCTTTATCCACGCCGACGGCGCGGGTGATGATGTTCTTTTTCGGGTTGGTGCGTGCCTCCTCGGGCGTAATCTTGCCGATGTCGACAAGATACTGGACAAAGGAATGGTCGCGCGTAATCTGCATCGCGCCGTCTTTGTCGATGAGGTAGGCGCGGCTGTCGCCGACATTGGCGACATAGATTTTTTCGTTGACGAGCAGCGCGGCGACAAGCGTCGTTCCCATGCCTTCGAGCGCGTGGTCGGCTTCGGCAAGCGCGTAAATCTTGAAATTGGCGCGGTCTGCCGCCGAGGCGAGCGCCGCCTGCACGACGGCAGGCTCGGTGCCGTGTCCTTCGGCAAAGAAGCTGTCGAAATATTGCTCGACCTCACGCGCGGCGGTAGCCGACGCGCATTCGCCCGCGTTGGCGCCGCCCATGCCGTCAAAGACGGCAAAGAGCGCCGCGTCGCCGTATGTTTTGGCGAGATAGGCGTCCTCGTTCAGCTCGCGGACGCTTCCGACGTCGGAGAGGGCAAAAAATTCCATGATACTTGACCGGTCCTTTCGATGAGGTGGAGGGGACTATGCGTTGTCTGTCTCCCGCTTGCGGCGAAGCTGCCCGCAGGAGGCGCTGATGTCGGGTCCGAGCGTGCGCCGCACCGTGGCGGTAAAGCCCGCGCGCTCAAGCGACAGGCGAAACGCTTCGATGCTCTCGCGGCTGCCTGCCGAAAAGCCGCTTTCTTTTACCGGATTGACCGGTATGAGATTGATATGCAGTGCGTCGCCGCGGGCAAAGTAGCGGCGGAGCAGGGAAGCAAGCTCTTTTGCGTCGTCCTCGCCGTCGTTTTCGCCCGCAATCAGCGTGTATTCGACAGAGACGCGCCGTCCCGTCGCGTCAAAGTAGTGCTTTGCCGCGCCGAGCAGTTCATCAATGCTCCATTTGCGGTTGACCGGCATCAGCGCCGAGCGGCGCGTGTCGTTTGACGCATGGAGCGAAATCGAGAGCGTAATCTGCAGGTTTTCCTTTTCGAGCGCGGCGATGGCGGGGACGATGCCCGAGGTCGAAACCGAGATATGCCGCGCACCGATGTTCAGCGAATCGGGCGAGGTGACAAGGTGCAGGAATTTCACCGTGTTTTCGTAGTTGTCGAGCGGCTCGCCGATTCCCATCATGACGACACCGTCGATGCGCTCGCCGAGGTCGCGGGAAGCGGCGGTGAGCTGCCCGAGCATCTCGGAGGGGCGAAGGTCGCGCACCTTGCCGCCGATGGTCGACGCGCAGAAGCGGCAGCCCATGCGGCAGCCGACCTGCGAGGAAATGCAGGCGGTCGTGCCGTGCTTGTAGAACATGACGACGGTCTCGACGCACTCGCCATCGGAGAGGGCAAACAGATATTTGACCGTGCCGTCCACGGCGGAAACGAGTTTTTTCTCGATTTTCGGAATGCCGCTTTCGCATTCGGCGGCAAGGCGCGCGCGCAAAGCGGCGGGGAGATTCGTCATCTCGGGAAAGTCGACGCCGCGCCGCAGCCAGTCGGCAATCTGCGCCGCGCGGAAGCGGCTTTCGCCGATGGAGCGGACATAGTCTTCCAGCTCTGCGCGGCTCATGGAGCCGAGGTCGGTTTTCGTCCTTGTTTCACTCATACTCTGTCTTCCGATTTGAAGTTTTTTGCGGGCGGTTCATGCCTCCCTCCCCGAGGGAGGTGTCGCCGAAGGCGACGGAAGGAGTCCGCATTCGTAAAGAAAACTCCCTCAGTCACGCTTCGCGTGACAGCTCCCTCAGAGAGGGAGCCTGTTTTACGAACAGCCGCAGTCTTATCCGAGAAAAATTACCTTACTTTCTGCATCAGTCCGATGAAAAAGCCGTCGCGCTTGCCGTCCGGCAAGAGGGTTACGCAGCCGTTTTCGCTCTTGACAGCGCCGACGGCGAAGTCGAGCGGCGCAAACGACGGGTTTTCGGCAAGAAAGCCGTAGAAATTGTTCTCATTTTCAGTTTTGGTCAGCGTGCAGGTCGAATAGAGCAGCCTGCCGCCGGTTTTCAGATACTTTGCGGACGCGCGGAGAATTTCGCCGCCGAGCGGCGCGAGTTCCTTGTACAGCTCGGGGTCGTGAAAGCGGATTTCGGGCTTCTTTGCCATGACGCCGAGCCCCGTGCAGGGCACGTCGCAGATGACGAAATCACACGTCCCGACGAGATTTTCAAGCGGCGTCCGCGCATCGTGAGCGGCGACCGAGAGAATGTCAATGCCGAGCCGCTTTGCCGACGCACAAATCAGCGGCAGTTTGCTTTCGTGCAGGTCAAAGTCGAAAATTCTGCCTTGATTCTGCATTTCAAGCGCGGCAAACAGGCTCTTTGAGCCGGGGCAGGCGCAGACGTCGACGCCGACCTCGCAGGGCTTCGGCGCGAGTGCGCAGATTGCGATTTGCGACGCTTCGTCCTGCACGAAGAAGTTCCCTTCGCCGAGAAGGTCGCAGAGCGTTTGATAGGAAATGTTCTGCGCGATGCGGATTCCGCGCGGGGAAGCCGTGCAGAGCGAAGCGTCTATGCCCGCTTTGCGCAAAGTTTCGAGTGCGTCGGAAACGCCGGTGCGCAGCGTGTTGACGGCTATGGTCGTCGGCGGCTGCTTCGACAGCGCGGCGAGCGCGTCGGACGCGGCATCGCCGAGATTGTCGTAGAGCAGGCGGACAATCGGCGCGGGAAAGCCGGTTTCGACCGCTTCACGTTCAAACCTGTCCGCAGGGAGCGGAATCTCTTTTCCGCGGCGGAGAAAGCCGCGCAGAATGCCGTTGATAAAGGCGCGTTCGCCCGGGCTTTTGCCGAGGGCGACGGTCTCGGAAACGGCGGCGTGCGGCGGAATGCGGGTGAGAAACATCAGCTGATACAGCCCGAGCCGCAGAATCTGCCGCATTCGTGCGCCGATTTTTTCGGGGTCGTCGGCGAGTGCGTCGATCGAATAATCGAGCGTCACGCGCCGCTCGGTCACGCCGAGTACCAGCGCGGAGAGCAGGGCGCGGTCGCGCACGTCGCAGTCGGCGTTTTTCAGAAAGCCGTCAAGCGCGAGCGCGATATATTTTTGCTCGGCTTCGGCGGTGCGCAGAAGCGAGAGCGCGGTTTTGCGAACATTCATTGCCCGTCAGTCGCGGTTTCGGCCCTTGACGATAAAGACAAGGCGAAGCAGGCTTGCCAGAGAGACCGCGAGCGCCGCGACATAGGTCATCGCCGCCGCGCGAAGCACCGATTTCGAGCCGCTTACCGCTTCGCCGCCGACGCAGCTCGATTCGAGCGTCTGTACGGCGCGGCGCGAGGCGTTGAACTCGACCGGCAGGGTGACAAGCTGAAAGAGCGTCGACAGGCTGAACGCGAGAATGCCGATGTCGGCAAGGAGCGACGAGCCGAGAAGCAGTCCGAGCAGGACGAGCGGCACGGCAAGCTGCGAGCCGATGTTGGTGACCGGAATAATCGCCGCACGCAGCTTCATCGGCGCGTAGCTCTGCGCATACTGGACGGCGTGTCCCGCCTCGTGCGCGGCAACGCCGACCGCTGCAACAGTTTGCGCGTCGTAGACCTGTTCGGACAGGCGGATTGTGTTGGTGCGCGGGTCAAAATGGTCGGTCAGATTGCCCGACACGCGCTCGATGCGCACGCCCGATACGCCGTTTGCGGCGAGCACGCGGCGCGCACTCTCCGCACCCGTCATGCCGCCCGACGCGACCTTGCTGTACTTGGCAAAGGTGGCGTTGACATTCAGGTTTGCGAGAAACGCGAGAATCAGCGCGGGGACAACGAGAACGATATACCAATAATCAATATAAAAATAAGGCATGGCTTACTCCTTTGCATTCGGACTGCCGAGCAGGTCGCCGACGGCAATCTGCCTGCCGTTGACGAGGTCGGCGGCGCTCTGCGCTTTTTTGCCCTCGGGCGTGGCGGTCTCGATCACGAGACAGCCCTTGCCGCAGGCAACCTTGATGCCGCTTTTGTCGGCGGCAAGCACACTGCCCGCCGCCGCATCGGTGCTCTCCTCGGTCGGGTGTGCACGCAGAATTTTGAGCAGCTTGCCCGACGGCAGCGTCGTATAGCCGAGCGGAAAAGGCGACAGCCCGCGGATCTTATCGTGCAGGCGCTTTGCGTCGTCCGAAAAGTCAAGCCTGCATTCGGCCTTTTCGATTTTGGCGGCGTAGGTCGCCTCCGCGTCGTTTTGCTTGACGGGGTGCAGGTCGCCGCGCCGTAATGCGTCAACGGTGCGGAGCAGGACGCGCGCGCCCGCTTCGCCGAGCTTGTCATGCACCGATTCAAAGTTGTCGTCGGGTGCGATTTCGACCGTTTCGGTCAGCAGCATATCGCCGGTGTCCAGCCCCTCCGCCATAACCATCGAGGTGACGCCGGTGACCGCTTCACCGTCCATAATCGCGCGCTGCATCGGCGCCGCGCCGCGGTATTTCGGCAGCAGCGAGCCGTGAATGTTGATGCAGCCGTATTTCGGATAGTCGAGGACGTATTTCGGCAGAATCTTGCCGAAGGCGACGACGACGATGAGTTCGGGGTCGATTGCTTTCAGCTCGTCCGCAAACGCGCCATCCTTCAAGGTCTTCGGCTGATAGACCGGAATGCCCTTTTCGGCGGCGTAAACCTTGACGGGCGGCGGCGTGAGCGCCATGCCGCGTCCCTTCGGCTTATCGGTCTGGGTGACGACGGCGGCGACATTTTCGCCCGCGTCGCAGAGCGCACGCAGCGAAAACAGCGCAAAGTCGGGTGTCCCCATAAACAGAATCTTCATAAACAGTATATCCCCCTTTCGGCGGGCGATTTGTCATTCTTCGTCGAGCATACGGACGACGCAGTCGGTGAAGAGCTTGCCGTCGAGGTGGTCAATCTCATGGCAGAACGCCCGCGCGAGCAGGTCTTCGCCCTGATACTCCACGGTTTCGCCGTGCCGGTTTTCGGCGAGGACGGTCACTTTTTTCGGACGGTGCGTCACGCCGTATTTGCCGGGAATCGACAGACAGCCCTCGGCTTCCTCCTGCTCGCCTTCGCTGGCGATGATGCGCGGGTTGATGAGCTCGAGCAGGCGTCCCGCCTCGGTTTCGATGACGACGACGCGCCGCAGAACGCCGACCTGTACGGCGGCAAGTCCGACGCCGTCCGCGTCGCGCATGGTTTCCGCCATGTCGTCGAGCAGCGTGAGAATGCGCGGCGTAATTTCGGTGACTGGGCGGCTGGTTTTGCGGAGCAGCGGGTCGCCCTCTTTCACGATTTTGAGTTTAGCCATGGTTGCTTTTCCTCAAACTTTCTTAAATCTAAAATAGGTATATAAATAGAGCTATACATGCCTCCCTCTTTGAGGGAGGTGTCACCGAAGGTGACGGAAGGAGTTTTGTATGAGGAAACTCCCTCAGTCGGCGATTGCCGACAGCTCCCTCGTGGAGGGAGCCTTGCCTGCGGTTTCTTCTTTTCTGAAAATCAGGAACTGTCAGATGTTTGTCGGATTGATGTCGACGCCGCAGGAGACGGTTTTGTATTTTGCAGATGTAAAATGCGCGACAAGCTCGGCGAGCATTGCGAGCAGTTTCTTCGAGCGGCGGCATTTCAGCACGACGCGCATTCGATAGCTGTCGTCGAGCTTGTAGACCGGCGCTTCAAACGGACCGAACGAGAGAATCGGCACGTCGCGGTATTCGCCCGACATTTTTTCTTTCAGAAATTCAAAGATTTCCGCCGCGCACTTCGAGCAGTCGGCTTCGGAGCCGCTTGCCGCCGAGATGACGACGATGTCGCAGAACGGCGGAAAGGTAAAGGCTTCGCGCAGGGCGATGTCGCGCGCGTAGAACGCTTTGTAGTCCTGCGCGGCGGCGAGGCGGATCACTTCGTGCTTCGGATTCATGGTCTGAATGACGGCGACGCCGCGCTTTTCGGCGCGTCCCGCGCGTCCGATGACCTGCGTGAGCATCGAAAAGGTGCGCTCGCCCGCGCGGAAGTCGTCGAGGTAGAGCGCCGCGTCGGCATTCAGCACGCCGACCAGCGTCACGTCGGGGAAATCGTGTCCCTTGGCGACCATCTGCGTGCCGAGCAGAACGTCCGCGCCGTGCGCACGGAAGGTGCCGAGCAATTCGTCGTAGGCGCTCTTTTTTGCGGTGGTGTCGGCGTCCATGCGGAGCAGTTTGCCCTTGAATTTCTCGCCGAACGTCTCCTCGACCTTCTGCGTACCGTAGCCCATAAAGGCAAGGTGCGCCGAGCGGCAGGACGGGCATTCGTTTGGAATCGCACTGCGATAGCCGCAGTAGTGGCAGAGCAGATAGTCGCTTTTCTTCTGCCTGTGCCGCGTGAGCGACACCGAACAGCGGGGGCAGAGCACTGCCTCGCCGCAGTCGCGGCAGGTGAGAAAGGCGTTGTAGCCGCGGCGGTTGAGAAAGAGAATCGCCTGCTCGCCGCGCTCGAGCACCTCGCCGAGTTTTTCGCCGAGCAGGTCGCCGAACGGCGAGAGGTTGCCGCCGAGCGCGTTTTTGCGCATATCGTCGATGTAGACCTCGGGGAGACGGGCGTTTCCGTACCGTTCGGTCAGTTCCACGAGCGCGTAAACGCCGCTCTTTGCCTTGTAGTAGCTCTCGACAGAGGGCGTCGCCGAGGCGAGCAGCAGCAGTCCGCCGCACCGCCCGAGGCGGAATGCGGCGACGTCGCGCGCGTGGTATTTGGGACTCATGTCGGATTTGTAGGTGTGCTCCTGCTCCTCGTCAATGACAATCATGCCAAGCCGCGGCAGCGGCGCGAAAACCGCGCTGCGCGTGCCGATGACGAGGTCGACCTCGCCCGCGGCAATGCGCCGATAGGCGTCGAGCCGCTCACCCGCAGAGAGCGAGGAGTGCAGCACCGCGACCCGCTCGCCGTAAAACGAGCAGAAGAGCGAAACGGTCTGCGGCGTCAGCGAAATCTCGGGGACGAGAACGATGACGCTCTTGCCGTCGGCGCGGACGCGGTCAATCATCGCTTTGATGACGCGGGTCTTGCCGCTGCCGGTCACGCCGTAGAGCAGGGCGCAGTGTGCGCCGCGCGTGCCGTAAAGTTCGCAGAGCCGCTCGTAGGCGGCGTTTTGATGCGGACTGAGCAGATTTTTCTTTTCTTCGTCGATTTTCAAATCGGCGTAGGGGTTGCGGTAGGCGGTTTCGGTGCGCAGCTCGACAAGTCCCGCCGCACGGAGTGCTTTGAGCTGCGCATTGCCCGCGCCGCTTTTTTCAAAGGCGTCCGCGACAGGCGAAAATTCCTCGCCGATTGCTTCGTAGAGCGCGCGCTGCTTTTCGCCGCGCAGTTTTACGCCGTCGCCGCTTTGCGTGCGGCGCGCGTAGACGGTCATCCGCTCACGCGCGCTTTGCACCGCCGAGAGCGGCGGGGTCAGCGTGCGCACCGCGTCGCCCGTGGTGCAGAGTGTGTACTCTTTCAGGAAGGTGCAGATTGCAAGCTGCTCCTCATTCAGAAAAATCAGGCGGTTGACGTCGAGAATGTCCTTGACGCGCGGGCTTTCGGTTGTGTCCGAGATCGCCGTGACGAGTGCCATGCGCCGCTTGTTCGTGTTGGAAAAAGGGACCCACACGAGCGAGCCGCGCTCGATTTGCCCCGAAAGATGTTCGGGAATGCGGTAGTCGAACGGACGGTCGAGCGCCGCCGGCGCGTCAAGCAGATAAACGCTTGCGTATTCGTTCATGCGCTCCCCTCCGTCTGTGTCAAATCGGCAGAACTCTGCTTATGCGTCCGCGTTTTCGTCGGCTGCGGCTGCGGGCTGCTCGGCACTCTCGTCGACATAATCGATGTCTCCGGGGTGCACGATCTTGTAAAGTCCGGCGTGCAGACGCTCGACGGCGTTCTTGACCGCCTTTTCGTCGCGGATATCCTTGTCAATCAGTGCGCTGATCGGCTTGTCGGTCTCCTTGCGCTCGATGAGTTTTTCGGCGTAGGCTCTCTGCTCGACGTATTCGTCGGTGATGAGATGTGCGCACTTGGCGGTCGCGATGACCAGCTCATAACGGTTGAGACCGTCCTTCGTCAGTTCTTCTACGGAAGGCTTGTTAATCATGATCTTAATACTCCTTTAGGATATTCGTTTCTTATTTCTTTTCGCCGAAGTATTCGGCGGCAAAATCCGCGCGGCGCGCGGCGCGCAGGGCTTCGGCACGGGCGATGGCGAAAAAGTCGTCGGTCGCCTTGTCGAGCCTGCCGTCCTCGTTGATGATGAGGTAGTCGTAGTTTTTCAGATATTCAAGTTCGGCTTTCGCACGCGTCAGCCGCCGCTCAATCGAATCCTCGGTGTCGCGCCCGCGGCTGTGCAGGCGGCGGCTCTGCTCGGCGGCATTCGGCGGCGTGACCATAATCAGCACCGCATCGGGACGCTGCCGCTTGATCTGCGTTGCGCCGTCGACCTCGATTTCGAGAATCAGGTGCTTGCCGAGTGCCTTTGCGCGCTCGACCTCGCTCGTCGGCGTGCCGTAATAGTTGCCGCAGTATTCGGTGTATTCGAGAACGCCGTGCGTGCGGATTTTTTCTTCAAACTGTTCGCGCGAAAGGTAGTAGTAGTTCACGCCGTCGACCTCGCCCGCAAGGCAGGGGCGCGAGGTGGCGCTCACCGCGCACAGAAAGCGGTCGTCCCGCTTGAGGATTTCGCTTACGACCGAGCCCTTGCCGCTGCCGGCGGGACCCGAGATGATAAAGAGCAGGCTGCCGTTCATTGTGCGCTCTCCTCGTCTTCGTCCTCGTCCTCGAGTTCCTCGATGTCGTCCGCAAGACGGTTGGAAATCGTCTCGGGCTGGGTCGCGCTGAGGATCACATGGTCGCTGTCGGTGACGATGACCGCGCGCGTGCGTCTGCCGCAGGTCACGTCGATGACTCTGCCGCCCTCGCGCGCCTCGCCGATGAGACGCTTGACCGGCGCGGATTCGGGACTGACGAGCGCGACCACGCGCTCTGCCGCCACCATGTTGCCGAAGCCTACATTGATGAATTTCATTGTCGCTTTCCTCGCTTTTATTCGATGTTCTGAATCTGTTCGCGGATTTTTTCAAGCTCCGCTTTGATTGTCACGACGCGCTTTGCGATTTCGAGATTCTGCGCCTTCGAGCCGATGGTGTTGGTCTCGCGGTTGATTTCCTGAAGCAGAAAGTCGAGTTTTCTGCCGCAGGGCTCGCCCGCAGCAAGAATGTCGCGGAACGCGCCGAAGTGGCAGTCCAGCCGCGTCAACTCCTCGTCGATTGCCACGCGGTCGGCATAAATCGCACATTCGGTCAGCACGCGCGCTTCGTCGATGACGATATTGTTGTCACCGAGAAGCTGTTTCAGTCTCTCGGTAAATCTTGCCTGATAGGACGCGATTTCCTCCTCGGAAAAGGCGGCGATTTCCTTTGCGCAGTCGCGGATAAAGTCGAGCTTTGCGAGAATGTCGCGCTCGATTTTCCCGCCCTCCGCGCTTCTGGCGGCGAGAAATTCGTCCAGCGCTTTGTCCAGCACCGCGCGAATCATTTCAAAGTCGCGCTCGGCGTCGTCCTCGGCGCGCCGCACGGTAAAGACCGAGCGGTCGGCGGCGACGGTCATCACGCTGATGTCGTCGCGCAGCGAGAAGCTGTCCCGCAGCGTCTCGAGCGCCTTGATGTAGCCGCGCGCGTAGGTCTCGTCGACCGAAATCTCGGTGTCCGCGTCGGCGAGCGTGTCCACGCCGACGAACACGTCGAGCTTGCCGCGGGTGACGCCCTTTTGCTGAATGTACGCCTTGATGCGCTCTTCGAGGAACGCATAGCGGCGCGGCAGACGCATCGAACAGTCGAAATAGCGGTTGTTGACGCTCTTCAGCTCGACGGTAATGTCTTTTTCCTCGGTCGTGACGCGCGCGCGACCGAAGGAAGTCATGCTTTTAATCAAACCGAACCCTCGCTTTTGAGAATATTATTCCATCTTAGTTTTATTCAATCTATTATATATAATTTGCGGCGCGGTGTCAAGTGAATTTGCGCGGCGCGACGAAAATCGACGGCATTTTTCATTATTACCTTGACGACTCCGCGGGATTTCGGTATAATAGACTAAAGAAAGTATTCCGAAAGAAGTGAGGCTCACCGATGAAAAACAACCGATTTCTCGTCGTGCTCCTGATTTTTGCGCTGTTTATCCCGACCTATATCGGCATTTACAGCTATATCAATACGTCCCGCACGCCCGTCACGCCCGATTCGGCGACCGGCGTCACCATCAGCGACCTTGCGGGCAAGACCTACGAGGCAAAGGCGGACAGCGACATCGCAAAGCTGCTCACGCGCATCAACACCTCCTCGACCCCGCTGTCCGAGCCGCCCTCGGCGCTCTCGGGCTCGGCGTATTATAAGGTAGTCTTTACCGAGGGCAAACGCTCGACCGAATACCGCTATTTCTTCTCGCAGAATACCGATGCGGTCTACTTCCTCGACGCTTCGGGCAAGTCCTATTTGGTCAATGAGGCGGACGCGGCGGAATTTTTGCAGACGCCTTACGCGCAGTGCCTCTATGACGAGGCGTATCTGCCGTCCCTCAAGAACGGCGACAATCTGATTCTCCCCGCGAAGTACACCTGGGCATATCAGACGGCGGGCGGCGAAAACGTCCTCGCTTCCACGCTTGCCGACGTTGCCGCCGACACCGTGACCTACACGAGCCGCACCGGACTTTCGCTCGATTTCGGCGAGCGCACGCCCGCGTCGTTTACGCTCACGCTGAAGACCCCCGACGGCGAAACTCTCTACAGCGGCGAATATGCGGCGTTTGACGGGCAGGTCGACGTCAAGAAGTACACGACGCTCGCGGTTGAAGCGAGCGCGGAGTGGGTCGGCAACGAGGAGCATATGTCGAGCGGCAGCGCGACCTACAGCTTCGTGCTGAATATCGAGGCGCAGACCGAGTTTATTCTCGGTACGGACAGCGTACAACCCGGCGGCATCATCGCGGTTTCGGCGTACAACGTCGCCGACGCCGCAAAGATTTCGTTCCGTGCCGAGCCTGCGCTCACGCACGGCGGCAAGGAAATCAAGCCGGTCTTTTACGCCGACGGCAAGAACTGCTATGCGATTCTGCCGACGACCTATGAGACGCTGCCCGGCAGCTACACGCTCACCTTTACCTATGACGGCATCGCGTACCCGACGACGCTGACCGTGACCGAAAAGACCTTCAAGAAGCAGGCATACGACGTTTCCAAGGCGACTGCAAACGCGACCCGCACCGAGGCGACGCTTGCCGCCTTTGACAAGCTGGTTGCCGAAATCACCGCAGGCGACTTCGGCACGAAGTATTTCGACGGCTTGTGGAACACCGGCATTGCGGAGAAGGGCTACAACGGTACGGTTATGACCGGCTACGGTCTCTATCGCAGCGTTTCGGTACAGGACGAGGTCTACCGCCATGACGGCGTCGACTTCTACGCGAAGGACGGCTCCGAGGTGCTTGCGGTCAACGCGGGCAAGGTGGTCTATGTCGGTGCGTCCGACTACGCGGGCGTCTTTATCGTCGTCGACCACGGCTACGGACTGCTGAGCTGGTACGGCAACCTCGGCAAGGCGTCGGTCAAGACCGGCGACACGGTCGCGGCGGGCGATGTGATCGCGACGAGCGGCTCGACCGGCTTTACCAAGGGCAATTCGCTCCACGTCGGTCTGACAGTCTTCGATGTTCCCGTCTGCCCCTACGATTTGTGGGAAACGCCTTTGACCTTTCAGTAAAACACGGAGAAAATGCAGACCGATGCTTCGGTCTGCATTTTTTGTACAACGACGCGGAATTTTTGTATTTACCTGTCGCCGCCGATTTGGTACAATAAAATCGTGAAATCATCACTTATTTTTGGAGGAAGTTTATGAAATCCCGAATTTCCCGTTCTCTGCGGCGCGCGCTTGCCTCTGTGCTTGCCGTTCTCTGCTTTGCGTCGTTTCCCGCCTTCCCGATTTCGGCGGCGGACGATACCGAAGCCCTCCGCGCTGCCGAGGCACTCTATTCGCTCGGACTTGTCGGCGGCTACGCGACAAGCGACGGCAGTGTGAATTTCGCGCTCGGCGACAAGCTGACGCGCGCACAGGCGTTTGTGCTTGTCGTGCGCTTCATCGGCGCGGAAAAGGACGCGACCGCTTCTGTACAGGCACACCCGTTTACCGACGTGCCCGCATGGGCGGCACCCCACATCGGCTATGTCTATGCCAACGGCATTACCAAGGGCGTCAGCGCAACGAAATTTGACCCCGACAGCGAGGTTTCCGAGGCGGCGTTTCTGACGATCATGCTGCGCGTGCTCGGCTACGACGACGGGGCGGGCGACTTTGCGTGGAACGACCCCTACACACTTGCAAAGCAAGTCGGACTCTGCGACGCCAAGGGCGCGGACTTTGACCGTGGCGGCGCGTTTGTCATCTGCTACCGCGCACTGACCGCCAAGGTCAAGAGCGGGGACGCCCTCTGCGACCGTCTGGTCGCTTCGGGTGCGGTCGCCGCCGATAAAATGGCGCAGGCAATCGGCACTTCGCTTTCGGGACTGACTATCGGCACACACGCCGTAACCGACGCGACCGTTGTCCTTTCGGCAGGCGCATCGGCGACCGAAAAGCTCGTTGCCGAGACGATTGTCGAGGCAGTGCAGGCGGCTTACGGCGTAACCCTGCCGACCGTGACCGACAAGACTGCCGCCGCAGACTGCGAAATCATCATCGGCAAGACGACGCGCGCACTTTCCGATAAAGCGCAGGTCAAGAGCGGCGCGGCACTTGTGGTCGAGGGTAGCAGCGTAGCGCTCGGCGCAGCGTCGAATATGATTCTGCGCAATCTTGCGGACAGTTTTGTGCGAGACTATATTGCGGGAAAGCCGACGGCTTCCCTGACCGAGGAGGACACGAAATTGGGCGATTTGCTGACCAACCCGCTGCGCAACAGCGTCACGACGGGCGACCCCTGCATTACCTATGACAACGAGACCGGCTACTACTATGCGGTATACTCCGCGCCGAAGAACGACCGCGTGACGCTCTTCCGCTCGACAACGCTTGCCGGTCTGAAGGACGCGGTCGGCAAGGACATCTATGTTGCCGGCGAAGATAAGGAAATCAAGCACAAGCTCTACGCGCCCGAGATTGTCAAGGTCAACGGTAAGTGGTATATTTACGCCAGCGGCGCGACCAGCATGGACGATAAGGACAGCGACGTGTCCAAGTCGATTCGCCTGTTCTGCCTGGAGGCACTCAGCGACGACCCTTACGGCGACTACTGCTTCAAGGGCTTCCTCAACGATACGGTTTTCGCCATCGACGCGCACGTCTTTACCTATAAAGGCGAGAATTACGTCGCCTTCGCCCGCATCTTAAACGGCAACGTCATCACGCTCGCACGGCTTGAAAATCCGTGGACGATTGACACGAAGCGCGTTGTTGCCATTTCCAGCGCGACCTATGACTTTGAGACCAAGAGCGGCAAGATCAATGAGGGCCCGCACACCTTTGAGCATGACGGCAAGCTGTTCTTGCTCTACAGCGCAAACAATGTCGCGTCAAACTCCTATTGCCTCGGTATGCTTGTGCTGACCGGCGACAATATCCTGTCCAAGGCAAGCTGGACCAAGGTCGACCATGCGGTATTTGAGGGCACCGATGCGGTTGTTTCCCCCGGTCACTGCTCGGTCTTCACCTCGCCCGACGGCAGCGAATACTGGCTCGCGTACCATGTGCGCAACACCTCGAACAGACGGCGCGAACTTTACGTCCAGCGCTTCACCTTCGATGCGGACGGTATGCCCGTATTCGGCGAGCCGATTGCCCCCGGCGTCGGATTCTTTGCGCCGAGCGGGGAATAATCGAAAACCAAAAAGAAGCAGAGCGCGGCTCTGCTTCTTTTTTGCGTGCGGAAGCCTTTCAGCCTCCCTCCGTGAGGGAGGTGGCACGCGAAGCGTGACGGAAGGAGTAATCATTTGCGTGGAAAACTCCTTCAGTCGCTGCGCGACAGCTCCCTCAAAGAGGGAGCCAAAAATGTAAAATCAATTTTAATGCTGCTGTTTTTTCCTCTAAAAAGTTTTTAGGGATGTTCAAGGGGCTTTTTGCGGAGAAGCCCCTTGGAAAAGGTATGGAGCGGAGCACTATGCCTTTTTCCTTTTCATCAACCGTTTTCTTCGGCGGCTTTGGGAATGCGGACGGTGATTTCAAAGCGATCGCCGAGGTCTTTTTTCTGCGTTTCGGCGCGAATGCCCGCACGCTTCATGATGTCGACCGCACGGTCGAGCGTGTTGTAGAAAATGCGAATGTCGCGCACAAGCGCGGTCTTTTTTTTCTCGGGCTTTTCGCTGCGGTCGTTTTCGAGCAGGCGGGAGACATACGCCTCGGTTTCGGCGACGTTCATGCCGCGCGTGACAATCGCCTCGAGTGCGCTGCGGCGCGTCTGCGGGTCGCCGAGACGGAGCAGGGCGCGCGCGTGCCGTTCGGTCAGCCGCTTTTCGATAATGACCTGCCGTTCAAAGTCGTCGAAGCGCAAAAGGCGCAGCTTGTTCGCAACATAGGACTGGCTTGCCGAGAGCTTGGCGGCGACCTCCTCCTGCGTCAGCCCGTAGAGGTCAATCAGCGCCGAAATTGCCGCCGCCTCGTCAAACATATTCAGGTCCTCGCGCTGCAGATTTTCGATGATGGCAAGTTCGGCGGAGCGCAGGCTGTCCGCCTCAACGACGATGCAGGGGACTTCGCTCATGCCGAGCAGTTTGGCGGCGCGCAGCCGCCGCTCGCCCGCAATCAGCTCGTAGACCCCGCGGTAGTCGGCAAGGTCGCCCGCCGAGACCGGCTTGCGCACGCAGAGCGGCTGAAGTATGCCGTGGCGGCGAATGCTGTCGGCGAGACGCAGCGTCTCGTCCGAGTCGAAGTATTTGCGCGGCTGGGCGGGGTTGGGCAGAATGCGGCAGACCGGAATTCTATGTACGCGCTCGGTCGCGTCGTCGGTTTTTCCGGCGGACAGGTTCAACTTCGGAAGCATATTTTGCAGTAGGTTCATGTTTGTTTTCCTTTCTCGTTTTTAAGTTGTGAACCTATCCTACTCCCTTTCGTGCGGAAATACGGGAAAACCCTGCGGCGGTATTTCCGCGTGCCTTTTGCCGAAAAAGAGCCGCGCGGCGGCGCGGTTTGCCGCATCGCCGCAAAGAGAAAAGAAAAAAGCCGCATTTTAAAGCGGCTTTTTCTTGATTTGTGCAAAACTGCGCGGATAAATTTTTTCGGTTTCCCCGACTTTTTCGATGCCGGCAATCATGCGGTGCTGCGGCTCTTCGCCGGATTTTGTATCCGCAAGCGTAAAGACATCGGAAAACCGCACTTCGGCGCGAAGCGACGCGACGGCATTTTTCGCTTCAATCAGTTCTTCTGCGCCGCTTTTTGCCTTCATCGGCAAAAATACGCCGCCGACGTGCAAAAACGGAATGCAAAGTTCGCACAAAATATTCAGGCGGGCAACGGCACGCGCCGTCGCACAGTCGTATTTCCCGCGCAGTTTCCCCGCCGCGGCGTCCTCCGCGCGGCAGGCTTCGGCGGTGAGATTGTGTAAGGCGAGTGCCGCCGCGCAGTCATGGACAAAGACAATCCGCTTTGCGGTCGAGTCGATTGCCGTAATTTTTAAGTCGGGGCGTGCGATGGCAAGCGGCAGGGAGGGGAAGCCCGCGCCGCAGCCGACGTCGATGACGCGCGCACCGTTTTCGATGTACTTTGCGGCGGTGAGACTGTCGGCGTAGTGCTTTAAGATGATTTCGTGCGGGTCGGTGACGGCGGTCAGATTCATGACCGCGTTGGCGGCGAGCAGCCGCTCGGTTAAGAGAAAGAATTTTTCGGTATTCTCGGGCGTCGCAAAGTGCGCGAGGCCGTTTTCGCCGAGAATGCGCACAAACGCGGCGCAAAAATCGGCGCGGTCGAGGACGGCTTCGGTTTTATTCATCGGCGGTCGTTCCTCCTTTTGGATCGGTGTCGGCAAGGCGAATCATCAGCACCGAGATGTCGGCGGGGCTGACGCCCGAGATGCGCATCGCCTGCCCGAGCGAGCGCGGGCGGATTTTCGAGAGCTTCTGCCGCGCTTCAAGCCGCAGTCCGCCGATATGCTCGTAGTCGAGGTCGGGCGGCAGCAGTTTTTCCTCAAGGCGCGAGAGTTTTTTGACCTCGGCTTCCTCGCGGCGGATATAGCCGTCGTATTTGACGCGGATTTCGGCGGCGACCCGCACCGCGCGGGGCAGGTCGGGGCGAGAAACATCAATCGGAGCAAGGGCGTCGTAGGTCAGCTCGGGGCGGCGCAGAAGGTCAGCGAGTTTCACGCCGGTCGTGACCGGCGTCGAGCCGTTGGCTTCAAGCAGGGCGCGGAGCGCCTCGGTCGGCGCGAGATTGGTTTTGCCGATGCGCTCGACCTCGGCGTCGATTGCCGCCTGCTTGTCGAGAAAGCTTTGATAGCGTGCGTCGTCAATCAGCCCGACGCGGTGACCGAGCGGGGTCAGACGCGCGTCGGCGTTGTCCTGCCTGAGCAGCAGGCGGTATTCGCTGCGCGAGGTCATGATGCGGTAGGGCTCGTTTGTTCCCTTGGTCACCAGGTCGTCAATCAGCGTGCCGATGTAGGACGAGCTGCGCGGCAGCACGA
Source organism: Clostridiales bacterium (assembly GCA_004554105.1). Classification (GTDB taxonomy): domain Bacteria; phylum Bacillota; class Clostridia; order Oscillospirales; family CAG-272; genus UMGS902. The sequence goes on along the minus strand of SFNW01000015.1, from coordinate 1,416 downwards.
GCGGCTCGCGCCCGAGCAGCTTCATCGCGGCGTTGATGCCCGCGACGAGTCCCTGCGCCGCCGCCTCCTCATAGCCCGATGTGCCGTTGAACTGCCCCGCGCCGTACAGACCGTCGATTGCCTTGGTCTCAAGCGTCGGGTAGAGCGCGGTCGGGTCGATGCAGTCGTATTCAATCGCGTAGGCGTAGCGCATGATTTCCGCGTTTGCAAAGCCGTCCAGTGAATGCAGCATGGCGGTCTGCACGTCGGTCGGCAGCGAGGTCGAAAAGCCCTGAATGTACATTTCCTCGGTGTCCTTGCCGAGCGGCTCGATAAAGAGCTGATGCCTGTCCTTGTCCGCAAAACGGACGAGCTTGTCCTCAATCGAGGGACAGTAGCGCGGTCCCGTGCCGTGAATCTTACCCGAATACATTGCGCTGCGGTGAATGTTCTCGCGGATAATGCGGTGGGTCTCGGCGTTGGTGTAGACGATGTGGCAGGGAATTTGCTCCATATTGTCAAAGGCGGCGGGATCGGTCAGCGCCGAAAAGGGGGTAACCGTTTCCTCGCCGGGCTGCACCTCAAGCGCCGAAAAGTCGATGCTGCGGCGGTTGACGCGCGCGGGCGTGCCGGTCTTGAAGCGGCGGAGCGGCAGTCCGAGCGCGCGCAGACTGTCGGAGAGCGCGGACGCGCTCATCAGCCCGTCGGGACCGCTCTTGTAGGAGACGTCGCCGACAAAAATCGCGCTGTCGAGGTAGGTCCCCGTCGCGATGATTGCGGCGCGTACCTCCCACACCTCGCCGAGCGCAGTGGTCAGCGAGCGGACGGCGGGCTTGCCGTCGGTTTCTTCGACGCCGACCGCGACGACTTCGGCTTGCAGGAGGCGCAGATGCTCGGTTGTCTCCAGCGTGTGCTTCATGCGCGCGCGGTAGGCGGCGCGGTCTGCCTGAATGCGCTTGGAATGCACCGCCGCGCCCTTGCCGAGGTTGAGCGTGCGGCTCTGCAGGGTGACTTCGTCCGCCGCGCGACCCATTTCGCCGCCGAGCGCGTCGATTTCAAAGACGAGATGCCCCTTGCCCGTGCCGCCGATCGAGGGATTACAGGGCATATTGCCGACCGCATCGAGATTGACGGTGAACAGCACCGTGTCCAGTCCGAGGCGCGCGCAGGCAAGCGCGGCTTCGATTCCCGCGTGTCCCGCGCCGATGACGCCGACGTCCGCCGAATGTCTCATATTATCCCTCCTTGTAAAAAGTGAAGAGTGAAAACAAACATTTTGTTAAAAATATTCTTCCGTTTTCTATCTTTAGCCTCCCTCTTTGAGGGAGGTGTCGCCAAACGGCGACGGAAGGAGTTTGAAAGCCGAAAAACTCCCTCAGGCGCATTTGCGCCAGCTCCCTCACGGAGGGAGCCTATTTTAGTTTTGCTTGGAAAGCA
>SFNW01000114.1 GCA_004554105.1 Clostridiales bacterium | reverse complement strand
TCGTTTGCCCGGTTCATGTCGGTCTTTTCGCCCATGTACGCCTGTATTGGGTCAAGGATAATCAACCGCGCCCCGTTCTGCGTGATTGCCTTTTCTATGGGCGTAGGAAACTTTCCGGCGAATGACTGGGGAATATACGGATATCGGGATTCGGTGCTCGACTACTATGTAAAAGAGGATAACCCCCGATTCGTTTCGGTCGACGGCGTCATCTTCACAAAGGATTTGAAATCGCTTGTGGCATTTCCGACCGGAAGAACAGGACACTACGAAATTCCGGACGGGACGGAACTCATCGCGTACGGCGCGTTTGACTGCACCCACTTGGAGTCAATTTATGTGCCGGACAGCGTTCGCTGCGTGGAGGATTTCGGATTCAACAGCATGTATTTGAAGGCGCTTTCCTTGCCTGCTCATGCTGCCGACCCCTCCTCTCTTTTCCTCGGCTATGCTGCAACAGCTATGGGGAATGAAGACTTGGTGATTACCTATCGAACGGCTGAGTGAAGCAGATTTGACGATTCAGTTTGAGCAGGAGTGACCGCATGAAAAAATATCTGTCGACCGCCCTTGCGTGGTTCAAAAAGCATAAAGCACCGTGGCTGATTTTGCTCGGGTGGGTGATTCTGATGATTCCCATTGTGCTATACGCGCAGAAGCCGGCAAACCATAAAGCAGTCTATTTTTATGTGGAAAAGAAAGACGGCGCGCTTAAAGACGGTTTTGTGTCGAACTTTTACGACGCGCTGCCCGAAAAGCAATTCTATTTTTTCATGGTTAAAGACCTGCCCGCAAAACTGCTGTGGCAAGGGGAGGAACGGGACGCGTCGATTCGCGCCTTTGTGCCGTATATGTGCGGCGATTCTGTTTGGGATATACAAGATGAATTGCCGATTCTGCGGCTGCGGGGGTATTTGTGGAATTATCGCGCGGGGGAGCCGTACACGGCTTGGTTCAGCGAGTCGGTCGCGGAGGGGACGGAAGACCGCGCGCAGTTGGTTCTAAGCGGCAGTGCGTATGCGGTTTCGGTGTACCGCACACCGACTGCGAAGGATGCCGCCGGAAGTGTTCTCGAGGCTTATCTCAAAGCCGAGAGCAGGGGTCTTTTCGATGAGGAAACGCCGATTCTCTTTGCCGATGACCAAAGATACTTGGAATACGCTTCAGCAGTATGTGGCGAGACCTTCGACGATATGTCGCAGCTTGCGTATGACGGCGCTTTGATTCTGCTGCCGAATACGCACGGCTTGAGCTACGGCGGGCTGCGGCGCATGGTCGGCGTCTTTGAGCAAAGCGGCTTCACCGCGAAGCTTGAACGGCAAGCGGCGGAGGGCGCGCGGCATGATTACAGCGTTATTGCGGGCTATACGGGAACGGTCACGGCGTTGTACGCCCTGATTGTGCTTATTCGGCATCGCCGAAAGAAAGGAGAAACAACACGGTGAAGAAAATCGGTCTTATCCTCTTGAACCTTGCGGCGCTTGTAATCGGCGTCGGGTATCCGTATCCGGAAACGCAGTTGTCCCGACAGGTCGCCGCGACCTTTGACAGTCGACTGTGGGGCATTACAACCGCGGTAAAGGCTGCATTCTATGTTCTGCTGCTCGCCGAGGGCTTGCTTGCCATGCATCTCGCGCTCGGCAGTCGGCGCGGCGGCGCGTGCCCGCGCTTTGTGCCGATTGTCAAAGTTGTCCGCTTGCTTGCGGCGGCAGCCGCTGCGGCGGTGTTCGTCTTTGTCGTTTATCCGCCGCAAACCGCAAGTCTTGCCCTGCTTGCCGCAATGCAGACCGTGGATTTGCTGCTGCTCGGTCTGTCCTTCATGCTTCGCAAAAAAGAACAATAACGCAGAAAACCGCCGAAAGGCGGTTTTCTGCGTCTTATCGTCTTCGATTTTTCCCAAAAGTTTTTTGGGATTCGCAAGGGCTTTTTTTCAAAAAAGCCCTTGAGCGGGGGGGCGGGGCGGCGCCCCGCCGTTCCTCCCCCCGTTCTATCTCGACTTTTTCACTCTGAACAGCAGCCTGCACAGGGCGCGGGGATTGAACGGAATCAGCGGATAGAGATAAGAATGCTTTCCGTTGACCGTGGCGTTGGTCGCAATCAGCGTAAGAATCAGGATAAGTCCGATGACAAAGCCCCAAAGTCCGAACAGCGCGGTTGCGGCGAGCAGCAGCATTCGCATGAACTTAAAGGCGTACCCGAGCTCGAAGCTCGGCTGCGTGAAATTCGCAATCGTGACAAACGCCATATAGAGAATGACCTCGGGAATCAGCCAGCCGATGTCGACCGCGAAGTCGCCGAGAATCAGACCGCCGACGACGCTCAGAGAATTGGCGAGCATACTCGGCGTGTTCATCGAGGCAAGCTTCAGCCCGTCAATCATAAATTCGACGAGGAAAAGCTGCGCAATCAGCGGAATCCGCCCGCTCCCGCGCGGCAGCACAAATTCAAGCCAGTGCGGGAGCAGGTGCGGCTCGGTCACAAAGAGATACCACAGCGGGACGAGAAAGAGCGTCAGCCAAAAGATGATGTGCCGCACGACGCGCAGGTAAGTGCCGGTCAGAGGCGGAAAATAGTAGTCGCCGGTCTCCTGCAAAAAATCGAGAATCGCGGTCGGCAGAATCATCGCCTCGGGCGAGGTGTCGCAGAGCAGCAGAACATTGCCCTCGGCGAGCTGCGCCGCGGCGGCGTCGGGACGCTCGGTCGATCGGATTTTCGGGAACGGATTGTACCACTTCTTCCCGATCAGACACTCGGCAAGGCTCTCATGCCCCATCGGCAGGCAGTCGGTGTCGATGGCGTCGAGCTTGTTCGACAGCTTTTCGACGTATGCGCCGTCGGCGACGCCCTCGATGTAGACAATCGCCATGTCGGTCTTGGATTCCTTGCCCACGCTCTTGTAGACCACGCGCAGCTTCGGCGTGCGGATACGCCGGCGGAGCAGGGCAGTGTTGAAAATCAGCGTCTCGACAAAGCCGTCGCGCGCGCCGCGCATGACGCGGTCGCTTTCCGGCTCCTCCACGCTGCGCACGGGATAGGTGCGCGCGTCAATCAGCACGACACTTGCGCCGAAGGTCTCGCCGAACACGGCGACGCCGCCCGACAGCACAAGCGTGGACGCCGCGCTCATGTCACCCGTCACCTCGACCTCGACATAGGGTACGCTGCGGTCGGCAAACTGCTTTGCGGCGTCTTTGCCGCGCGGCAGCCCCTTCAGCCCGAGGAAATACTGCATCAGCTTCTGCATGATTTCGTCCTTGACGAAACCGTCGATATAGTAAAAGGTTGCCTCGTCGCTCCCGATAAACAGCCGCCGCTTGATGAGGTCAAAGCTCTCGTCGGGGCGGAGCAGTTCGTCGAACGCCCGCACGTTGTCCGCATAGGAATTGCATAGCTGCAAGAAAAACACCTCCGTCTTCACTGTTTCAGTGTCGACGGAGGTTACCGGTTTTATGCCGTTTTCGGAAAAATTTTCGGGCGTTAATCCTGCTTGTCGAATTTGAAATACTGGTAGAGGAAGCAGGGAATCATGCCGTTGTAGAGCTTGCGCACCTTGTCGGCACGCTTGCCGTAGAGCCTTTCAAAGCGTTCGCTGGAGGTCAGCACATAGATCTGCCACGGTGCGAGCGAGCGAAAATGCTGCCCCATGCGGACATAGAGCCGCTCAACCTCGGCGGCGCTGCCCATGCGCTCGCCGTAGGGCGGGTTGCAGACAATCGTGCCGCGCCGTCCGCCGGTGCGAATGGTGCAGGCGTCCGCGACGAAGGTCTTGACCACGTCGGCAACGCCCGCGCGCTCGGCGTTTTCGGCGGCGAGCCGCACCATCGACTCGTCGATGTCCGAGGCGTATGCTTCAAACGAAGTCGGACGAATCTCGGCTTTCGCCTCGGCGCGCGCCTCTGCCCAAAGCTCGGGCGGCGCGACGGCAAATTCCTCGGCGGCAAAGCGGCGGAACAGCCCGGGCGCCTGATGCTTCATAATCATTGCCGCCTCGATCGCAATCGTGCCGCTGCCGCAGAACGGGTCCCACAGCAGCACGTTTTCGCGCGGACGCGAATTGAGCGCCAGCGCGGCGGCAAGCGTCTCGCGCAGGGGCGCCGCGCCCGCAATCGCGCGGTAGCCGCGCTTGTGCAGCGGAACGCCCGAGGTGTCAATCATCAGCGTGGCGTTATCTTTCAGAATGAAAAACTCGATTTGATACTTTGTTTTCGTCTCGGGAAACCAGCACATACCGTACTCGTTGTCGAGTCGCTGGGCAACCGCTTTTTTCACGATGCTCTGGCAGTCGGGAATTGAAAAGAGCTTGCTCTTGACCGCGTGTCCCTTGACGGGGAAGGCGTCCTCGCGCCCGATAAACCGCTCCCATTCGATGGCTTTTGTCCCCTCGAACAGCTCTCCGAAGGTGCGGGCGCGGAAGCTGCCCATTTTGATATACAGCCGCTCTGCGCAGCGCAGGCGGATATTGCAGCGGGCAATCGCCGCTTCGTCGCCGATAAAGCTGACTCTGCCGTCAATCGTCTCGGTGCGCTTGTAGCCGAGGCGGTCGATTTCCTCGCCGAGAAAGTGCTCGAGACCGAACAGGCAGGTCGCGACAAATTCGATAACCATTTCATTTGGCGCCGCTCCGGCTTTCCGTTTCTGCCGGCGACGGCGCATCCTCCAACATTACTACTTTTCGGCGGGCGTCACTGCTTGCCGTTCAGCTGCTCCAGTTCCTCCATGAAGGTGGCGACGTCCTTGAATTCGCGGTAGACCGAGGCAAAGCGGACGTAGGAGACCGCATCGAGCTTTTTCAGCTTTTCCATGATGATTTCGCCGATTTCGACGGTCGTGATTTCGGCGCGCAGCGAGTTTTGCAGTTCGCTCTCGATTTCACGCGCGAGCGCGGCGGTGTCGACCGGTCGCTTCTGGCAGGCTTTCATCAGCCCGCTCTCGAGCTTCATGCGGTCGAAAAATTCCTTGGAGCCGTCCTTTTTGACGACGACGAGCTGCACCGAGTCGATGACCTCGTAGGTCGTGAAGCGACGGCGGCAGGACAGGCATTCGCGCCGACGGCGTATGCTGTTGCTGTCGCTCACGGGGCGGGAGTCGATGACCTTGCTCTCCGCAAAGCCGCAGTTGGGACACTTCATCGGAAAATTCTCCTTGTCGGAACACAATATATGGTATACATCATTATAGCATACACATATATTCTTGTAAATAGGAAACGCAAAAAAATGTGTTGACAAATCGGTGCGCCTGTGCTATAATAATCTGCGCTGAAAAGAAGAGAATCAGCATCGGGATGTGGCTCAGTTTGGTATGGGCGCAGCGAACCTGCGGTTCGCCCGGTTCGGTCCCAATCGGTCGGGTGTTCGATTGCGCGGGATAGAAAAAGTTAGTTGAATATCGGGATGTGGCTCAGTTTGGTAGAGCGCTTGGTTCGGGACCAAGAGGTCGGGTGTTCGAATCACCTCATTCCGACCAAAAGAAAAGGACGGCAACAGCCGTCCTTTTCTTTTGGCTTTGACAGAGCGGGTCGAACACCCGACCGTTCGCAGGTCCCGAATCGGGACCAAGGGCAGAAGGCGCCG
>SFNW01000113.1 GCA_004554105.1 Clostridiales bacterium | reverse complement strand
TTACGTCACTGCCGGACTTATGTACGGCAGCGACGTGACCGTCGGCTTTGAGACGGTCAGCACCGTGGGCTTCGCAGTCCACGAGGCGCGCACCGGCACAGAACGCTCCCTGACGCAGATATATACGATTGAAAATCCAAAAATTTCGGTGGTGTGCGACGACAGTCTTTCCAAATCGGCGTACACCTATTCTATTTTAAGCGGGTCGAAAGCCTGTGCCGTCGGCGGCTATCACCTCGAGGTCTACGAGGATTTTGACACGCTTGACGAGGCGCTCGTCATGCTTGACCGCATCACCGAGGGACTCGCGGCAGAGGGCAGCGATATGCAGCCTTTCCTTGCGTATATCAAGGGTGTTTACAAGGTGCGGCTCGGCAATTTTGCAGAGCGTGCCGGCGTCGCCGAGCACGCGGCGACAATCCCGAATCTCAAGACCGAGATTACCATGGTCGCGGGGCTGCCGTCCGACACCGGCGTTTCGGTCGTCGACCCCGAAACCGACGAAATCCTGTTTGAATACGACGGCGGCGGGGAGACCTCACTAGCGCTGACCGCACTTGACAAAAACGGCGAAAAGCAGTATCTGCGCACGCCTGCCAAACGCCTGTACGACGGCGCGTTTGTCTATTCGCGCTATAAGACCGACACGGTCGACGGCGTGCAGCTTGTCAATATGCTCGAGCTGGAGGACTACATTGCGGGCGTTCTCCCTTACGAAATCAGCCCGAACTGGGATTACGAGGCACTGCGCGCCTTTGCGATTACGGTGCGCAGCTATACGGTGCGGGGCAGAAATCGTCACCGCGAATACGGCTTTGACATCTGCAACACCACGCATTGCCAGGTTTACCGCGGCATCGGCTCTGCCAACGATAATGTTTTTGCGGCGGTCGAAAGCACGGCGGGACTGGTGCTGACCTACGAGGGGGCAGTCGTCCCCGCGTACTATTCCTCCTCGACGGGTGGCTATACGGCGGGCGGCAGCGACACCTGGGGCGGCGACGACGCGCCTTATCTTCTGCCGATTCGCACGCCGTGGGAGCGGTACAGCGAGTACGGCAACGGGCTTTGGACGGTCGAGGTCGACGCCGCCGAGCTTGCGGAGCATTTGCGGAGCAAGGGCTATACCAAGCTGACGGGCAAGCGCATCGTCGACATCGAGGTTACGGCTTATTCGGGCGACAGTCCCTACGTCTATTCGATTGACTACACCGATTCGGACGGCAATCGCGTGACTATCAGCCGTTGCGACAAGGTGCGCACCTCGATTTCCAAGTATGTCAACAGCGCGAATTTCGTCGTCGGCAAGGGCAGTGTGACCTTCACGTATGACAAGGTCGAAAGCATTCTGCCGGACAGCCCGTTCAGTTTTACGACCGGCAACTACGCGGCGCTCGGCGAGCGCGTGAGCAGTGTACTGAGCGGCCTCGGCGTATCGGAAACCGAGGAAGCCGAGCTGACCGTCCTCACGGCGAACGGCGCGGCAACCGCTTCGCCCGACGAAATGCAGGTAGCGACCGCCGACAGCGGCGTTTACGCAAGTGTGAGCGACAACCCGGGCGTGATTCTGACGCAGGTGACCGAGACCGTGCCCGCAAAGGACGAGAACAATTTTGTCTTTGCGGGCAAGGGTTGGGGACACGGCGTGGGCATCAGCCAGTACGGGACGAAGGACCTCGCCGACGCAGGCGTTCCCGCCGAGCAGATTCTTTTGCTGTATTTTCCTTTGACCGAGATTTGCGATTATCGGGAACTTTCCGATAACCCGTAGGGCGGACACAACGGACCGTCGGGGACGCCGGTCCCTACATAAAAATCGAAAAGAAGCCGTCTCTTGCAAGAGACGGCTTCTTTTCGGAAACGGTCAGATTTTGAAATGCACGGGGAGACCGGCTTCGGTGCGGTAGCGCACTTCGCCCTCGATTAAGGGGCGGAGGTAGTCGAGGCACTTGTCGGTGACGTTGTTGCCCGACGGCGTAATAAATTCATCGGGAACGCGGCGCACCTGGTTGGCAACCTCGGCGACGTCGACGCTGCTTATCGTGATTTTGTAGCCGGTTTTGCTGCGGACAAAGCACATCATTTTTCCGGTCTCGCCGCGCAGGGCGGCTTCGACCGCCTTTTTGCCGATGGTGACAGACTCGCGGATATCCGAGCCGGAGGCAATGTGCGCCGCGCAGCGCTGCGAGGTGTTGAATTCCACCGCGCGCGTCTTGCAGCCAAGCTCGGTGCGCAGCGCGGTGCAAAGGCAGGTGCCCGTGCCCGAAAGCTGCGTGTGACCGAAGGCATCGGTCTTGGCGCCGGGCAGTCCCTCGCAGATATAGCGTCCGTCGGGGAGCTTCACGCCCTCCGAAACCGCGATGACGACATTCGGGTGCGCCTTGAGCGCGGTGCGGACGTCCGAGAAAAAGGCGTTCATGTCAAATTCGCGCTCGGGCAGGTAGACGAAGTCGGGCGCGATGCCGCCCGACAGGCGGGGCAGCGCGGCGGCGGCGGTCAGCCAGCCCGCGTCGCGCCCCATAATCTCGGTGATGGTGACCGCCTTGGTCGTGTAGACCGCGCAGTCGCAGAGAATTTCCTTGACCGAGGTCGCGACATACTTTGCCGCCGAGCCGAAGCCCGGGGTGTGGTCGGTGTGCGTCAGGTCGTTGTCGATGGTTTTCGGCACGCCGATGACGCGCATCTCGTAGCCGACCCGTGCGGTGTAGTCGCGCAGCTTCAAAACCGTGTCCATCGAGTCGTTGCCGCCGATGTAAAAGAAGTAGCGGATATCGTACTTTTTGAATACATCGAGAATGTATTCAAAGGGCTGCGGATCGGTCGCAGGGTCGGGCAGCCGCTTTCGGCAGGAGCCGAGCGCGGCGGCAGGTGTTCGTTCGAGGTCGCGCAGTCGCTGTTCGCTGATGAAAATTTTGCCGAGGTCGACCAGCCGTTCTTCGCACAGCCCCTCGATGCCGTTGCGCATTCCGTACAGCTTGCCGATCTCTCCCCTTTCCGCAGCGGCGAGCGCACCTCGGATTACGCCGGCGAGGGTCGCGTTGATCGCGGCGGTCGGACCGCCCGACTGACCCACAACGGCGTTGCCGTAGAGTTTCTCCATTGCAGTTCTCTCTTTCTGATTTATTAACGACATCATTATAGCACAGTTGAGTAGAGTTTTGGAGATATTTTGAAAAAAAGTCGCGGGATTTTTCGCGCCGCTTGCAAAGCGGGGAGCAATATGATAAAATAAAGCAGAAAGCGGGGCGGTTTCCTTTTGCCCGTTTCAGGGACGGACCGTCGAGGACGCCGGTCCCTACGGAAGAATCCGTGCACCATACCCGCAGGGGCGGTTTCCTTTCGCCCGCAAATGCGCACTATATCCGTAGGGGCGGATTCCATATCCGCCCGCAAATGAGCACCAACCGCAGGGGCGGATTTCTTCCGCCCGAATATCTTCATAGGAGTCGGAAATGACCGAATTTGAAAAAATCAATGTGCGCGGCGTGCACTTCGCAAACGTCACGCCGGACGAGGCGGAGACAATCTGCACCGAGATGCTCGGCGGCGACCGCGCGCACACCGTTTTTACGCCCAATGCCGAGATTGTACAGCTCTGCATCGAGCAGAACGAATACTACGATTTGTACAACGGCGGCGACCTCGTCGTTCCCGACGGTGCGGGCGTCGTCAAGGCGGCAAAAATCCTCGGCACGCCGCTGAAGGGCAAGGTTGCGGGCGTCGAGCTCGGCGAGCGAATGCTGAAAGTCTGCGCAGAGCGCGGCGACGGGGTCTTTTTCCTCGGGGCAAAGCCGGGCGTTGCCGAGGAGGCGGCGCGGCGCATGACCGAAAAATACCCGGGCTTGCGGGTCGGCGGCACAAACGACGGCTACTTCAAAAAGAGCGGGGAAGAGAGCGACGCCGTGACCCGCAAAATCAATCAAAGCGGCGCAAAGCTGCTTTTCGTCTGTCTCGGCGTGCCGGCGCAGGAAAAGTGGATTTCCGAAAACAAGGACAAACTGACCGCGGCGCGTGTCTGTATGTGTCTCGGCGGCAGTCTCGACGTCTATGCGGGCGTCGCGATGCGCGCGCCGAAATTCTTCGTCGACCATTCGCTCGAATGGTTCTACCGCCTCATCAAAGAGCCGTGGCGTCTCGGGCGCATGATGAAACTGCCGAAGTTTCTGCTCGGCACATATCGGGAAAAGCTGTTTCGCCGCTGATTTTCATACAAAAATTTTTCGGAAAATTTGATAATTTTTCATCAAACCTATTGTATAATCCGAAATTTGTGGTAGAATAGATAAGGTATGGAATGATTTCCGACCGCACACAGAGAAAACAAAATTTTTATATATCGGAGGATTTTCAAAATGGCAGTTAAAGTTGCTATCAACGGCTTCGGCCGTATCGGACGTCTTGCATTCAGACAGATGTTCGGCGCAGAGGGATATGAGATCGTTGCAATCAACGATCTGACCAAGCCCTCCATGCTTGCGCAGCTTCTGAAGTACGACACCGCGCAGGGGGGTTACTGCGGCAAGATCGGCGAGAACCTTCACACCGTAACCGCAGACGACGAGGCAGGTACCATCACCGTTGACGGTAAGGTTTTGAAGATTTATGCGGAAAAGGACGCAAAGGATCTTCCCTGGGGCAAGCTTGATGTAGACGTTGTACTTGAGTGCACCGGTTTCTACTGCTCCAAGGAGAAGTCGCAGGCGCACATCGACGCCGGCGCAAAGAAGGTCGTTATTTCGGCTCCCGCAGGCAAGGATCTGCCCACCATCGTTTACAGCGTAAACGAGAACACGCTCACGGCGGACGACAAGATTATTTCGGCAGCGTCCTGCACCACCAACTGCCTCGCTCCCATGGCGAAGGCACTCAACGACTACGCACCGATTCAGAGCGGCATCATGACCACCGTTCATGCGTACACCGGCGACCAGATGATTCTCGACGGTCCGCACAGAAAGGGTGACCTCCGCCGTGCTCGCGCAGGCGCGCAGAACATCGTTCCGAACTCCACCGGCGCCGCAAAGGCAATCGGTCTCGTTATCCCCGAGCTCAACGGCAAGCTGATCGGCTCCGCGCAGCGCGTTCCGGTCTGCACCGGCTCGACCACGATTCTCGTCGCGGTTGTCAAGGGCAAGGACATCACCAAGGAGAGCATCAACGCCGCAATGAAGGCCGCTTCCTCCGAGTCCTATGGCTACACCGAAGAAGCAATCGTTTCTTCCGACGTTATCGGTATGCGTTACGGCTCGCTGTTCGACGCGACGCAGACCATGGTCGCGCAGATCGACGACGACACCTATCAGGTACAGGTCGTTTCGTGGTACGACAACGAAAACTCCTACACCAGCCAGATGGTCAGAACCATCAAGTACTTCGCCGAGAAGGTCTGATCGGCAGGGCAATACCGCAAAGTCAAAGGGCGTCCCGCAGAGGACGCCCTTTTTGTGCTTTTTCCGCTCTCGCGAAGCCGGAAGGCCAAGTTTCGGATTGTGAAAAAAATATACGCTATTGTGAAAGAACAGTTATCGGTCGATTGTTTTGCTTTGCGACAAAAATCGCTTTACCGTGCGTTTTTCATACGAAATCGTCCGAAACCGCAAT
>SFNW01000112.1 GCA_004554105.1 Clostridiales bacterium | reverse complement strand
AGCCGAAAACGGTGACTGCGACTATCTCTGCGATTCCCGATGAAACTTACGCGGGCGGCGAGATTACACCGACCGTCACGGCTTATGACGGCGAAACCGAAATCCCCGCCGGCGAATACACGGTTGAATACACAGATAACAAAAATGTCGGCAAAGCAACGGTTACGCTGACCGATAACGCGGGCGGAAACTACACCGTCGGCGGAAGCGCAAGCTTTGAAATCAAGCCGAAGGGCATTGAAGATGCTGTCCTTGCACCGAGCGAAACGCTGATCTATAACGGAACGGAGCAAACCCAAAATGTTACCGTTACCCTTGCCGGCTTTGATCCCGTGACATTTACCGTTTCGGGGAACAGGCAGACCGATGTGAACACGAGCGGTGCCTATACCCTTACGGTAACGGGCAACGGCAACTTCACGGGAACGAAAACGCTGGACTGGAACATTGCGCCCGCTACGCCTGTCGAAAACCCCGCAAAGAAAACAACGGCAAGGGTCGCTAAAAACAAAACGCTTGCCGACGCCTCGGTTTCGAACGGCGAAATCCTTGCGCTTGACGGCACAACGCCGCTTGCGGGTACATTCGCGTGGGTGGACAGCACAACGGTTATGCGCACAAGCGGCACGGTGCAGATGACCTTTACGCCCGAAAGCACGAATTACGCACCCATTACGATTGATGTTGCCGTCACCGCCTATTCTTCCGGCGGAGGCGGGGGCGGCGTTGCAGCTCCCGCAAGCTACACCGTCAGGTTTGATTCAAACGGCGGAAGCGGCATTGCAAGTCAAACCGTTGCGGAGAACGGCAAGGTAACAAGTCCGGCAAATCCGACAAAAGAGGGATATACCTTTGACGGCTGGTACACGGATAAGGAGCTGACCGGAAAATACGATTTTGCCGCAGCGGTAACGAAAGACTTCACACTCTATGCCAAGTGGGTCAAGGAAGAATGGAAAAAACCCTTTACCGATATTCGGGAAGACGATTGGTTCTATGCGGACATCGCCTATGTTTATGAAAGCGGTCTGATGACCGGCACAAGCACGACCGAATTCAGCCCCGATGCGACGACCACCCGCGGTATGGTCGTGACGATCCTCTACCGCTTGGACGGCTCGCCCGCTGCCGGCAGTTCCTGTCCCTTTAATGATATTGCATCGGACGCATATTACAAGGACGCAGCCGCATGGGCAGTCGCAAACGGGATTGCCGGCGGCTACGGCAATGCCCTGTTCGGACCGAACGACAGCATCACCCGCGAACAGCTTGCCACGCTCCTGTATCGGTATGCGAAATACAAGGGACTGGACGTCAGCGTAGACGATGAGACGAATATCCTCGGCTACAACGATGCGCAAAGCATCTCCGAATACGCTTTCCCTGCTATGCAGTGGCTCTGCGGCAAGGGGATCCTGCAGGGCATCAACGGAAGTCTGATGCCCGCCGAAACCGCCACCCGCGCACAGATTGCCGCACTCCTGCACCGCTTCTGCGAGACTGTAATGAAGGGTTGACATCAAAGATAAAAGGGCAAGGTTGAAATACACCTTGCCCTTTTTGCGTGGGCGGGATTCGGCACGCCGCCCGCGCATAGCGGCGATGCGCCGCAGTTCGGTCGGATTTCCTTTTTCTTTCCCCGGATTTCTGAAATTTGTATATCCTTTTTTACACAAATTTGCTTGACAAACGCAAAAAACCGTGCTAAGATAGGTCCGTTGCAAACAGTTCTGTTTAAAACCGTTTTAAAAAGGAGGGCTGCCGGTGGAAAACAAACCGCGCTTTAAGCCGTACGAGGTCTTTACCAAACTGATGACCCTCGGCAAATCGATGCGCTCGCACTGTCACCGCGCCATTGAAAAGGACGGCTTCACACTCAACGAGACCGATGTTCTGCTGGCGCTGACCGCCACGCCCGAAAACAACACGGTCAAGGCAATCAGCGAGTCCTCCAACATCTCCAAGGGCAATATCAGTCAAGCGGTCGAGTCCTTAAAGCAAAAAGGCTATCTCGTCACCGAGCAGAGCAGCGACGACCGCAGATTTGTCGCCGTGCGCCTGACCGAGGCGGCAGAGCCCGTCATTCAGAAACTGAAAGAAGCGGAGGACGAATACTTTTCGGGCTTCATGGGCGCACTGCCGCACGATGACGCGCCGCTGGTCGCGCGCATTTTAGACGCCGCGCAGAAGTTTTCCCCCGCCGCGTTTATCAATAAACTTTCCGGCAAGGATAAAAGCAAAGACCAAAGCAACGACCGAAACGCCGACGAATAACAGATTGAGAGGAACGCCCCACCATGAAAAAAACAAAACGTATTTATACCGCCGTCACCTGTGTCAAGCACATGGTCTCCATTTTCAAAGAGCGCGGCGACCGCACGCTGTTCGACTATTTTGACGAAAACGGCGAGGTGCAGAAGATTTCCTACGGCACGCTTGCCGCAAAGGTCAGCGCGTTCGGCTCGGGACTCTACCGCCTCGGCAAGGTCAAGGGCAAGCGCACTGCCATTATCGGCGAGACCTCGCCGAAATGGTACATCGCCTACCTCGCGTCGGTTATGTTCGGCGGAACGGCGATTCCGCTCGACAAAGAGCTTGCCCTGTCCGAAATCGAAAACTTCCTCTGCCGCTCAAAAGCGGACAATATCGTCTTTTCGCCGCTGTTTGCCGAGAAATTCCGCGACATGGCGGCGCGCCACCCCGAAATCGCCTTTATCCCGATGGCGGGTGAGACGGCGGACGCACCCTATTTCAAGTCGATGGAAGAAATCATCGCCATCGGCGAGGGAAAGCCGCATGACCCCTCCTCGCCCGCGGATATGGACCGCCTTGCCGTGATGCTCTTCACCTCGGGCACGACCGGCACGAGCAAGTGCGTCATGCTCTCCGAAAAGAACATCTGCGCGGCAATCAACTCGGCGTGCGAAACCGTCAATTTCTTCCCGCACGACGTGCTGGTTTCGGTGCTGCCGATTCACCACACCTACGAGCTGTGCTGCTCGCTTGCCGCCGCCAACTACGGCTGCGAAATCGCCATCAACGATTCCCTGCGCCACTGTATGCGCAACTTCCAGCTCTTCCGCCCGACCGCGCTTGTCCTCGTCCCGCTCTTCCTCAACACGATGGACAAAAAGATTTGGGACGAAATCCGCAAAAAGGGCGTCGAATCTGCGGTGCGCGGGCTGATGAAGGCGTCGAATACGGTACGCAAGGTCGGCATCGACCCGCGCCGCCTGCTCTTCCGCGACATTTTAGCGGCGTTCGGCGGCAGACTTGAAAAAATCATCTGCGGCGGCGCGGCGCTCGACCAGAAGATTGCCGACGACTTCCGCTCGCTCGGCATCGAGGTTTGGGAGGGCTACGGCATCACCGAATGCTCGCCGCTGATTTCAGTCGACGTTTACTATCATTCCAAGCCCGGCTCGGTCGGCCCCACCGTTCCCAGCTGCACCGTGCGCATCGAAGATGCAACCCCCGACGACGAGGGACGCGAAATCGGCGAAATCTGCGTCAAGGGCAAAAACGTCATGCTCGGCTACTACGACGACGAAGCCGCAACCGCCGAAGCCTTTACCGAGAACGGCTGGTTCCGCACCGGCGACCTCGGCTATATGGACGACGAAGGCTATATCTACATCACGGGCAGAAAGAAGTCGGTCATTGTCCTCGAAAACGGCAAAAACGTCTTCCCCGAGGAAATCGAGGAATACCTCGCCTCGATTGATAAAATCAACGAATGCGTGGTCGTCGGCAGAAAGAACGGCAGAGACACGGTGCTGACCGCCGTCGTCTTCCCCAACGCGGAGAAATTCCCCGCCGGCACGACCAACGCCGAAATGCTCGATGCAATCAAAGCCGACATCAACAAGCTCAATCGCCGCCTCGTCGGCTACAAGCAGATTCGCAATGTCGAGCTGCGCACGACCGAATTTGAAAAGACCACCACAAAGAAAATCAAGCGACACCTCGTTAAATAAAAGAAGAAGCACGCGAATGCGTGCTTCTTCTTTTATTTGAGTCTACTGCAAATACTCCGCTGCGGCGGCACGGTCGGGCAAAAAGGCAATCCACGCGATGTCGATGCCGTCGCCGAGCGGGGCTTCCGCGCCGTCGTAGGGGTCAATGCGCAACGTTGTCAGCTTGCCCGAAAAATCGGTCTTGCCCGCAAAATCCACGCCGACAATCTGCCAGCCGTCGCCGACGCGCATTGACGCTGCGGTGCGGCATTCTGCCGTGTAGGCGTAGGGCGCGGCACCGCCCGTGCAGTAGTACAGCCCGAGTCCGCGCCCGTCGCCGTCATTGCGGCAGCAAATCAGCATATAGGTGTGCGTGTCTGCGTCAAGCTCGCCGCAGTCAAGCGAAACAAAGGGGTCGGTGTTGTCGGTGATGCGGAGCGACACATAGCCGTCCTGTGCCTTGACCTCCATGCCGTTCGGCTGCGTCAGCACACGCGCGGCAAGCGAGGAATCGGCAAAGGAAAAGAGCACCGTGCCGTCGCCATTCGGCAGCACGTCGGCCGCCGAAACCGCATCGCCCGCGGCAAGCGGCGCGGCTTTGCCGTTTGCAAGCCCGACATCGAGCCAGGTATTCGCGTCGTACAAATCAACGCCGTCGGGCAGGTCGCGCACCGGCGTACCGTCCGCCTCGGCATTGAAGAGCGCGAGCAACGTTTTGAGTCCCGTGCGTCCCGCAAGCCCGAGCTTTGCGAGGTTGACGCCGATTTCGGTGACCATACCGCCCCCGACTGCCGTCGACGCCGCCGAAAACGGCTTGTCGACCGGCGAAAACTCAACGCCTGTGCCGCATTCAAGCGTTACCGCGCCGGTTTCGTCAACCGAAAAGCGGTAGGCTTTCCCCGCCGAATCGGCGAGATAAACCAGCGTGCGGTCACCCTTGCACAGGCTGTCGTCGCGCCGCTCAAGCAGGATATACAGCATTTTACCGTCCTGCGCGTAGCGCACGGTCGCCTGCGCCTGCGATGCGCTGCCGACGAAGTGCGCGTCGGTCACATCCGCCCAGTCCTCGGTATTTTTGCCGTTGACGTTTACGGGATGCTGCGCCGCCGCCAGCGCGTGATTGAGATAGAGATTCTCCAAAAGAATCGCGTTGCTGTCCGAAATTTCGGGATAGACCGCGGTCAGGCGGTTTGCCCCCGTGACTTCGACAGCGCCCCAGTAGCCCCGCTCGTCGAAGACGCAAATCGGCTCGCTGAATTTCCGTGCACTGCCGTCGCCGACGCGCAGGTAATAGCCGCTGTTCTGCCCGTAGCCAAGCGCGGTTTCGCCGCTCGGCATTTTGACAATATAGGGCGCTGCGCCGTCAAACAGATTGCTCTGCCGGTCGGAAGGCCCGGTCTCGTCATAGGCGGGCGAATCCGACCACGCCTTGTCGGAATAGATGACCGAAATATGAAAGTCCTTGTTCTCGTCCTTGGACTCGCAGACGGCGGCAAGCGTGCCGTCATACAGCTCGGCAACCACGCTCATCTGGTCGGTGAAGCTCGGCGAGCCCTCCACCTCCATGACATACTGCTGAAACGCGATTTTCGCCTGCCACGGCGACTCGGTGACCTCAGGCGTCCATGTATAGCCGCCATCTGTCGAGGAAAGCATCGCCGTGCCGGTCGAAT
>SFNW01000014.1 GCA_004554105.1 Clostridiales bacterium | reverse complement strand
CGGTTGCAAAAAAGCCTTGCAATCGCACTTCGTTATGATATAATATAGAGGAAGCCGCCGCAAAAGCGGCGTCAAACCCGTATGAAAGTGAGTTCTATATAATAAATGAAGAAAACCTGTTGCGAAAAGAATCCCCGTCTCGGCAAGGTCGGCGGCGAAGCGGTCCTCGAAGGCGTCATGATGCGCTGCGGCGACCGCTACAGCATCGCCTCGCGCCACGAGGACGGCTCGATTTCGGTCGAAAACCGCTCCTATGTTTCGCTGCGCAAGCGGAACAAGCTCTGGAATCTGCCGCTTGTGCGCGGCGTCGTCTCGCTCGTCGAATCGCTGAAGCTCTCCTTCAAGGTGCTGTCGATTTCCGCCGAGGCAATCGGCGTCGACATGGACGAGCCCGAAACGAAGTTTGAAAAATGGCTGCTGAAGACATTCGGGCAGAACATTATGAACATCGTCATGGGCTTTGCAAGCGTACTCGGCGTTCTGCTCGGCGTTGCGCTGTTTTTGGTGCTGCCGACGCTGGCGACGCAGGGGCTTGACTTCCTGCTCGGACTTGTCGGCGGCTCGCTCGGCATATTCAAGACACTCTGCGAGGGTGTTATCCGCATCGGCATTTTCGTCGGCTACATTCTGCTTGTCTCGCTGATGCCCGATATTCGCCGCACCTTTGAGTACCACGGCGCGGAGCACAAGAGCATCGCCTGCTACGAGTCGGGTATGCCGCTGACCCCCGAAAACGCGAAAAACTGCACGCGGTTTCACCCGCGCTGCGGCACGAGTTTTATCTTTATCATGCTGATTCTCAGCGTGATCGTCTTTTCGTTTGTCACTTGGGAAAATATCTGGCTGCGCCTGGTGCTCAAGCCGCTGCTGCTGCCGCTGATTTGCGGTCTCGGCTTTGAGTTTATCCTGTACGCCGGCAAGCATGAAAATCTCTTTACGAAAATCGTCGCCGCGCCCGGGCTTTGGATGCAGCGCATCACGACGCGCGAGCCCGACCTCGACGAGCTTGAAATCGCCATCACCGCGATGAAATCGGCGATGCCCGACGAGTTCCCGCAGAGCGAGGTTGACGAAATCATCGAGAAATCGAAGCCCGCGCCCGCCGAAGCGGCGGAGACCGAAGAATCGGCAGCCGATGCGCCCGCCGCGGGTGAAGCCGACGCCGAAAGTGCTTCGACCGAAAGCGGCGCGGACACGGAAAAGTGACCTACGCCGCGCTCAAGGCCGCCCTGCAAGCCGCAGGGGTGGAAAATTTCGAGGGCGAGGCGCGTATACTGTTAGAGGAATTCGCGCGTGCGACGCCCGCCGACCTCTGCTCGGGGAGAGACTTTTCCGATGCGCGGCTTGCCGACGCGCTGGCGCGGCGGCAGGCGCACGAGCCGCTGCAGTACATCCTCGGCAAATGGGCATTTTATAAGGAAGAATACCGCGTATCGCCCGACTGCCTGATTCCGCGCGCCGACACCGAACTGCTGGTGGAAACGCTTCTGCGCCGCCTGCCGCGCGGTGCGCGCTTTCTCGACCTCTGCACGGGGAGCGGCTGCATCGCGATTTCGACCGCAAAGCATCGCCCCGATGTGACCGCGCTTGCCGCCGACCTTTCGGACGGTGCGCTTGCGCTTGCAAAAGAGAACGCGGCGGCAAATCGGGTTTCGTCGGTCGGCTTCCGGAAGCTCGACGTGACCTCCCCCTCGCCGCTCGACGAGCGGTTTGACTGCATCGTCTCCAATCCGCCCTACATTCGCACGGACGCGCTCGGCACACTTGCGCCCGAGCTTGCCTTCGAGCCGCGCATGGCGCTCGACGGCGGGGACGACGGGCTGCGCTTTTACCGCGCGATCCTCGAACATTTTGCCGCAAACCGCAAGGACGGCGGCTTTTTCCTCTTTGAATTCGGCTTTGACCAACAGGAGGACGCCGCCGCGCTTGCCGCGCGGCACGAACTGTCCTTTGAACCGCTGTTTGACCTCGGCGGCAACTTCCGCGCCGCGGTCATAGCGTAACACAACAATTTGCAGAAAGGCTTGGTCGCACATTGATCGGTATTTTTGACAGCGGACTCGGCGGACTGACCGCCTACAAGGAACTGCATACGCTTCTGCCGCGCGGCGATTTCGTCTACTTCGGCGACACGGGGCGCGTCCCCTACGGCTCGCGCTCGCGCGAGCTGCTGATGCGCTATGCGCGGCAGGACATCAATTTCCTGCTTGCAAACGGCGCGGACGTGATTCTCGCCGCCTGCGGCACGGTCAGCTCGGTCGTGCTCGACGCGCTGAAAAGCGAATACGCACTGCCGCTCATCGGCGTGGTGGACGCATCGGTTGAGGCGGCGCTCGCCGCGACGAAAAACCAAAAAATCGGCGTCATCGGCACGGGCGCGACGGTTTCGAGCGGCGCGTTTGAGCGAAAACTGCACGCCCTGTGTCCCGAGATTTCGGTGACCTCGGTCGCCTGCCCGCTCTTCGTGCCGTTGGTCGAAAACGGCTACATCGGGCGGGACTGCGCGGTGACGCGGCAGGTTGCCGAGGACTACCTCGCGCCGATGAAGGCGGCGGGGGTCGACACGCTGATTCTCGGCTGCACGCATTTTCCGATTATTTCGGATATTCTCGCCGACATTCTGCCGGAGACTGTCCTCATCAATTCGGGCAGCGCAGCGGCGAAAAAGGTTGCCGAGGCCTGCGGCGCACAGAGCGGCGCGGGCAGCGCGTCCTTCTTTGTGAGCGATTCGCCGGTCAATTTCGACGCGGTCGCCCGCGTCTTCCTCGGCGGCGAGACCGTGAAGGCAAAGCAGATTGATATTGAAAAGTATTGAACGAGAAAGAAAAAAGGTCGGGGCGCCGAACCCCGTTATAAAGGCTTCCCCTGTGGGGAAGCTATCGCCGCAGGCGACTGATGAGGGATTTCGCAAAGAAAAAATTATTACATATTATTCCGCCTGCAAGCCCTCATCCGTCACGCTACGCGTGCCACCTTCCCCAATGGGGAAGGCGCATTCACGCTTCGCTTTTAGCTATCTCATAAGCAAAACCGCCGCCGTGCAAATGCACAGCGGCGGTTTGTATTTTACTTGTTGATTATTCTTCAATGCCGACCGCGCGGCGGTAGGACTGCGAAATCATATTGAGAATGATTTTCGCCGGCTGTTCAAGCGACGCATAGCGGCTTGCCCAGTCGAAGCTGCCGCCCTCAACCATATAAATCAGGTTCTTGTTCAGGTTAGCGGGCTGGTAGCAATAGCCGAGGTCATAAGCGCGGGTATCGAAAATGATATCGAGCATTGCGCTGCTTTCCTCGTCGCGGGTATACTGTCCGTTGAGCGTTTTGTCGTAGTAGGCGGGAATGATATACTCGTGCGAGTAGAAGCCGATTGCCTCGATGATGGCGGAGGTGCGCTCCGCATTTTCAACGAGCAGCGGCACGCAGAGGAAGTTCATATAGAACGGCGCGACGGTATTGGCATACTCGGTCTGCGTCTCGCTGTAGAGCGTATAGGGCAGAATGCCGTAGTCGGTCTCCATATCGCGGAAATCGCCGAGCGTGCCGATAGTCGTCATGAAGAACAGTGCCTTGTCGCCGCTGAAGATTTCGACGTACTCCTTGTTTGCCGAATTGTGCTTATACATGGTGGATACGCGCTCGTCCTTGACCATGTTGAAGAACAGCTCGAGCATATTGTAGGTCGTCTCGGTGTTGATGGTCAGCTCGTAGTTGTAGGTGTCCTCGTTGAGCGTGACCATCTTCTGCCCTGCGGCGTTGACCACGCCATAGACCGCGTCGACCCAGTAAAGCACGCCGAACACATCGGTGACGCCGTCGCCGTCGGTATCGTCGGAGACTTCCTTGGCGATGGAATACATCTTATCGAGCGTCCACTTGTAGTCCTCGACCAGCTCATAGGGGTCGTCGATGTTATACTGCTGGGCAAGCGCCTTGTTGAACGCAATGCAGTACGCCTGGTCCATCATGTTGATGCCGAAGTCGCCGGTCGTGAAGAAGAGCTTGTCGGCAAAGGTAAAGGTCTCGTTTGCCTTTGCGTCGTACCACTCATTCTCCGCCTCAAAATAGGGCAGCGCGTTGAGGTCGGTGAGATAGCCCTCGTAGGCAAGCTGGCTGACGTCGTAGCCCGGAATGACGCAAGCGTCGTAGGTATAGTCGCCTGCCGTCGCTTCGCGAATCAGCACGCGGTACGCCTCGGGCGACTGCTGGTTTGCCGTGGTGTTCTTCTGCTCGGTCACGATTTTGATGTTGTAAAGTGCCTCGACCGCGCGGTTGCGCTTTTCAATCGCGGCGTCAAGCACCGACGGGTTTGTGTCGTCGAAGAGAAAGTCGTTTTCGACGACGTTTCTGCGCCCTGCCGAGAGAATGTTGAATTCATGCCCCTCGAAGTCGAACGCGGGCAGACGGTAGCCGGTTTCCGGCGTCGCCTCGGTCGTCGCGGCAGTGGTCTCGCCGGGCGTTTTGTCGCCGCACGAGACAAGCACAAGGCACAGACACAGCGCGGAAAGAAGCATTATAAGAAGATTTCGCTTCATGTTTTGTTTCCTCCCCACAGAAGACTTAAATCAGTTTTTCCTGCGGCGCGGTTGTCGGTCCGTGGAGAACAAGAACATCGGGACTGCCGTCGCCGACTTCGACGAACTTCATCGGATCGTAGCAAATCTGGCGCGGCGAAATCTCGGTTCTGCTGAAGTGCTGATGATAGAACATGATGTAATCGCCGTTTGCCGTGCGGGTATAAACCGAGTCGCCCGTGCCGCGCGTAAAGGCAGTGGCGCGGAGAATCGGGTTGTACTTGTACTTTCTGTACGGACCGAGCGGTTTTTCCGCAATGGCAACGCCCTCGCCGTAGTCGCCCTTGTAGTGCGAGCCGGCGTAAATCATGTAGTAGAGTCCCTTGTGCTTCATGATGACGCCGCCCTCGACGATGCGGGCATAGTCGCATTCCCACGCCTCGGTGGGAACGAGCAGGCGAACAACCGTATCTTCGATTGGCGTGACGACGCCGTCCTCCATCGTCACTTCATACGCCCAGATTTCATTGCCCTTGTTGAAGCGGACAACGGTCAGATAGGTGCGCCCGTCCTCGTCGAAGAAGGGGTGACCGCCGATCTCCTGAATGTTCTCATGCAGCGGCTTTCTCGTCACCGACTTGAAGGGTCCGGTCGGCGAAGTCGAGGACGCATACGCGACGTGCGCCTCGCGTCTGCCGGTAATCGGGTCGGGCGCGGTGTGCGACGCATAGAACATATAGAACAGCCCGTCCTTATAGACGACGTTCGGGCTCATGTACTCGTTGTTGCCCCAGCCGTCCTCGCCGTGGAAAACGACGATAGGGTCCGACCAGTGGACAAGGTCGGTCGAGGTGTAGCACTGGAAGAGCGACATATCCTGCGTATCGGTGTAATACAGATAGTACACGCCGTCGTGATACAGAATATCGGGGTCTGCACCGTAGACGACCGGATTGCAATAGCTGTTGTCGGGCGTCCACTCGGGCTCGCCCTCGATCTCCTCGAGCGTAACATTGCGGAATTCGGCACAGCCGTCGCCGAGATTCAGTCCGACGACGCCGCGCGAGAAGTGGCTCAGCGTCAAGTCATACTTGGGGTAGGGCTCGGTGTCGAGCTTGAAGTTGTTAAACCAGAGTTTTGCGTGCGTGCCGCGCATCTCGACGCGCATCGTGTACCAGACATCGGTCTCAAAGGGATAGCGCATGTGACCGAGAACGACGTGGTCGCTGTCACCGCCGTTGACCTTCGAGAGCTTGACCGAGCCGTCCGCCGCGTCGACCGAGAAATAGTAGCCGACGACCCAGCGCGTGCCGTTTTTGCCCTGCGCGCGGAAATACATCCCCGCCTCGCCGCCGCGGGTCAGGCGGATCTCGCAGGAAAACGCAAAGTTTGCCGGTGCTTTTTCGGTTGAAAAAACAACCGCCTTTTCGCTGTGCGGATAAAATGCGTCGGAAGGCGCCGAGAAAACGCCGTTTGCTTCGTTGACTTTTAAGCCTATGTTCTGCCAGTTCATCGTTTTATCTCCTTGCAGATATTCTATTCTATATGATACACCGAGCACCCGCACGGGGTAAATACGAAAAATCCGACTGTTTGTATACATTTTATTTACGCAGGCAGGCGGGTGCGCGTGCGCATTTCCGTCGTGTCTGCCAAAGTTTGTTTCATTTATGAAATAAAAAGTAAGTCAAAATACAAATCCGCAAAGATTTTCCGCCCGAATTTGATATTGCAGGCGCGAAATGCGGCGTGTAAAATAGAAGCACGGAGAATCATTTTCTGCAAAGGAGATTCATCATGAAAAAGATGCTTGCCCTGCTTCTCGCCTGCCTGATGCTCTGCCCGCTCTTTGCCGCCTGCGGCAAAGATACGCCTGCGCAGAGCGGCGAGATGACGACCGCCTCGACCGAAGCGACCAAAGACCCCGATGCGCCCGACCTGCCCTCTCCCGAGGAGCTCGGCGACCTCTCGGGCGACTTCAATATCCTTGTCAGCGGCAACTACGCACGCAACGACTTTGCCGCCGACGGCACCGAAGGGACTGCGGTGCAGACCGCAATCTACCGTCGCAATGAGCGAATTCGCGAAAAATACAATGTGAACGTCACCAACGAAGATGTAATCGCTTTCAATTCGGCAACCGGCGGCGGAACGGGCTTTACCAAGCTCTATACCGAGTATATGTCGGGCGAAGTTACCTACGACGCGGCGCAAATCGGCACCTATGACGTCGCGACGCTCGCCTACAGCGGCTATATCGAGGACCTGAACACCATCGAGCATCTCGACCTCACAAAGCCCTATTGGGATCAGAAGGCAAACGCCGACCTTTCGATTAACGGCAAGATGTACTACACCACCGGCGACATCACGATTATCGACAACATGGTCACCAACGCCATTCTGTTCAACAAGGACATGATTAAAAGTTACGGTCTCGACAACCCCTATGCGCTCGTCGAGGACGGCAAATGGACGCTGGAGAACTTCGGCAAGATGGTCAAGCAGGTCGGCGACGACTTAAACCAGGACGGTATCTACGACGAAAACGACCGCTACGGACTGCTCACCTGGAACGACGCGATGCTCGCGATTCTCGCGGCGGCGGGCGAAAAAATCAGCACCATCAACGAAAGCGGTCAGCTCGAGCTGTCGTTCTACAGCGAGCGCGTGGTCGACTTGTACTCCGAGTTTGAGGACATCGTCTTTGACCAGGCGCACGCCTACAACTACCAGTACGACAACGTCGCGGGCGCAGGCACGCCCTCGGCGGTCTGGGATACCAACCGCATCAAGATGTTCGACTCCGACCAGGCGCTCTTCTATACGACGCTGCTGACCACGGTTGACAAACACCGCAACAGCGAGACCGACTTCGGCATTCTGCCCTTCCCGAAATACGACGAAAATCAGGCGGACTACGGTCACGCGGTCAGCGCATTCCACTGCGCGTTCATCTGTGTCCCCGCCCTGTCGGCATCGCCTCGCGTCGGCGTGATTCTCGAGGAGCTTGCCTATGAGGGTAAACAGCTTCTCACCCCCGCGTACTACGACCAGACGCTGATCGGACAGTACACCCGCGACGAGGAAAGCGCGGATATGCTCGACCTGATTTTCGCGACCCGCGTTTACGACGTCGGCATCTACTACAACATCGGCGAATACAAGACGCAGCTTGGCGCACTCTACAGAACGCGCTCGTCGCTCTCCTCGCTCTACGAGACCTATCTGAACGTGGCGAACAAGAAGATTGAGCAAATCAACACCATCTTCGCCATGGCAAATGAGGAATAATCGCTCCCGCCAGTCCGTGCCGGAGAGCG
The DNA here is from genome assembly GCA_004554105.1 of Clostridiales bacterium. GTDB lineage: Bacteria > Bacillota > Clostridia > Oscillospirales > CAG-272 > UMGS902. Next base: position 19,803 of record SFNW01000014.1, on the reverse strand, counting down.
GGCGGATATGGAATCCGCCCCTACGGGCTTGAAAATTGTTTGATAAACGAAAAAGCCGCCTGTGGGCGGCTTTTTCGTTCGCTTTTATTCGCTGATGTTGTCCGTGTAGACGGCGGTGACGCCTGCGGCGAAGAGTGCTTCCTGCTTTTTGGGGTCGTTGACGGTATGCACCGCAAGCGGAACGCCCGCCGCGTTAAAGGCGGCAATGAAATCCGCGTTTGCTATCGTCACGTCCGCCGTGACCGCGACAAGTCCGCGGCTTGCGGCAAACGGCACGATGCGCGCCGTGTTGATTTTGTCTTTGTATTCGCCGAGGCGATACAGCGTGAGAATGATGTTCGTATACCCCATCGCGCGCACCGGCGCGTATTCTCCGTAGGCGTAAATCTGCGGGATAAAGCGGTTTTTCAGCGCGGGATAGGCTTTTGCAATCGCCCGCAGTGCGCCGAGGTTGTCGTCCTTGACGTCGGTGACGACCGTCACATCGCCGTGTTCAAGCAGCCATGCGGCAAGCCGGTCGAGGTCGAGCGGCGTGTAGCGCCCGTAAATCTTCACCTTGAGAAATTCGTCGCGCGTCATTGCCGCGCCGTCGGGAATCTCTCCGGCATAATAGGACGACCAGTCGTGCAGACAGACCGGATACCCGTCCGCAGAGAGCAGAAAGTCGATTTCGAGCGTGCGGTGTCCCGCCGCGTAAGCGGCGTCAATCGCTTCAAGCGAATTGCTGCCCGCAAAGCCGTCAAGCTCGCCGCCGCCGTGAACGACCCGCTGCGGCAGCGAAAGAAGCGCGGCGGGCGCAGTCGGCGCCGTCTCGAGCATCGAGAGTGCCGCGCCCGCAAGGTAGGTGCGCGTGCCGTAGACGTCGAGCGCGGAAAACAAAACGATCGTCTGCCCGTTGATGTTGTAGCCGTCGACCTGTCTGCCGTCGAGGTAAACCTTGATGTCGGAATACAGCACCTGCATCAGCGGCGTGCCGCTCGGCAGTCCCGAGGACGGCGGAATCGCGACGCCGCGGGTCTCGCCGCCCGTTCGGGACAGCGAAAGCGTGCGGGTCTCGTCGGTGTATTCGACGGCAAAGCCGTAGGCGGAAAGGTCCTCGGCGACAACGCCGAGATGCCCGTCGATGTTGTAGGCGGGGATTTCAACGCCGTCGATAAACGCGCGAATGTCGGTGGCAAGCACCGTCCCGACCGCGTCGCCGGGGCGCAGTGCCGAGGCGGAAAGCGTCAGCACCGCAAGCAAGAGCAGGCAGAATATGCCGCGTTTGATACAGGTCCTCATTTGTCGTAAACGAAATTCTTTCTGTAGTAGTAGGTCACGTCGTCATAGCTGCGCAGCGCGTCGCTCCGCAAATCCGCCGTGCGGTGAATCACCGGCGTCTCTTTCATCTGTGCGCTCGTAAACTGCATATACGCGCTGCCGCCGTAGCCGCAGAGTTCAAATACCTTGTTCATCAGCAGCGAGACCGAAAGCGTCTCGCCCTCTCCCGAAAAATCGTTTCCGCAGACTTTTTTTGCCGCATCGTTGGCAAGAATCAGATAGCGCGTGGAATAATAGTTGAGGAAGCCCTCCTCGGTCGAGGTGTCGATGTTGATGCCCAGCTCGTGGTACACGCTGTCGGCGTTGCCGAGCCAGGGCTTGTGGTCGCCGAAGAAAACCAGCACGAGCGGCTCGTCGGTATCAAGCATATCGAGCGCAAACTTGTAGAGCAGCTCGGTCGTCTCGCGCTGCGCGTTGAGATAGTTGTTGAGAATCGTCTCGGCCTCGGCGGAGTAGCCCTTGTTTTCGACGTAGGGCGTGTCGAAATAGGCATTCTGCGATTCGTAGGGACCGTGGCACTGATAGGTGATATTGTAGCTGAAATAGGGCTTGCTCTTGTCGCGCGTCGTGTACAGCTCGCAGAGCATCGGGAAAAAGCGCGCGTCGTAGGTAATCGCACTGCCGGTCAGGTCGGCAAAATAGTTCTCGCTGAATAAGTATTCGTCAAAGCCGAGGTTTTTATTGATGTTCTGCCGATTGTAAAACCAGGCGTAGCAGGGGTGCGCACCGGTCGTGAAGTAGCCGTTCTGCTTCATGTACCAGACGTAGGAATTGGCGGGCGTAACAAAATTGTCGATGCGCGAAAAGGGCAGTCCCGTTAAAAATTCGCGTTCGCTGACGCGCGTGTCGCCCGCGAAAATGTCGGTGACAAGCGTACCCGAATAGCCCATTTTTTCAAGCTCGCGGTACTTGCCGTAGACGTCGCGCGTGAAGGTCAGTTCCTCAAAGCGGGAAAAGTCGTTGTAGGATTCGAGCATCACGCAGACGAAGTTGACCCGCTTGTCCTCGGGGATTTTCTCGTCCGCAAAGGCGGCGAGCGCCTCCTTTGCGCTATTTTCGTCATAGCCTGCGGGCGCGGGGTGAAACGCGTCCTTGACCGTGTGCAAAAACGGGTAGACAAAGCCCTTCGAGATATAGCGCTGCGTGTCGGAATAGGGGTTGATCAGCGCATCGTTGGCGGTCTTTTCGTCATAGATTGTGCCGCTTGTATAGAGCGGCGCAAGGCAGCCGCCCGCGACGGCGAGCGCAAGCGCGGCGACAAGCCGCGGCAACACGCGGCGGAAGCGTCCGCGCACAAAAAATGCGAGCAGCAGCGTACAGACGGCGAGCACGGCAAGGTAAAGCGTGATGCGGTCGTTCCAGAACAGCTTGTAGGTTTCGAGCATCTTTTTCGACTCGCCGATAAGCGTCAGATCCTCAAACACAAGCGCGTCGCCGCGAAAGGCGATTTTATAGAAATTGACGAGCGTCGGCACCATCACGACAAGATTCGTCAGCAGAAAGGCAATCACCGCGCGGTTGGTCAGCAGATAGAAAAACAGCGAAAGCAGCACGGGCGGCAGCAGGTTGAAGAGCAGGATATACGGGTTTTTAAAATAGGAAAGAAACATCGCATACCCGATGTTGCTTTGCGCAAACAACAGACTGCACACGCCGACGAGCGCACCGGCAAGCACCGAGCAAATCAGCGCGGCGGCAATCCGCCCTTTCGTGCGGTATTTTTCCTTTTGGTCGGTTTTCCAGGCAAACATGGCGTCCCTCCCGAAAAAAAGCATTCGTCTGCATTGTAGCATAGTTTTCGACAAAAATCAACCCCGCGCGGGTGTCGGCGCACCCCCAAAACGCCCGTAATTTTTGGGTCGGCAGGCGGACTTTGCCCGTCAAATGTCGGCTTTTGTCCGAATTTTACACAAAATCGCGGCTTTGTCCGTTTACACCGCAAAAGCACGCCGTTATCATAAAAGAAATGCCGAAAGTGAAAAAATTCACAATTTGTTCGCAAAAAACCGCCGAAAATCCTTGCATTCGCGGCTGTTTTGCTATAAAATAAATTAAATATATATAAAAAATCAGTACAGCAACGGAAAGGAGTCGAACGACCATGCTCAGCGATACGATTCGCGCGGTCAAGGAAGCCGAAGCGGCTGCCGCAACGCTCGTGGCGGAGGCAAAGCAGACGGCGAAAGCCGATATTGCCGCCGCAGCGGCAAAAGCCGACGAAGCAGCGGCGAAGGCGACCGAAAAGGCGCGCGCCGAGCTTGAAAAAGCGACGAAAACCGCGAAAGAAGACGCCGCCCGCCTCGTTCTCGACGCCAAGGGAATGGCAAAGGCAACCGCCGACGCCGGCGGCGAGATCATGAAGCAGAAGACCGCCGCCGCGGTCGAGGAAATCCTCGGAGGCATCAGAAAACAGTGGCAGTAAGCAAGATGAAAAAGCTGTCGGTCTTCGCCTTGAAGGAAGACCTGCGTCCGCTGATTGCCGCCTTGTGCAAACTGCGGTGCGTGGAAATCTCCGAAGAGGCACTCGGCAGCGCAGAGGACGGTACGGCGCTGGAAAGCGGCGGAGATCCGGTCGAAAAGAGCGCGCTCGAACGCGAGCTTTTGCAGCTTTCCGACGCGCTCGCGCTTCTGCATAAGTATGCGAAGCACGCAAAAAGCCTGCTCGACCCCAAAGCCTGCGCCGACATCATGACCTTTGACGACACGCCCGAATACGGCGAGGCAAAGGCACTGCTTTCGTCGGTCCTCGCCAAGACCGAACGCCGCGCCGCAATCAAAAACGAACTTTCGGCGGCAGAGAACGCCCTTGCATCTTTTCTCCCCTTCGCCGCGCTCGATCTCCCGCTTGAAACAGCCGGCACGGTGCGCTGTGCGCTTCTGCTCGGCAGTTTTGCGTCCGGCGTGACGGCGGAGGCCGTGTGCGCCGCGCTCGACGGGCTGGACTGCGATTTCGCACCGCTCACGGCGGGGAAAGCCGCGCTTGCGGGCGGCGTGGTCTGCTTAAAAGCCGACCTTGACGCCGTGAACGCCGCGCTTCTGCCGCTCGGCTTTATCCGCGCCTCGTTCCCCGCGGGAACGGGTACGGCGGACGAGGCGATTCGCCGCACCAAGGCGCAAATCGGCGCACTGCAAAACGAGGACGAAGCCCTCGTTGAAAGTCTCAAAACCGACGCCGAGCGCGTCGGGCTTATCGAAATGCTCAGCGACTTTGAAAAAACCAAGCTCGCCGCGCTTGAAGCGATGGCGCAAAGCGGCGAAACGCATTATACCGCCCTTGTCTGCGGCTATATGCCCGAGCGGAAGCAGGCGGCTGTCGAAAAAGCGCTCGCCGCATTCGACTGCGACTATACCGTCGAGGAGATTCCCGAGGGCGAGGACGCGCCGGTCGAGCTTTGCAACAACGGCTACGCAAAAAACTTCGAGTGGGTGCTCGGTATGTACTCTTATCCCGCCTACGGCACGTTTGACCCGACCTTTGTCATGAGCATTTTCTATTTCATCATCTTCGGGCTGATGTTTGCCGACGCGGGCTACGGACTGATGCTCACGCTCGCCTGCTTCGGCGCGATTCGATTCTTAAAACCGAAGCCCGGGATGCGCGCATTTCTCGCGATGTTCGGCTACTGCGGCATTTCCTCGATGATTTGGGGTGTGCTGCTCGGCTCGTACTTCGGCGATTTCCCGCTCGCCTACATGAACCACATGACGGCGCTCACGACTGTTCCGCAGACGTTGGCGCTCTGGTTCGACCCGCTGCAAAATCCGATGAACTTCCTCATTCTCTCGCTCGGGGTCGGCGCGGTCCACCTCATCGCGGGTATGGCGGTCAAGTTCTATACGCTCTGCAAAGCGGGCAAGCCGCTTGACGCGGTCTTCGACATCGGCTCGTGGTGGGTGCTCTTCGCGGGACTGGGGCTTCTCGCCCTCAAGCCCGAAATCGGCAAATGGGTCGCCATAGCGGGCGTCGCGATGCTGATTCTGACGCAGGGACGCGCCGAAAAAAACGTCTTCATGAAGCTCTTCAAGGGCGTCGGCAGTCTGTATGACCTGATTTCCTACGCCTCGGATTTGCTCTCGTACTCGCGTATCCTCGCGCTCGGACTTGCCTCTGCGGTCATCGCGCAGGTCGTCAACATTCTGGCGACGCTCGCCGGACCGTCGGTCGTCGGCTTTATCGCGATGGTGCTGATTTTCATTTTCGGCCATGTGCTGAACCTTGTCATCAACGTCCTCGGCACCTTTGTCCACACCTCGCGTCTGCAATACATCGAGTTCTTCAATAAATTCTTCGTTGACGGCGGCAAGCCCTTCAAGCCCCTCGCGCCCTCGGACGAATACACCTATAAGGGCGAGGAATAAGCGAGCCTGCTGACAAAGCTCTTTTCATCCTTTTTCATGCATCATCTAACCAAGCCTCCCTCCCCGAGGGAGGTGTCGCCGAATGGCGACGGAAGGAGTAATGAAAGCCCACAAAACTCCTTCAGTCGCTAACGCGACAGCTCCCTCAAAGAGGGAGCCTCAGATAGAACAAGTTAAAGATGAACCGCTGTCAGCAATCTGCACCTTCCTCAACGGGGAAGGCTGAAAAGCAAAACAAAAAAACAAAAAAACAAAAAAATATAAGAAAACAGGAGACAACATCATGACTTTTTCGGATTTTCTCGCATCTTGGTTCACGGGCAACAACCTCGCGCTCTTCGGCGCGGGTCTTGCGGTCATCTTCTCGGGCATCGGCTCGGCAAAGGGCGTCGGCCTTGTCGGCGAAGCGTCCAGCGGTCTGCTTGCGGAAGACCCCTCGAAGTTCGGTAAGGCACTGATTCTGCAGGCACTTCCCGGCACGCAGGGTATTTACGGTCTGATTACCGCGTTCCTCATCGTCTTCAAGATGGGCATTCTCGGCGGCAGCCCGGTCACCCTCACGGTTGCGCAGGGCATCTACTTCCTCGCCGCAGGACTCCCGATTGCGGTCGTCGGCTACTTCTCCGCAATCCTGCAGGGCAGAGTTGCCGCAAGCGGCATCAACCTGCTCGCCAAGCGTCCCGACGAAGTCGGTAAGGCGATCACCTCGGCGGCTCTGGTCGAGACCTACGCGATTTTCGCAGTCCTCGTCTCGCTGCTGCTCGTCCTCTTCGCGGCTGTCTGATTGCCGGAGGGTACAATGGACGGCGTAACGAAAATTACCGAACGGATTTCCGCCGCCGCCGCGGCGGAAATCGAAAAGATTAAAGCGGACGCCGCCGCCGAGATTGAAAAAATCGAAGCCGATTCTGCCGAAAAGGTGAAGGCGATTCAAGCCGACGGCGACGCCGCCGTCGCGCGCGAACGCGCCGAGGCGGCACAGCGCGCCGAAAGCGCCGCGGCAGCCGCCAAGCGGGCAGTCACGCTCGCCTGCCGCGCCGAGGTGCTGGAGGACGTGTACGCAAAGGTGCGCGCATCGCTTGCCGCCATGGACGGCAAAGAGCGCGAGGACTTCCTTGCGGGCGTTCTGCGCGCCGCGCTTGCCGACTGTCATGCACGCGAAGCGCACGCAAAGGACACCTTCGACGAGAACATCGCGCCGAAGACCTACACGCTGCGCCTTTCGGCGGCGGATACCGCCGCTTACGGTGAAGCGCTGGTTCAATCGGCAAGTGAGCCTATCGTTCTCGGCGACGCCGCCGACATCGACGGCGGTCTGCTCCTCGTATGCGGCGACACCTTTATCAACTGCTCGCTCGAAATGATTCTGCGCGACGCGCGGGAAAAGACCGAGCCGCAGATTCGCGCCGCGCTCTTCGGCTGAGCCGAAGCGGAGGAGGGTCTATGGCTTACAGAGACACGGACTTTATGTATGCGTCCGCCAGAGTGAGCGCCTTTGAAACCAAGTTGCTCACCAAAGAAAAATACACGCAGATTATCGACGCCGCGACCGAAAAGGACGCGGTCGCCCTGCTCGGCGAATCGGTTGCACCGGTTACGGTCGACGGCGCATTCGACATCGAAGCGACGCTGGAAAAATTCATTGCCGATGCGTTTTCCGAGGTGGCAAAGTCGATTTCCGAGCCGAAGCTGTTTGACTTCATGCGCTATGAATACGACGCCAACAATCTGAAAGCGGCAATCAAGGCGCATTTTATCGGTGCGGATACCGACGGTATGCTTTTTGCCTGCGGCACGCTGCCGCCCGAAGCGGCGGAGGGCGCGGTGCAAAGCGGCGATTTCTCCGCCTTTCCGAAGCACATGGCAAAAGCCGCGGCAGAGGCGCTTGAGACCTATGCCGCGACCCGCGACCCGCAGTCTGTCGATCTGCTGATTGACCGCGCGGCGTTTGCGGACATGGCGGACGGTGCGGCGGCGGATACGCTGCTGCTTGACGCCGTCAGAGCGCGCATCGACGCAATCAACACGGTTGCCGCAATCCGCATGATCGACGCGGGCAAGCCCGACCGCATCAAACCGATGCTGCTTGAGGGCGGCAAGATTCCGCTTGAAACCTTTGCCGCGCCCGACCGCGAGGCACTGCACGCCGCTCTCGCCGAAAAGGACGCCGCGACGGCAGGCCTGCTTTCGGACGGCAATGCGGCACTCGGCGACATCGAGCGCGCGGTTGACAAAGCTGCGACCGACAGACCGGAAAAGGCAAAGTTCGCCCCGTTCGGTCTGCCGAAGCTGTACGCGTATCTGTCCGCCGTGCAGACGCAGGCGAAAAATCTGCGGATTATCTTCGCTCTGCGCGCCGCGCACGCGGATAAGGAAACCATTCGGGCAAAAATCAGGGTTTGAGTGCAAACGGCGGGAGCAAGCCCCCGCCCTACGCCCGAATATGCGCACAAAGCCTAAGCATTTTGTGCATTTTCCCGCAGGAAAAATCGCCGCCCCGATTTCGGCGGCGAACAAAAATGCGGGACGCATTGGGCGCGCCCGTAGGGACCGCCGTCCCCGTCAGCCCGGCGCACGCTCTCCCGTAGGGGCGATTCACGAATCGCCCGCAGCACCTACACACCCGTAGGGGCGGATTCCATATCCGCCCGTAACACCGCACACGTCCGTAGGGACCGGCGTCCCCGACGGTCCGGCGCACATACCCGTAGGGCGGGGGCTTGCTCCCGCCGAATACCTTCGCAAAATCGCGAAAGGAACAGATTTATGAGTAAAATCGGAATTTTAGGCGGACGCGACAGCGTACTCGGCTTTTTGTCGATCGGCTTTGTCGCAATGCCGGTCAAGGACGAGCACGAAGCGCGCCGCGCCTTGCACAAGCTCGCGGCGGAGGACTGCGCCGTTATCTTCGTCACCGAAGAATACGCCGCGCCGCTCGCCGAGGACATCGCAAAATATAAGGACACCCCCACGCCCGCCGTCGTCGTCATTCCCGGCGCGGGCGGCTCGCGCGGCATCGGCATGGCTGCGCTCAAGAGCGCAAGCGAACGCGCGATCGGCGCGAATATCCTGTTCAAGGACGAATAATCCACCGAAGCGGCAGAAAGGAACACACAATGGTTGAGGGAAAGATAGTCAAAGTCTCGGGACCGCTGGTCATCGCCGAGGGAATGCGCAGCGCGAATATGTTCGACGTCGTGCGCGTCGGTGAGAAGCAGCTCATCGGCGAAATCATCGAAATGCACGGCGACCGCGCCTCGATTCAGGTCTACGAGGAGACGGCGGGCATCGGCCGCGGCGACCGGGTCGTTTCGACCGGCGCACCGCTTTCGGTCGAGCTCGGCCCCGGCATCATCACAAATATTTACGACGGTATCCAGCGTCCGTTGGAAACCATGCACCGCAAATACGGCCCCAACATCATTCGCGGCATTGACGAGCCTGCGCTCGACCGCGACGCGCGTTGGGAATTCCACGCCACGGCGCACAAGGGCGACCGCGTGCGCGGCGGCGATTTCCTCGGCTACGTCGAGGAGACCGAGGTCGTCAAGCATTACATCATGGTTCCGCCGAAGGCTTCGGGCGAGGTAGTCGAGCTGCTCAGCGGCAGCTACACCGTCACCGACTGTATCGGCAAGCTGAAGACCGACAAGGGCGAGGTCATTGACCTGACCCTCGTGCAGAAATGGCCGGTGCGTATGGCGCGTCCCTACGCCGAAAAGCTCCCGCCGCGTGAGCCGATGATTACGGGTCAGCGCGTTATCGACGCGCTCTTCCCGATTGCCAAGGGCGGCACCGCCTGCGTTCCCGGACCGTTCGGCTCGGGCAAGACGGTCGTTCAGCACCAGCTCGCCAAGTTCAGCGACGTCGACATCGTCGTCTACATCGGCTGCGGCGAGCGCGGCAACGAGATGACCGACGTTCTGCGCGAGTTCCCCGAGCTCGCCGACCCGCGCACGGGCAAGTCGCTGATGCAGCGCACCGTGCTGATTGCCAACACCTCGGATATGCCGGTCGCGGCGCGCGAAGCCTCGATCTACACCGGCATCACCATCGCCGAATACTTCCGCGACATGGGCTACACCGTCGCGGTTATCGCCGACTCGACCTCGCGCTGGGCGGAGGCACTGCGCGAAATGTCGGGACGCCTTGAGGAAATGCCCGGCGAGGAGGGCTATCCCGCCTACCTCACCTCGCGCCTTGCGCAGTTCTACGAGCGCGCGGGTCAGGTCGTCTGCCTCGGCAGCGGCGACCGCCGCATCGGTACGGTTTCCGCCATCGGCGCGGTTTCCCCGCAGGGCGGCGATATTTCCGAGCCGGTTACGCAGGCGACGCTGCGTATCGTCAAGGTCTTCTGGGGGCTGGAGGCAAACCTCGCCTACCGCCGCCACTTTCCGGCGATCAACTGGCTGAATTCCTACTCGCTCTATAAAGACCGTCTCGCCGACTGGTATGCGTCAAATGTCGCGCCCGACTGGGCGGACAAGGTCGGCAGGGTCATGTCGATTCTGCAAAGCGAAAGCTCGCTCGACGAAATCGTCAAACTGGTCGGCATGGACGCGCTTTCGCCCGACGACCGTCTGACGATGGAGGTCGCGCGCAGCGTGCGCGAGGACTTCTTGCAGCAGAACGCCTTTGAAGAGGGCGATATGTACACCTCGCTGCAAAAGCAGTATGCGCTGATTTCGCTGATTCTCGACTTTTACGACAAGGCGGCTGCGGCACTCCGCCGCGGCGCGGACGTACAGAAAATCGCCGACCTGCCGGTGCGCGAAAAAATCGGCCGTGCCAAGAGCGCAGACGACGCAAAGTACAGGAAGATTTACGCCGACATCGAAAGCGAACTTGACGAAGCGCTCGACGCGCTCTGCGAAGCGACCGACGAGGACTGACGAAAGGACGGGTTTATATCCATGATTAAAGAGTATAAAACCATAGAGGAAGTCGCCGGCCCGCTGATGCTGGTCAAGCGCGTCGACGGCGTCAAATACGACGAACTGGGCGAAATCGAGCTGCCCGACGGCTCGGTGCGCCGCTGCCGCGTGCTTGAAGTCAACGGTAGCGACGTCCTTGTGCAGCTCTTTGAGAGCAGCGCGGGACTCAACCTCGCCGAAAGCCGCGTGCGCTTCGCCGGTCACGGCGTCGAACTGGGCGTCAGCGAGGATATGCTCGGCAGAGTTTTGAACGGTATGGGTGAGCCGATTGACGGCGGCGCGCCGATTATGGCGGAAAAGTCGCTCGACATCAACGGCACGCCGATTAACCCTGCGGCGCGTAACTACCCGTCGGAGTTTATCCAGACCGGCATTTCGACCATCGACGGTCTGAACACGCTGGTGCGCGGGCAGAAGCTGCCGATTTTCTCGGGCTCGGGTCTGCCGCACGCCGACCTCGCGGCGCAGATTGCGAGGCAGGCAAAGGTGCGCGGCACAAACGAGCGTTTCGCCGTCGTGTTCGCCGCAATCGGCATTACCTTTGAGGAAGCCGATTTCTTCATCTCCGACTTCAAGAAGACCGGCGCGATTGACCGCACCGTCCTCTTTATCAACCTTGCGTCCGACGCGGCAATCGAGCGTATCTCGACCCCGCGTATGGCACTGACCGCCGCCGAATACCTCGCGTTTGAATGCGGGATGCACGTCCTCGTCATCATGACCGACATCACCAACTACGCCGAGGCACTGCGTGAAGTCAGCGCGGCGCGCAAGGAAGTTCCCGGCAGACGCGGCTACCCCGGCTACCTCTACACCGACCTTGCGACGATGTACGAGCGCGCGGGCAGAAAAATCGGCTCGGACGGCTCGATTACGATGATTCCGATTCTCACCATGCCCGAAGACGACAAGACCCACCCGATTCCCGACCTGACCGGCTACATCACCGAGGGGCAGATTATTCTTTCGCGCGAAATGTACCGCCGCGGCTATCTGCCGCCGGTCGACGTGCTTCCCTCGCTGTCGCGTCTCAAGGATAAGGGGATCGGCGACGGCAAGACCCGCCGCGACCACGCCGGCACGATGAACCAGCTCTTCTCGTCCTACGCGCGCGGCAAGGAGGCAAAGGAGCTGATGGTCGTCCTCGGCGAGGCGGCACTCACGCCGATGGACCGCCTCTATGCAAAGTTTGCCGACGAATTTGAGAAGCAGTACATCAATCAGGGCTTCTACGAAAACCGCACGATTGAAGAGACGCTCGACCTCGGCTGGAAGCTGCTCGCGATTCTCCCGAAGAGCGAAATGAAGCGTATCAAGCCCGACATCGTCGAGGAATACTGGGTCGGCGACTGAGGGAAACAGCGTCCCGACGGTCGTCACCGCAGCGCACCCCCGTAGGGGCGGATTCCATATCCGCCCGCAAAACCGCGTATACCCATTCACGCAAACAGAAAGGAACAAGGCTGAGTTATGGCTGAACTGAGAGTCAACCCGACGCGCATGGAGCTGAAAAACCTCAAGAACAAGCTCGCAACCGCGCGCCGCGGTCATAAACTGCTCAAGGATAAATGCGACGAGCTGATGCGCCGTTTCCTCGACATCGTCCGCGAAAACAAGGCGCTGCGCACCAAGGTCGAAGCGTCGCTCGCATCGGTGCACCGTTCGTTCGCGACGGCAAGCGCGGTCACAAGCTCCCGCTCGATGCGCGAGGCACTTGTCCTGCCGACGCGCTCAACCGAACTGAAGGTCGGCACGCAAAATCTGATGAGCGTGGTCGTTCCCACCTTTTCGCTGACCGCGACCGGCGAGGGCGCGCACGATATGCCCTACGGCGTCGCGTTTACCTCGGGTGAGCTGGACGCCGCCGTGCGCGAGCTGTCCGCCATGGCGGACAACCTCGTGCGGCTCGCCGAGCTCGAAAAGAGCGCGCAGATGTTGGCGCAGGAAATCGAACGTACCCGCCGCCGCGTCAACGCGCTGGAATATATCATGATTCCGCGCTACGAGGTCGCCATCAAGAGCATTACGATGAAACTCGACGAAAACGAGCGCGGCAACACGACGCGACTCATGAAGGTCAAGGACATGATGCTCGAAGCCGCCCTCGAAGCCAAGCGCGCCGCCGACGCACAGGCGTAGGCCGCGAGAGACGCGGGGCGCCGCCCCGCACCCCGCCAAAGGACTTTTTACAAAAAGTCCTTTGGAATCCCAAAAACTTTGAAAAAAAGATTGCAAAAAAAGCCGCCAAAAGGCGGCTTTTTGCTTGGTTGGAAAATCTTTTTTTTCCGGGTTCTGCCCTTTTCGGCGTAGGGCGGGGGCTTGCTCCCGCCGCGTCTGTGCGGCGCAAGCCGGACCGACGCAAAGGGACAGAGAATGAAAAGAGCCGGTTGAAAATTGCAGCGCGGTTTTCTGTGATTGATATTAAAACGGCTTTGGAAAAAGATTGCAAAAAAGCCGCCAAAAGGCGGCTTTTTGCTTGGTTGGAAAATCATTTTTACCGGGTTCTGCCCTTTTCGGCGTAGGGCGGGGGCTTGCTCCCGCCGCGTCTGTGCGGCGCAAGCCGGACCGACGCAAAGGGGCAGAGAATGTGAAAAGTGAAAAGAGTCGGTTGAAAATTGCAGCGCGGTTTTCTGTGATTGATATTAAAACGGCGGGAGCAAGCCCCCGCCCTACGGTGATCAAATCGCGCCGAACAGCAGCGTATCCTGCGCGATTTTTACACGAACCCCCTTGAAAACGGCGGGAACATGATATATAATAATGTAGTTATCTATGCTTTTACCAAAGAGGAGAACCGTATGACAGAGATCAAGAAACAGATCGCGGACGCACTCTGCACCGCGGCGGGCGGTGCAATCGACGCGGCGGAACTGTGCGCCGCGCTCGAATACCCTCCCTCCGCCGAGCTCGGCGACCTCGCGTTTCCCTGCTTCCGCCTCAGCAAAACCATGCGCAAAGCGCCGCCCGCCATCGCGGCGGAGCTGGCGGAGAAATTCTCCTGCCCCGCGGTCGGTCGCGTGCAGGTTGCCGGCGGCTATCTCAACCTCTTTTTGGATAAGGAATACCTCGTGCGGCATGTCATTGCTTGCACGCTGCACGCGGACAAGCCCTACGGCGGGAGCGAAGACGGCAAGGGCAAGACCGTCGTCCTCGACTACTCGTCGCCGAATGTGGCAAAGCCCTTTCACATCGGGCATCTCGGCACGACGGTCATCGGGCATTCGCTCAAAAAGCTGCACGCCTTTGCGGGCTGGAACTGCGTCGGCGTCAACCACCTCGGCGACTGGGGCACCCAGTTCGGCAAGCTGATTGTCGCCTACCGCAAGTGGGGCGACCGCGAAAAGGTCGAGGCGGGCGAAATCGACGAGCTGGTCTCGCTCTATGTGCGCTTCCACGCCGAAGCCGAAAAAGACCCCTCGCTCGAGGACGCGGCGCGCGCCGAGTTTACCAAACTCGAAGCGGGCGATAAGGACAACCTTGCGCTCTGGAAATGGTTTATCGAGATTTCGCTGCGCGAGTACCAAAAGACCTACGACCAGCTCGGCATCACCTTTGACAGCTACAAAGGCGAGAGCTTCTACTACGACAAAGTCCCTGCGGTCGTCGAGGCCCTGCGCGAAAAGGGGCTGCTGAAGATTGACGACGGCGCTTCGATTGTCGACCTCGAGCCTTACGGTATGCCGCCCTGTCTGATTCTCAAAAACGACGGCTCGTCGATTTATCCCTCGCGCGACATCGCCGCCGCGATTTACAGAAAAGAAACCTACAACTTCGACAAGTGCATTTACGTCACGAGCGCGGGGCAGTCGCTCCACTTTGCGCAGTGGTTCAAGGTCGTCGAGCTGATGGGCTACGACTGGTACGACAAGCTGGTTCACGTCCCCTACGGCACGGTGTCGATTGACGGCGCAAAGCTGGCGACCCGCACCGGCAACGTCGTTCTGCTCAAGGACCTCTTCGCCACGGCAATCGAAAAGGCGCGCGCGATTATTGAAGAAAAGAATCCGACGCTCGAAAACAAGGACGAGGTTGCAAAGCAGGTCGGCGTCGGCGCGATTGTCTTCCACTATCTCTCCAACGGGCGCATCAAGGACATCAATTTCGTCATGGAGGACGCGCTCTCGTTTGACGGCAACACCGGTCCCTACGCGCAGTACACCTATGCGCGTATGCGCAGCATTCTCCGCCGCGCGGAAGCGCCCGCAAACGGTGAAAACCCGAAGGTCACTTCCCCCGAGGAGGTCGAGCTTGCCAAGGTGATTTCCCGCTTCCCCGAGCGCGTACAGGCGGCGATTGCGGAATACGAGCCGTCAAACATCACGCGCTACATTCTCGACCTTTGCGCGGCGTTCAACCGCTTCTATCACGAATGCCCGATTCTCTCGGCAGAGGACGCGGACGTCCGCGAAACCCGTCTCGCGCTTGTCACGGCGGCAAGCGACGTGCTCGGCAATGCGCTTGACCTGATTTGCATGGGCAAGCCCGAACAAATTTAATTCTACGAGGTACAGATTCATGTCCGGACATAGCAAATGGAAAAATATTATGCACAAAAAGGAGAAGACCGACGCACAGCGCGCCAAGGTCTTCACCAAAATCGGCAAGGAGATGGCGGTTGCGATTCGCGAGGGCGGCGCTGACCCGGTCTCGAACTCGAAGTTACGCGATTTGATTCAGAAAGCCAAAGCAAACAACGTGCCGAACGACAACATCGACCGCATCATCAAGAAGTTTTCGGGCGACAACAACGTCAACTATGAGGAAATGGTCTATGAGGGCTACGGTCCTTGCGGCGTTGCCGTCATTGTCGAGGCAATGACCGACAACCGCAACCGTACCGCCTCCGAAGTGCGCCATTATTTCGACAAATTCGGCGGCAATCTCGGACAGAGCGGCTGCGTCAGCTACCTGTTTGAGGACAAGGGCGTCATCGTCATCGAAAAGAGCGACAAAATCGACGAGGACAAGCTGATGGAATGTGCGCTTGAAGCGGGCGCAGAGGACTTCGGCGGCGAGGACGAGTGCTTTGAAATCTACACCGTGCCGTCCGACCTCTATGCGGTCAAGGACGCGCTCGAAGCCGCAGGCTATGCGATTGTTTCCGCCGAGACCGATAAGATTCCGTCGAACTACATCACGCTCGAAAGCGAGGACGACATCAAGCACATGCAGCTTTTGCTCGACGCGCTCGAGGAGAATGATGATGTTTCCGACGTCTACCACAACTGGGAAGAGTGAGCAGGACAGCCGTATGCGGCACAGACCGACCGGCGAAAGGTGATTATAAATTTGAGGCAAAGCGCCTCTGTCTGCTTAAGTTGAAAACCGCCCGTTTGGGCGGTTTTCTGCATATTTCCGCGAAAATCACCGTCGCCTGTATACCGAGGACTAAAGTCCTCGGGGAGTTTCCCCTTCGTCGGCTGAACACCGACGATTTCGCTCCGCGAAACCGGGAAAACATCCCGATACAACTTGAACACATTTTTCACGGATTCTGCATCCGAATCCACCCCGTCCGGAAGCAAAGTGCGAATACGGCTGGCGGCATACTATCAAACGATAGTATGCCGTGGGGAATTTATACTTTGTTCTTATAATGATTATAAGGAAGTGGTGGAATGAAGAATTACAACGACCGAATCCGCGAGCTACGGGAGGACAACGACCTGACGCAGACGCAGGTCGCCAAAATGCTCGGCATTGACCAGCGGGTGTATTCCAACTATGAACTCGGATACCGCGCGCTGCCGATTGAACATCTGATTAAACTCTGCCTGTTCTACAAGGTCAGCGCGGATTATATTCTGGGCATTCCACATTTCGATGAATAAAGCCGACGCGGTGCGTCGGCTTTATTCTTTATGCGCCGGCTATGTCTTTTTTCCTTTTCCCAAAAGTTTTTTGGGATTCCAAAGGGCTTTTTTTCAAAAAAGCCCTTTGGCGGGGTTTTGGGGCAGCGCCCCATAAACGCGCCCTTTCTCTCACCCCAGCGCCTTTTTCAGCTTTTCGATTGCCGCGTCGTTGTCGGGCATCATCGAAAGAATCACGAAGTTGCCGCGCGTTTCGATACGCGCGTTTTCGGCATAGCCTTCGATTTCGGCGGTTTTCAGGGCGCGTTCGGCTTCGGCGGCGCGGCGTTCAAAGAAGAGCTTGCCGTCCTGTGCATCGCTTGCGCTGTAGAGCTTCATGACCGCCAGCTCGCAAAACGCGCCGCCGAGCGACGAATAGACCGCCATCTCCTCGATTTTGTCCTTGAACGCGGGATAGCCCGAAAGCCCGAGGTAATCGGACAAAAAATCATCACTCACGCCGTTTTTATACGCGCGCCCGTAGCAAAGCAGACTGCCTGCGGGCAGGCTTTCGTCGTTTGCCGTCACCGAGAGCAGCACATCGTACAGGCTGTCGGTCTGTGCGCAGGAAAACAGGCAAAACAGCGTCAGTGCCGCCGCAAGGGCGAAGTAAAAACAGGCTTTTTTCACGCTTTTTTCTCCTCTTTTTCTTCGGAAACGGCGGCTTTGCCGCTCTTGCGGATATGCAGAACGGCGGCGGTCATGTCGTCGCGGCAGAGCGTGTGCCGCTTTGCCTCGGTGAGGATGCGGGCGGCGGCGTCGGACGCCGAAAGGTCTGCACCGGTCAAAAATTCGCATAGCCAAAGCGGCTCTTCGATTTCCTCGGTCACGCCGTCGCTGAGAATGACCACCGCGTCCCCGTCCTCGCAGTCAAACGAGGTCTTTTCGGCGTCGACGTCCTCCAGAATTCCAATCGGCACGGTGCGCGAACGAATCTTGAAAATCCGCTCCCCCCGCTTGACAAACGAGGGCGCGGCGCCGCTCTTGAAGAAGGTCCCCCTGCCGGTGAAGGCGTCGAGCTCAAAGAGGTCGACCGTGGTGAAGCCCTCCTCGCCGTCGCTGCGCGCCAGTGCCGAGAGCAGCTCGAGTGCCGCCGAAACACCGTTGCCGGCGCGCAGCATTTTTTCGAGGAAAAGCGCGGCTTTGCCGCTTTTGCGGGCGGCTGCGCTGCCGCTGCCCATGCCGTCGCTGACGAGCGCGTAGAAGCAGCCGTTCTTCGAGTCAAACGAGCGCACGCGGTCGCCGTTTTCCTCACCCGCCGACGAGGCGAACGAGGCTATCGAGCAGTCGGCTGAAAAGACCGGCGCGTTTTTGGCAATCATGTTGATGCCGCCGTCGGCAAATTCAAAGACCGGCGGCTCAAATACGCCGCCGAGCGCGTCGGACAGCGCCTCGGTAATCCTGTCGGCAGTGCATTTCATCGCGCCGCCGCCGATGCGGAAGGCGTAGACGCTCTTTTTCCGCACGCCGAATACGCCGATGCTGTCCGCCGAAAAGCCGATGTGCCGCAGCGCGGCGACCGCGGCGGCGCGACCCGCCTCGTCGGGGCGGTATTCGGCGTCGTTCTTTTCGAGCGCCTCCGAGAGTACGCGGGCAAAGACGGCGTAGTCGACCGCCGCACGGCGGCTGCCGTCCATCGCAAGCATTTCCTTGAGCAGCTTTGCGTTTTCGCGCTCGATTTCCTCAACGATGCGGTCGGCACTCGTGCAGCGCGCGAGAAATTCGGGCGGCAGATCTTTTTTCTCGATTTTTCCGGTTTTGTACAGCTTTGCGCTGATTTTATTGAGCGTATCCAGTGTCACGGCATAATCCCTCTCCCAACATAATGTACACGCCGCGCATCGGCGGCAGAATCGGTCGCACACGCGGTCGCATATACGCCGCACGTCGAAGATGCCGACACGGCTCTCGCGGTCGGACAGCTCGAAAAATGCCTTTGAAAGCGATTCAAACGATTCGGACAGTTCCTTGACCGTCTCGCGCCCGCTCTTTTCTTTATAGGAAAGAATTTCGCCCGCCACGCCGCTTTCCCGCCGCGCATTGCCGATAGGCAGCAGTTTTTCCGCCGCAGCGTCACGAATGGTGAGCGACAGCCCCGCACCGACGAGAACTTCGGGCAGTGCCGAAAGGAGCAGAGATACCCCGCCCGCAAGCAGGCTTGCCCCCGAAAAAACCCCGACGCCGCAGGCAAGCGCAAGCAGAGACGAGCGCGCAAAGAGCAGCGACGAAACGACCGCGGCAAGTGCTGTCGCGGGGGAAACCGACGGCGCGGCGGCAAACGAAATCAGCAGCGAAAGCACGCCCGCCGCAAGCGGGTCGCGCCGCCGCGCGGTCAGAAACGCGAGCATTGCCGCGGCTGCCGCCGCCGTCGAAAAGCCGAGCGGTGACAGGTCGGAGAGCGCGTAAACAAAGGAGACGAGCAGCGCACAAAGCCCCGCTTCAAAGCGAAAGCTCTTGCGCTCGCCGCCCGCCGTGAAGCCGAGATAGAGATAGGTCAGGCAGGGGCAGACCAGCACCGAAAAACAGACGGCAAACAGGTCGCCGAACGAAAAGCCGCCCGAGAACATTCGCGCCATGCCCGCCGTAAACGCCGCGACCGACGCCGAACAGAGCCGCAGCGTGTCGCTCTCGCAGAACAGCTTTGCGCGGCTTTCCTTGGAAAAAAGTTTTTGTTTGACCGGCGTACCCTCGCCGTCGGCAAAGATCAGCGAAAAGACAACGCGCAGCAAAATGAGCGTCACGCAGCCGAACAGCAGCGGAATGTTCCGCCCGTACAGCGCGGCAAGCAATACGCCGACCGCAAGCGCGGGCGTGTCGGCGTACCCCGCGGCGGCGAGCGAAAGTCCGAGCGGATAGATGCCGAGCGGCAGCCGCTTTGCCCCGAGCAGTCCGGCAAAGGCGACCGGCGCAAGCAGGGCAAAAAATTTTCTGAGTCCGCGCGCGATTTTTTCGCCGTCCGAGGCGGCGTCCTCCCGCGTGTCAAAACGGCGGCGTACCCGATCGAAAAAGCCGCCGACCTTGCCGATTCCGTCGGCGACGGCAGTTTGGAAGTCCTTCATTTTATGCAGATCCTTTCTTCGGTATGTGTCCGCATTGTACAAAAGACGCCGTGAAAATGCCGTCGGAGACGCGGTGTCCCAAAAGCGATTTTTTCCGCCGATTTTCGTCCCTCAAAACGGGAAATGGGAAAGCAGACTATTTCCGACGGGAAAATCGGTATATTTTTCCGTGCACCGTCGGAAAAAGGAGAACGAATTTTTCGGCGTGCCGCGCGGCTTTTTTCTGTTTTCTTTTAAAAAAATGTTGACAAATCGCAAACTGCTTGTTATAATATAATCCGG